>JAZRZS010000066.1:0-5572 GCA_045601505.1 Acutalibacteraceae bacterium
CTTTCATCGGTTGCAAACATAGAAATTAAAAATATTACCGATTTGAAAAACGCACTTAAAAAGCGCATAGATTATTTTGATTTGCACGGTTGTCGCGCAAGTGACCATGGACTTGACTATATTGCGTATGTAGAAATGAGCGAGAAAGTCTGCGACAAGATAATGAAAAAAGCCTTAAAGGGAAAGTCACTCACCGTAGACGAGGTTAACGCTTTCAAAACAAACCTCCTTCGTTTCTGCGGTGCAGAGTACGCTAAAAAAGGCTGGGTACTGCAATTACATTACAACTGTCTACGCAATACCAATACACAGATGTTTAGAAAACTCGGTCCCGATGCGGGATTTGACTGTATGGGTCCGAAAGAAAGCGGAATAAACCTTACACAGTTGCTTGACAGTTTGGAAACCGAAAACGCACTCCCCAAGACAATAATTTACAGTCTTGACGGTAACGATAATTCCTTTATCGATACTGTTTTGGGCGCTTTCCAAGGCACTGAAATAGCGGGTAAAATCCAACACGGCAGCGCCTGGTGGTTTAACGATAACAAAACGGGTATGCAAGAACAATTAACATCTCTTGCAAATCTTTCACTTCTTGGCAACTTTGTGGGAATGCTTACCGATTCGCGTAGTTTCCTTTCCTATACCCGTCACGAATATTTCAGAAGAATTTTGTGCGAACTTATAGGTGACCTTGTAGAAAACGGCGAATACCCTGCAGACGAAAAAGCACTTGAATCGATTACACAGGGCATTTGTTACTATAATGCTGAGAGATATTTTGGTTTGGAGGAAAAATAAATGAATATGAAATTATCTTTTCGTCACTACGGCGATGGCGACCCAATTTCACTTAAATACATATCGCAAATACCTGGTATGCGTTCGATAGTTTCGGCGGTTTACGATGTAAAACCGGGTGAAGTTTGGCCTAACGAGAGTTTAGAGCGCATAAAAACACAGTGTGAAGAAAACGGACTTGTTTTTGATGTTGTAGAATCTATCCCTGTGCATGAGGATATAAAACTGGGCAGAGGCGATGTAGATAAACTGCTGGATGTCTACTGTGAAAATGTAAGAAGATGTGCAAAACACGGCGTTAAATGCGTAACATATAACTTTATGCCGGTATTTGACTGGACAAGAACCCAACTTGATAAAGAGGCAAAGGACGGCTCCACAAGTCTTGTAATGTATTGGGAACAGATGAAGGGGCTTGATCCACTTAAAGATGATATTCATCTTCCGGGTTGGGATGCAAGTTATACACAGGATGAGGTTAGAGAACTTATTTCTGCCTATGGTGAAATAGGGGAAGAGGGACTTTGGCGCAACCTTGAAAAGTTCTTAAAGAAGGTAATCCCTGTAGCAGAGGAATGCGGCGTTAGAATGGCAATTCATCCCGATGACCCGCCATATCCGATTTTCCGTCTGCCAAGAATCATCACAAACGAAGCAAATCTTGACCGTTTCTTGTCGATTGTGGATAGCCCCGCAAACAGCCTCTGCCTCTGCACAGGAAGCCTCGGCTGTGCCGCATCCAATGATATTGTTAAAATGGTAAGAAAATATGCAGAAATGGACCGCATTGCCTTTATGCACATCAGAAATGTGTATATAATGGAGGACGGCTCGTTTGAAGAAAGAGCACACCTTTCAAGTTGCGGCAGTTTGGATATTTACGAAATTGTAAAAGCGCTTGTTGATAATAACTATAGCGGTTATGTTCGTCCCGACCATGGCAGAATGATTTGGGGCGAAACAGGAAAAGCAGGTTACGGACTCTTTGACAGAGCGCTTGGTGCAACATATATTAACGGTCTTTTTGAGGCCTTGGAAAAGGAGAAACAAAATGGTTAAAAATGTTCTTAACACAGACCTTTCAGGTAAGGTAGCAGTTGTAACAGGTGCAGGTGGCGTACTTTGCAGTCACTTTGCAAAGGTACTTGCCCGTGCGGGTGCAAAGGTAGCCCTTCTTGACCTTAATGAAGAAGCGGCAAAAGCATTTGCAGACGAAATAGTGGCAGAGGGAGGCGTTGCAAAAGCATACGCTTGTAATGTACTTGATAAAGCCATTTGTGAAGATGTTGCAGGAAAAGTTTTGGCAGACCTTGGCGCCTGTGATATACTTATAAACGGCGCGGGTGGTAATAACCCCAAAGCCACAACGGATAAGGAATATTTTGAAATGGGCGATATTGATGCCGATACCAAAAGTTTCTTTGATTTAGATTCACAGGGTGTCGGATTTGTCTTCAATCTTAACTTCCTCGGCACACTTATTCCCACACAGGCTTTTGCAAAACAAATGGTGGGAAGAGAGGGTTGCAATATCCTTAATATTTCTTCTATGAATGCTTATACGCCTCTCACCAAAATTCCGGCATATTCGGGCGCAAAGGCAGCGATTTCCAACTTTACACAATGGCTTGCTGTTCACTTCAGCCGCGTTGGCATCAGGGTTAATGCTATAGCCCCAGGTTTCTTCTCAACCAAGCAGAATGCAAAACTTCTCTTTAACGATGACGGCACACCGACTGCAAGAACACACAAAATTTTAAATGCAACACCAATGGGACGTTTCGGCGAATCGGCTGAACTTGAGGGCGGACTGCTCTTCTTGCTCAACAACGATGCCGCAGGTTTCATCACAGGCGTTGTATTACCAATAGACGGCGGATTCTCCGCTTATTCGGGGGTTTAATTATGGAAAAATTTGTACCGGTTGTAGTAATCAAAGAATTGAGCGAGGTAGATAAAATTCTCCCCGCACTCAAAAATGCAGGTATCAACTGCGCAGAAATCACATTCCGCACAGCCTGTGCGGCAGAGGCTATTAAAATTGCCTGTGAAAAATATCCGGATATGAGCGTTGGTGCAGGAACCGTAATCAACGCCGCACAGTGCAAAGCGGCACTTAAGGCAGGTGCACAGTTTATTGTGTCACCTGGTCTTTCACCCGCTGTTGCAAAAATCTGTATTAAGAAAAATATACCTTATTATCCGGGCTGCGTAACACCAACAGAAATTATGGCGGCGCTTGAACTCGGTATTACCACCGTTAAGTTCTTCCCGGCAAACATCTACGGAGGACTTAAGGCGCTCAAGGCGCTTTCAGCACCCTTCCCGCAGGTTAAATTCATACCCACAGGCGGCGTTGACCGTAGTAACATAGACGAATTCCTTGCCTTTGATAAAATAGAGGCAATCGGCGGCAGTTTCTTTGTTAAAGAAGCACTTGAAAAAATGGAGGGTTAAATTATGAGTAAAGTTGTAACATTTGGCGAGATTATGTTAAGACCCGCCCCTAACGGTTATTACAGATTTTTTCAAAACGACCAAATGCAAGCCACCTTTGGCGGCGGCGAGGCTAACGTTGCTGTAAGCCTTGCAAATTACGGATTAGATAGTGCTTATGTAACTAAATTACCTAAACATGCAATCGGTCAGGCGGCTGTTGATTCACTTCGCGCTTTTGGCGTTGATACAAGTAATATCACCCGCGGTGGTGAGCGCGTTGGCATCTATTTCCTTGGGAAAGGTGCTTCACAGCGTGGCTCGGTTTGTATATATGACCGTAAATATTCTGCAATTCAACAGGCTTCGAGAGAAGACTTTGATTGGGATAAAATCTTCGAAGGTGCCGATTGGTTCCACTTCACAGGCATCACTCCCGCCTTGGGACCGAATGTTGTAGAAATTTGTAAAGACGCTTGTATTGCCGCAAAGAAAAAAGGCGTTAAAATTTCCTGCGACCTTAACTATAGAGGCAAACTCTGGACAAGGGACGAGGCACGTGCCGCAATGACAGACCTTTGTCAGTATGTTGATGTCTGCATATCTAACGAAGAAGACGCAAAAGATGTCTTCGGTATTGAGGCAGAAAACACCGATATTTACGGTGGTAAACTCAACCACGAGGGATATAAGAGCGTTGCTAAACAACTCGCCGACAAATTCTCGTTTGAAAAGGTTGCTATTACTCTTCGTTCTTCAATTTCCGCAAGTGATAACGATTGGGCAGGTATGCTCTATGATGGCGAGGATTATTATTTCTCAAAATCCTATCATCTGCACATTGTAGACCGCGTTGGCGGCGGTGACTCATTCGGTGGCGGACTTATTTACTCTATACTTTCGGGCAAAAACAGTAAAGACACAATTGAGTTTGCTGTTGCTGCATCGGCACTTAAGCATTCTGTTGAGGGTGACTATAACAGAGTTAGTGTAGCAGAGGTTGAAAAATTAGCAGGCGGCGATGGAAGCGGTCGCGTTCAGAGATAAGTTAATTAAGAGGTTTAATTATGTTTGAACAATTTTTTAACTGGTATAACGGCTTGACAGACGGAATTTGCGGTTCACTTCTTTTGTTTGTTGTCGGTGTTGTTTTGTTAATAAAGGGCGGCGACTGGTTTGTAGATAGCGCTGTGGGTATTGCCAAGCGCTTCCGTGTGCCCGAGATTATTATTGGTGCCACCGTTGTATCAATTGGTACAACATTGCCCGAAGTAATGGTGTCCGTCACGGCGGCTGTTAATAATAACGGTGCAATCGCGTACGGAAATGCAATTGGTTCAATTATCTGCAATACTTCACTAATTGCGGCACTGACAATTGCAATCCGTCCTGCGCCTGTTAATAAAAAGACCATTATAACACCCGTAATCTTCTTTTTTATATCGGCCGTTATTTATATGGTTGCGGCATATCTGTTCGGACGTTTTGATAGATGGCTCGGAATAATAATGCTTATCGTCTTCGGTGTTTATATGGCATCAACCATTTATAGTGGTTTCAAAAATCCTGTAGAAAAACAGGAAGACGAAGAGGAAGATCAGTCATCTAACGGTAAGTTTGTAAAAGATATAATTATGCTTGTTATAAGCGCAGGTTTAATTGCTATCGGTGCCGATATGTTAGAGGGTTCCTCCGTTTCATTGGCAACTATGGCGGGAATTCCCACAGAAGTTGTAGGTGTAACGGTTGTTGCGCTCTGCACATCACTTCCCGAACTTGTAACTGCAGTAACCGCACTACTCAAGGGCCACGGCGCATTGTCGCTTGGTAATATCATCGGCGCTAATATCTTCAATTTGGTGTTGGTGTCAGGCGCTGCAGTAACATTATCTCCATTCGTTGTTCCGGAAGGTAGCAAACTTTTAGGTTATAATACCTCTCAAATTCTTGAGATACCGCTTATGGTAGGTGTAATGGCGCTAATGACATTGCCTGCACTCTTTAAGGGCAAACTTCGCCGCTCACAAGGCATAGCGCTTCTCGGCATCTATGTGGCGTTTGTAACACTACAAGTATTAATCGCATTAAAAATAGTTTAATCAAATAAAAAATCCACTCATTACGAGTGGATTTTTTATTCTTATTCATACCAACACTTATAAAATGATAAAGCTAATCTGAATAAAAGCGGAAATCACAAAACAGGAAAACGAAGCGAAACCTTAAACAAATCGCCGTCAATAGTAATATCCATCTTGCCGTTTTGCAGTTCGGTGAGGCTTTTTGCAATAGAAAGACCAAGTCCGTTACCCTCTGTCGTGCGTGATTCTTC
>JAZRZS010000067.1:0-2273 GCA_045601505.1 Acutalibacteraceae bacterium
TAACGGCAGAAAGTTGGCCGTCACCCGGACGGGAACCTTCGCGGTTGGGGAAGTTACGTGTGGTATGACGTGCGGAAAGTCCGTTATTTGACGGAACGTCACCCGCACCAAAACAAGGACCGCAGAAACAGGGTTTAAACAGCGTACCGCTTTCCATAAGGCTTTGCTGTACGCCGTCCTTTATAAGTTCAAGGTTAACGGGAACACTGGGCGGATATACAGAAAGCGAGAAATATCCGTTGCCGACCGACTTGCCATCTAAAATTGCGGCGGCTTCTGCGATATTATCGTACATACCGCCTGCACAACCCGCTATTATTCCCTGGTCTATATAAATCTTTCCGTTTTGAAGTTTATCCACAAGGTTAAGTGTTACCTTACCGCCAAACTGCTCTGCAGCGCGTTTTTCACAGTCGCGCAGAATATCTTCTGCGTTTTCGCTGAGTTCTTTTATAGTATAAGCCTCTGACGGATGGAAAGGTAAAGCCGCCATACATTCAACTTTTGACAGGTCAATTTCAATCATACTGTCGTAATATGCACCGTCATCAGCACAGATTTTCTTGTAATCTGCCTGTCTGCCGTGGGCAGAAAGATAATCCTCTACCTTTTCATCGGTTTCCCAAACGGAAGAAAGACAGGTGGTTTCGGTAGTCATAACATCTATACCGATACGGTAATCCATTGAAAGTTTAGAAACACCCGGACCTGCAAACTCAAGCACCTTGTTTTTAACAAATCCGTTTTTATATGTTGCGCCGCAAAGCGCAATCGCAACGTCATGCGGGCCAACACCGCGGCGAAGTTCGCCTGTTAAATACACAAGCACAACCTCGGGTGACGGAACATCATATGTATTTGAAAGCAACTGTTTAACGATTTCGGGGCCGCCCTCGCCCACGCCCATTGTACCTATAGCGCCATAGCGTGTGTGACTGTCAGAGCCTAAAATCATTCTTCCGCAACCTGCCATCATTTCACGGGCATACTGGTGAATTACCGCCTGATTAGCGGGAACATATATACCGCCGTATTTCTTTGCGGCAGAAAGACCGAAGACATGGTCATCCTCGTTTATAGTTCCGCCAACAGCGCAAAGGCTATTATGACAGTTGGTAAGTACATAGGGTACAGGAAACTCCTTAAGTCCGCTGCCACGCGCTGTCTGAATTATTCCAACATAGGTTATATCGTGTGAAATAAGACTATCAAACTTGATACGCATTAAATTTTCATCAGTTGATGAATTATGCGCATTCATAATTTTATACGCCATAGTTTTATTGCGGCGAACTCTTTTGTCCGCAGCATCTAAAGCCTCTACGGGTTTTCCGTCTTTCCACAGTACACCGTTTGTATGTAATTTAATCATAATATCACTCTTTTTCAAAAAATATATCGCAATTATAACATATTTACTTTAAAATATAAAGTTTTTTTATAAAATTTTGACGGATTTATTAAAATTTCATAGCCACACTTGCGTTTTTTGCCACAAAAGTGTATAATAACAATAATTTTTAGTAAGAGGTGTATTTATGAACCCGTTTGACAACAATCAAAGCAAAAGTCAAATACTTTCTTCCTTTAACGGTGACATAACATCAACATACACTGTTAAACAGGGCGCTGACACCAAAAAAGGTCTTCGTAATTCGGACGGTACAGGTGTTATTATTGGCACTACCGCAATTGGCAGTGTTCAAGGTTACATAGTTGATGACGGTGAACGTGCACCTGTTGAAGGACGACTTTATTACAGAGGCATAAATGTTCTTGATATTATTAAAGCGCACAGAGAAGCTAACACCTTCGGTTATGAAGAGGTTGCCTATCTTCTGCTTTTCGGCGAACTTCCGAATAAACAGGATTTTGAAAATTTTAAAGATGTGCTCGCCTCTGCCCGTTCTATGCCGTTTGGGTTTAATGATGATGTGCTTTTACGCGCACCCTCTAAAAATATTATGAACCAGTTATCACGCGGTGTTTCTGCGCTTTATGCTTATGATGATGACGCTGATGACACTTCACCCGAAAATATGATGCGTCAATCGGTTGATTTGGTTGCGCGTTTTCCGCTTATTGTTGCTAACGCATATGCTGTTATGCGCCATCGTTATATGAATAAATCACTTTATTTGCACAACCCCAAGCCCGAACTTTCGCTTTCGGAAAACTTTTTGCGTATGGTACGCCCTGACAAGAGTTACACCGATGAGGAAGCGAAACTGCTTGATATTATGCTTATGCTCCACGCAGAGCACGGCGGCGGT
>JAZRZS010000068.1:0-17557 GCA_045601505.1 Acutalibacteraceae bacterium
AGCGCAAGAGAAATCTGCGTAAGACTGTGGTTGCGCACACAACAAATGTAGCAGCAGTCAAGAAAATGATTCCTTATAAATAAAATAGGGTATTACACAGAATAATGGAGGTTGCTGTAAATGGCACGAGTAAAAGGTGCGTTAGCCACACGCAAAAGAAGAAAAAAGACTTTAAAGCTCGCTAAGGGCTATTTTGGAGCTAAATCTAAGCTCTTTAAAACCGCTAAAGAGGCTGTAATGAAATCGGGCAACTATGCCTATATCGGACGCAGACTCAAAAAGCGTGATTTCCGCCGTCTTTGGATTACCAGAATTTCTGCTGCTGCAAAGATTAACGGTATGAACTATTCTACATTTATGAACGGTCTTAAAAAGTCCGGAGTACAGTTGAACCGCAAGATGCTTGCTGACCTGGCTGTTAATGATGCTGCCGGTTTTGCTACTCTTGCAGAAACTGCCAAAAAGGCTTTAAGCAAGTAGTTTTTTGCGCCCGAGGCACACACTCGGGCGTTTTTTAGTATTTCGACAAACCACTATCATTATAAAAGGTGTGTGTCGGTTGATATCATTTAAAGAAATCACAAGCAAAGACAACTCCGTAATCAAACTTGCAGTTAAATTGCAAAACTCTGGCCGCTCCCGTAGGGAGTACGGCCTTTTCGTGATTGAGGGATTGCGTCTTTGTAGAGATGCCGCTGAAAACGGATTTAAATTTGAATACCTTTTATTTACAAAGGAAGCTGTCGAAAAGCACGAAGATACTTTAGAATTTCTTGCAAGAAATGCTGATAAGAGTTTTATGTTATCTTCTGCCGCATTTTCAAAAATTTCCGACACTAAAACACCGCAAGGCATAATTTGTATTTGTAAAAACCTGAGTCGCATAGAAAAAATCAAACCAAAGGGCAGATATGTAGCGCTTGAAAATCTTTCTGACCCGTCAAATCTTGGCGCAATTTCTCGCACAGCAGAAGCGCTGTCTATAAGCGGTTTAATACTTTCGCCTGACTGTTGTGACCCATATTCACCTAAATCGTTACGTGCTTCAATGGGGGCACTGCTCCGTTTGCCTATTATTAGAACGGAAAACTTTTCTGAAGATTTGCTCTCATCAGGGTTAAAGTTATATTCCTGTGTTGTTACATCTGATGCCACATCGGTTTCTGATGTCTGCTTTCAAGACGGCAGTGTTTCCATAATAGGAAATGAAGCAAACGGTTTAACTAAGGAAATAATTGATATTTCCGCACCAATAACTATAAAAATGACGGGCAAAGCAGAATCGCTTAATGCCGCTGTTGCCGCATCTATAGTTATGTGGGAAATGCAGAGGTAGTTATGGAATATTGGGTATGGCTTCAGTGCTGTCTGCGTTACGGTAACCCACGCGCAACGGCAATACTTGATGCGTTCACGGATGCAATTTCAATTTACAAAGCTGATAAAGAGACGCTTGTAAATTCAAGGCTTTTTACAAAGAATGAACTTGTGCGTTTGTGTAATAAATCTCTTAAAGAGGCAAATGATATTATTTCCGAATGCAAAGAAAATAACATAAATATTTTAACCTTTGCAGATAAACGCTTTCCAAACGGACTTCGAAATATTGTTGATTTTCCTTTTGTGCTTTATTATAAAGGTATATTGCCCGATTTTAATACTTTGCCGACAATATGTATTGTTGGACCACGTGACTGTTCAGAGTTTGGCATTAAAGCTGCATATTCACTTTCGGCACGTCTGTCACGCGGTGGCTTTACGGTTGTAAGCGGCGGTGCAAAGGGCGTTGATTCTGCTGCACATAACGGCGCATTAAAAGAAACTGCAAAAACTGTAGCAATACTACCTTGTGGAATATGTTACGATTATTTAAAAGAAAACGAAAAATTGCGTATGAAAATAATCGAAAAGGGCTGCATAATGTCAGAGTTCCCGCCAACATATCCGCTTAAAATGGGTGCTTTTCAAATAAGAAACAGACTTATGTCAGGCATCACGCTCGGCACTGCTATAATTGAGGCGGATGAGCGTAGCGGCGCCCTAATTACCGCACGTTGTGCAACAGAGCAAGGCAGAGATGTATTTGTAATCCCTGGCAATCCTACTATGCCGCAGTATAAAGGCTCTAATCTTTTACTGCGCGATGGCGCAAAACCTTTGCTTACCGCGATGGATATTTTCGAAGAATATCTTTTAACGTACAGTGATAAAATTGATATAGAAAAAGCATTTGCGCATACTGAAAATATTGAACAAACTAAGTTAGAAAAGAATGTTGGAAACAATTCTCAAACCATAAATAATAGGTGTGTTACAGGCGTATCACTTGTTGCAAAAACTATATATGAATCGGCGCCTGACGAACCTTTTTGTGTTGATGAATTATCCGTTTTTAATAATTATAACGCGTCAGAACTTATGACAGCTTTGGCGGAACTTGAACTTTTTGGGTATATAAAGGCTGTCCCCGGCGGACGGTATGTTAAAATATGATAAGGAGAAAGAATATGTCAAAACTTGTAATCGTTGAGTCACCAAGCAAGGTCAAAAGCATAAAGAAAATCTTAGGACCGGATTATGATGTTATGGCTTCTATGGGTCATATACGCGACCTTCCAAAATCACGACTAGGCGTTGATATAGAAAAAGGATTTGCACCGCAATATATGAATATGGCGGATAAAAAGGAGCTAATAAAGTCCCTTAAAAATGCTGCAGCTCAAAGTGATATTGTGTATCTCGCAACCGACCCCGACCGCGAGGGAGAGGCTATTTCTTGGCATTTGGCACAAATTCTTGCTCTTAATATGGACGAAGCCAACCGCGTTGCTTTCAACGAAATTACTGAGAGCGGCGTTAAAACTGGAATGGCGAATCCACGCACTATCAACCAAAGCCTTGTTGATGCACAACAGGCTCGTAGGGTGCTTGATAGAATTGTAGGTTATAAAATTAGTCCTTTCCTATGGAAAAAAGTTAAAAGTGGTCTCTCTGCAGGACGAGTACAGTCGGTTGCACTGCGACTTATAGTTGACAGAGAAAAGGAAATAAATGATTTTGTAGCACAGGAGTATTGGACAATTGATGCCAAACTTTTAAGTGGTAGAAAAACATTTGAATCACGTCTATACGGAATAATTGACGGTGATAAAATTGAAATTAAAGATGGCGAAACCGCTCAAAAAATTGTCACACAACTTGACGGCGCTGAGTATGTTGTTCGTAAGGTTAAAAAAGGCACTCGAAACAAACAACCTGCACCGCCATTTACAACTTCCACAATGCAACAGGAAGCCTCGCGCAAACTCAATTTTAACGGTCAGCGCACGATGAAGATTGCACAACAACTTTATGAAGGTGTTGAAATCCCGGGTATGGGCGTTACAGGTCTTATAACCTATATGCGTACCGATTCTTTGCGCATTTCCGAAGAGGCGCGTTTTGCTGCAGGTAAATATATAACATCTCGCTTTGGTGAAAAATATTTACCTAAAAAACCGCGTTATTTCAAGACGAAAAGTAGCGCACAGGATGCGCATGAGGCTATCCGTCCTACTAACGTTTCCTTGGCGCCTGATGATATTAAAAACTCACTTACGGCAGAGCAGTATAAACTATATAAACTTATTTGGGAAAGATTTATTGCAAGTTTAATGTCCGCTTGTGTTCAGGATACAGTTGCTGTTGATATTGCCGCTAAAGAGTATCTTTTCAAATCAAGCGGTTATAGTGTTAAGTTTGATGGTTATACCGTGCTATATGAAGAGGGTAGAGATGTGGAGTCTGATGAAGGCGGTATTTTGCCCGAAATGAGCGAAGGCGATATGCTTAAACTTAAATCACTCTTACCTAATCAGCATTTCACACAGCCGCCAATGCACTATACAGAACCTACACTCATCAAAGCGCTTGATGAAAACGGCATTGGCAGACCATCAACTTATGCACCGATTATTTCTAATATTCTGCAAAGAGAATATATTGAGCGTGATAAAAAATCTCTTAAACCAACAAGTCTTGGCACAATTGTAACCGAGATAATGAAGGACCATTTCAAAAAGATTGTTGATATCAAATTTACTGCAGGAATGGAAAGCAGTCTTGATAAAATTGAGTCTGGAGATCTTGATTGGCAGGAGGTTCTTGCAGGATTTTATGGCGATTTTGAAGATAGTCTTAAAAAAGCCGAAAATTCTATGGACGGTGTAAGGGTAAAGGTTCCCGCTGTTGAAAGTGATGTAGTATGCGAAAAATGCGGAAGAAAAATGGTTGTTAAGAGCAGCCGTTTTGGTAAATTCCTTGCTTGTCCGGGATATCCAGAGTGTAAAAATACCAAACCAATGCCCGAAGATGATATAAAACAGCCATGTCCTAAATGTGGAGCAAATCTTGTTAAACGTGTTAAACGTAATACGAATAAAACTTTTTACGGTTGTTCTAATTATCCAAATTGTGATTTTGCAGCACCCGGTCTGCCAACAGGCGAAGTTTGCAAAGAATGTGGGGCATATATTCTTAAAGGATTTAAGGGCAGAAAATATTGTATGAATGCAGAATGCCCGTCAAGAAAGAAAAAGTAATATGGATAGCATAAAAGTTATCGGCGCAGGTTTAGCGGGATGCGAAGCGGCTTTACAAATCGCATCACGCGGCATTCACGTTAAACTATATGAACAAAAACCAAACAAGCGTTCTGCCGCGCATAAAAGCGATTACTTTGCAGAACTTGTCTGCTCAAACTCGCTTAAAGCGGCAAGGATAGACTCTGCAGCAGGTCTTCTGAAGGAAGAAATGCGTAGATTCAATTCTGTTTGTATGCAGGCAGCAGAGACTTGCAAGGTGGCTGCTGGCGGCGCACTTGCAGTTGATAGAGAACTTTTTTCAGAGTATATAACCAAAGCTGTTATGGAAAACGAACTGATTGAAGTAATACACGAATCTGTTGATGAAATACCAAGTGGCGTTGCAGTTATTGCAACCGGGCCGCTAACTGACGGCGCACTTGCACAAAGCATTAAAAATAAATGCAATAGTGAGCATTTAAGTTTTTTTGATGCTGCCGCACCCATTGTTTCGGCAGACAGTATTGATATGAATATCGCTTTTTTTGCCTCGCGATATGGCAAAGGTGATGACGATTACATTAACTGTCCTATGAATAAAGAGGAATATGAGCGTTTTTATAATGCACTTGTAACAGCAGGAACGGCTCCTATAAAGGATTTTGACCGACCAGTAACGGTTTATGAGGGCTGTATGCCAATAGAGATTCTTGCAAAACGTGGCGAGGATTCAATTCGTTTCGGCCCTATGAAACCTGTTGGTCTTAGGGACCCCCGAACCGACCATAGACCTTGGGCTGTTGTACAACTTCGCAGGGAAAACGCTGAATCTACTATGTATAACATTGTAGGTTTCCAAACCAACCTTAAATTTGGTGAACAAAAGCGTGTTTTTTCGCTTATACCAGGACTTGAAAATGCGGAATTTTTGCGTTACGGTGTTATGCACAGAAACACATTTATTGATTCGCCGCGTTTGCTTTCTGCAAATTTGTCCTTAAAGAACGATAGCAATGTTTTCTTTGCAGGGCAAATTTCAGGGGTTGAGGGTTATATGGAATCTGCAGCAAGCGGTATTATTGCGGGTATTAATGCAGCGAGATATCTTTTCGGTGAAGAGCCACTTGTATTACCTAAATTTTCTATGATTGGCGCTTTACTTTCTTATATCTGTGATGGAAGCGTTAAAAATTTTCAGCCAATGGGGGCGAATTTTGGGGTTTTACCGCCGCTTGACATTCATATTCGCGATAAACGTGAACGATATATGGCACTATCTATGCGTTCTCTTGAGTGGTTCAGCAAAAACATTACATAAGGGGTTTTAGTATGAGGATAGCAATTGATGCTTTTGGCGGAGATAACGCACCGCTTGAAATAATTAAAGGTGCAAGACTAGCCGCTGATGAATATGGCGTAAACATTTCTTTAGTGGGAATGGAAGAAGCAATAAAAAATTGCGCCGCTAAAAATAACATTTCGCTTGATGGACTTGATATTGTAGATGCACCTGATGTGCTTACTATGCACGATGAACCTACATCAATTTTACGTGCCCTCAAAAACAGCTCTATGGCTGTTGCTTTTAAGCTTGTAGCAGAGGGCAAGGCAGACGCATTTGTTTCTGCAGGAAGCACAGGTGCCGTTGTTGTGGGCGGTACACTTATTATCAAAAGAATTAAAGGTATTAAGCGTGTCGCACTCGGAAGTATGATTCCTGCGCTCAAAAAACCATTTTTAATGATGGATATTGGTGCTAACGCCGATACTCGTCCCGAAATGCTTGCACAGTACGGTCTTATGGCATCTGTATATCTCGAACAGGTCGAGGGAATAAATAATCCACAGATAACATTGCTTAATATCGGTACCGAAGATACGAAGGGTGACGAACTTCGTCTTGCGGCATACAAACTCTTAAAGGGTGCACCGATTAACTTTGTTGGCAATATCGAATCAAGAGATATTATGAAAGGCGAATGTGATGCTGTTATTACAGACGGATTCACAGGCAATATTGCACTTAAACTTATAGAGGGCGTTACAATGTCCTTCTTTAAGCTTTTAAAAGGCGTACTATATAAAAATATAATCACAAAACTTTCTGCGCTAACTATGAAAAAAGGCCTTACTGCAGTTAAAAGCAAGGCAGATTATTCAGAGGTTGGCGGCGCACCGCTTCTCGGTTGTGCAAAACCTGTAATTAAAGCGCACGGAAGTTCAGACGGAAAAGCAATTAAAAACGCTATACATCAAGCAATAATATATACACAAAATAATGTTATAGAAAAAATCAGCGCAGGACTTGAAAATATGTAGGAAGTGTTACTATGGAATCACTTGAAAAGAATATCGGTTATAGTTTTAAGGATAAATCCTTGCTTAAACTTGCACTAACTCATTCTTCTTATGCAAATGAGAAGGGTGATGCTTCTCGTTGCAACGAAAGACTTGAATTCTTGGGCGATTCTGTGCTTTCGCTTATTGTTTCTGAATATATTTTCAAAAACTTCAAGGACAGGCCTGAGGGCGAACTTTCTAAACTACGCGCGTCACTCGTATGCGAAAAATCTCTTTGTCAATATTCAAAACAGTTAAATATCGGTGACTATATGCTTCTTGGTAAAGGTGAGGATATGAACGGCGGAAGAGAACGACCGTCAATTCTTGCTGATGCATTTGAGGCTGTCTTAGCAGCGATTTATCTTGATGCGGATTTTGAAAAAGCCAAAGAACACGTGTTGCGTTTTGTAATTGAGGAGTTAAATCATACTGAAGATGAGGTTTTCAAGGATTACAAAACTACTCTGCAAGAGGTTATACAAAGAAACAGGGAAGAGTACCTTTCTTATATTTTAGTAAGTGAATCGGGACCCGACCACGACAAATCCTTTAAGGTTGAAGTACATCTTAACTCTAATGTAATAGGAAGCGGTGTCGGAAAGAGTAAAAAACAGGCAGAACAACTTGCAGCAAAACAAGCGTTACAGTTGATGGGTATTGAAGAATGAGCATTACCCATTCCAATATATCACTTTTTGTAACACATCTTGGTTGCCCTAATTGTTGCAGTTTTTGTAATCAGCATCATATAGCAGGAAAATATAATTTACCCGATGCGGCTGAAGTTGATGCGGCTGTTTATGCGGCAAAAAACAGTAAAAATTATAATGGAAAAACTACAGAAATTGCGTTTTTTGGTGGAAGTTTTACCGCAATAGATAGAGAATATATGATTTCTCTGCTTTCGGCGGCATCGCGGCATATAAAAGATGGCTCGGTTTATGGAATTCGCATTTCAACCCGTCCCGATGCTATAAATGACGAGATACTAAAAATACTTAAAAACTATGGTGTAACCACCATAGAACTTGGCGCACAGAGTATGGATGACAATGTGCTTATAAAAAATAGACGCGGACATACTGCACAACAGGTGGAGGACGCGTCAAAACTTATCAAAAGTTATGGCTTTTCACTAGGTTTACAGATGATGACAGGACTATACGGCAGTAGTGATAAACTTGACATTTTAACAGCAGAGAGGATTATTAAACTTAAACCCGACTGTGTTAGAATATATCCAACCGTAACGTTACGTGATACTCATTTAGAGACGCTATATAAAAAAGGCGAATATATACCGTCCTCGTTACAAGAAGCTGTAAAACTTTGTGTAAAACTGAGTGATATGTTTGAGAATGCCAATATTCCTGTAATCCGACTTGGTTTACATACAATTGATAACGATGCATATGTTGCAGGGCCTTGGCATCCTGCTTTTTCTGAACTCTGTGATTCATATAAATTCAAAAAAATGATTGAATCAAAACTTGGAAACAAAGGAGAATATGTTGTTTATGTGAACTCTCGTTCGGTTTCTAAAGCAGTTGGTCAATCGAAAGAAAATATAAATTATTTTAAAAATATCGGTTACGATATTAAAATTAAAGCAGATAATTCGTTAAATATAAATGAATGTTTAGTAAAAGGGTGTTAAAAACATGCTGTTGCGTTCAATTGAAATTCAGGGTTTTAAGTCTTTTGCAGACAAAACAATACTTAAATTTGGCAAGGGTATAACGGCGGTTGTCGGTCCTAACGGAAGCGGTAAGAGTAATATATCAGACGCTGTTCGTTGGGTTTTAGGAGAACAGTCTACAAAAAATCTTCGTGGTCAGTCCATGGAGGATGTCATTTTCGGCGGTACAGCCGACCGCCGTCCACACGGATATTGCGAGGTTACACTAGTCATTGATAACTCCGACCGTAGTCTTAATTTTGATAATGATACCGTTGCAGTTACAAGAAGATATTATCGTTCCCACGAAAGCGAATATTTGATAAATAATGTTTCTGTCAGACTGCGCGATGTTAATGAACTGTTTATGGATACAGGCCTTGGACGTGACGGTTATTCGATGATAGGTCAGGGAAAAATTGACACGATTATCAGTTCAAAATCCCAAGAGCGCCGCGATATTTTTGAAGAAGCGGCAGGGATTTCAAAATACCGTTATAGAAAAGCTGATGCAGAGCGTAAACTTGCTGCTGCAGACGATAATATGATTCGTCTTAAAGACATTTTTGCGGAACTAGAAAGCCGTGTTGGTCCTTTAGAGGAGCAGAGCAAAAAAGCCAAAAAGTTTATAGAATATGCCGATACAAAACGTGAGCTTGAAATCGGTATTTGGATGCATACACTAAACAATTCAAAAGACGCAATTCGTAATCAGGATAGCAAAATAGCGGTATGTGAGGCACAGTACGGCGAAGTTGATGCGCTTCTTTCGCAGTATGAAAATGATATAGAATCAAACTCCATAAATTCTGCAAATATCACCGCAACAATTGATGAATTACGCACAAGTTCTGCCCGTTTTGAAGAACAAGTTGCACTGCTAGGCGGTGAAATAGCTGTTTTACAAAATACAATTGTACATAACAACGAAACCGTAGAGCGTATTGAGCGTGAAATTGAGGGTATCGCCGTTAATGATGCGGCAGCCATTACAGAAATTGAAAACAAAAAAGCAGATATCTTGGAAAAGAAAAACAGAATTACCGAACTTGAACTTAAGGTTGCCGAAACAAGCCAGGAACTTAATTCGCTTTTAAGTGACAGTGAAGGTATTTCTAAAAGTATTGAAGAATTATCACTCAAAATTAACGCAATGTCGGCACAAAGCTCTGATTACCGCGTTAATATGGTAACTGCACAGTCTTCAATTGATGAAATTTCTAACAGACTTTTAGATTTAGATAATGTAATATCCGCAAAAACCGATGAAGTATCAAAATTATCTTTAGAATTAGATGAAACGAATGCGCTTTTAGATAATATTGAAGAAACCATATCCTCATGTACTAACTCACTCAAAGGTTATGAATTGCGCTATACTTCGCGCAAAGAAGGCGTAGAGTCGGCTAAAACTAAACTTGACGAAATTCGTCTTGATATTGAAAGCAAAAAACGTAAAATACAGATGCTGGAAGACCTTGAAAAGAATATGGAGGGCTTCAATTATTCTGTTAAAAAAGTTGTCTCCGAATCTAAAAATGGAATGTTAAAGGGTATATACGGACCTGTTTCGCGCATCATTTCGGTTAACAGCGAGTATTCTGTTGCTATTGAGGTAGCTCTCGGTAATGCAATGCAGAATATTGTTGTTGAGTCTGATGCCGATGCAAAACGCGCTATTTCAATGCTGAAATCGGGAAACCACGGAAGAGCAACATTTTTACCTGTTGCCACCATTAAAGCCAAAAAATTCGAAACCGAGGGTACAGAGAATATGTTTGGCTTTGTTGGCATTGCGTCTGACCTTGTTTCTTGCGATGATAAATATAAAGAAATTATCAAATATTTGCTTAGCGGTACTGTTGTTGCAGATGATATAGACAGCGCAACATCTATTGCAAAAAAGACAGGTTATAAATTAAAGATTGTATCTTTAGACGGCCAGGTTGTTAATCCCGGCGGTTCTCTTACGGGCGGTTCGCTTTCTAAACAGGCTGGACTTTTAAGCCGTAGCGGAGAGATAGAAAAATTAAAAACTGCTGTTGAAAAATTAAATATTAAAGCAACCGAAGCAGAGGCTTTTTATAATAATGCAGTTCAAGATTTGTCTGCGGTAGAAGCTGATATTATAAATGCAAAAGCAGAACTTACAACAGCAAACGAAGATAAAATCAGAACACTTGGCGAACTTAAACGTATATCTGAACTTAAAACTGCCGCCGAAGTTTCTTATATTGGCGCTGTAAATGAGAAAGAAACTTCGGATGAGAAGATTAAAGAATATACCGCTATTGTTGAGAAAGCCTTGGCTGATATACAAAAAATTGATGCTGACAAGGCTGCTGTTCAGGCAGAAATTGACAGTATGTCGGGCGGCAGAGATACTATTTCATCAAAACGCGAACAAATTACCAATATGCTTACCGAATATCGTCTTAGTATCGTGGAGATTGAAAAGGATATTGAAAATCTTACCGCTTCTTGCAATCAACTCGAAATGTCTATTGATAACCGCACCGAACAAAACAATCTACTTAGCGGGGAAAAAGCGGAACTTATCAATAAAAACGCTGAAATTGAACAGCAAATTGTCACTATTGAGGGTAATATAAGTGAGCTTAAAAACCAAAAAACCGCCGCAGAGGCAAAAACCCAAGAGCTCATTAACACAAGAAATGAGATGGAAAAAGGTTCGCACGAAATGCGTGTTAAAGAGCGTGAGGCTTCGCAAAAACGTGAAACACTAGGCGGAGAACTTGCCCGTCTTAACGAGCGTAGAGAATCTATGCTCAGAGAACTTGATGATGTCGTTAAACGCCTTTATGACGAATATCAATTAACGCGTAGTGAAGCAGAGGATATGGGAATTGTCATTGACAATTTGGCTGATGCCAAACGTAATCTTGCTGAAATCAAGAGTAAAATCCGTTCGCTAGGTAATGTTAATGTTTCCGCTATAGAAGAATATAAAGAGGTTAGCGAACGATATAACTTTATGTCTGCGCAGATTGAGGATATAGAAAAATCACGTGAAGAACTTAACAAGCTTATAAATCAACTGACTTCTCAAATGCAGGAGATATTCTCTGAAGGGTTTGCAAAAATCAGTGCTGCTTTCAGTAAAACATTTACAGAGTTATTTGGCGGTGGCTCGGCAGAACTTGTGCTTTCTGACCCCACTAATATTCTTGAAAGCGGAATAGAGATTGTTGCAAAACTGCCTGGTAAGAACGTTCCAAGCCTTGACGGCCTGTCAGGCGGCGAAAAAGCGCTTATAGCCCTTTCAATTTACTTTTCGATTATGCGCGTTAGCGCACCGCCTTTCTGCTTCTTAGATGAGGTTGACACTGCACTTGATGATATTAACGTTGACCGCGTGGCAGACTATATGAGTAGAACGGATTTCGGAACACAGTTTATTTGTATTACACACCGCCGCGGCACAATGGAAGCTGCCGATATGCTTTATGGTGTTACAATGCAGGAAAAGGGTATTACTAAACTTTTGGAACTTAATGTTTCCGAACTTGAGAAAAAACTTATGCTTAATAAGGAGTAAAAATGGGATTTTTCAGTAAAATAGGCGAAGGACTTAAGAAAACACGCAACAGTCTTTCGTCAGCCGTCAATAACGTATTAAAAGGTTTTACAAAAATTGATGAAGAACTTTTTGAAGAACTTGAGGAAATTTTGATAACCTGCGATATTGGTGTTGCTACTTCTACCTATATTTGTGATATTTTACGTCAACGCGTAAAGGAAGACCGTATCACAGACCCTAATGAAATACGTACACTGCTCAAAGAAATAATTGCAGACATGCTCACAGGTGAGTGTGAATTAAACCTTTCCACAAAACCGTCTGTTATACTTGTAATCGGGGTTAACGGCGTTGGTAAAACCACAACAATCGGTAAACTTGCAAGTAACCTTAAAAAACAGGGCAAGAATGTTGTTTTGGGTGCTGCAGATACTTTTAGAGCGGCAGCTATTGACCAACTTGGAATTTGGGCAGAGCGCAGCGGCGTTTCAATGGTTAAAAGTATTGAGGGTACTGACCCTGCATCTGTTGTGTATGATACGATTTCTTCTGCCAAAGCGCATGGCGCCGATGTTATAATATGCGATACTGCTGGTAGACTTCACAACAAGAAAAACCTTATGGATGAACTTGCGAAGATATATAGGGTAATCGGCAGAGAACTGCCTGATTCATCTGTCGAGTCTTTGCTCGTTTTAGATGCAACTACAGGACAGAATGCTGTTAATCAAGCAAGTGAATTTAAAAAAGTTACCGATATCACAGGCATAGTTTTAACAAAACTTGACGGAACAGCCAAAGGTGGAGTGGTTTTGGCAATAAAGCATGAACTTGATATTCCCGTGAAATATATTGGGGTAGGCGAGGGAATTGATGATTTACAACCATTTGACCGAATTTCATTTGCAGAGGCACTTTTCGATAGCGAGGAATAGGATGAAATATTTTATTGCAACAAAAAATCAACATAAAATTGTAGAGTTTGAGCGAATTTTGTCACAACTCGGTATAGAACTTATATCCGAGAAAGATTTAGATAAGCCGCTACCCGATATTGAGGAAAACGGTGTAACTTTTGAAGAAAACGCTCTCATAAAGGCTCTGTTTGCCTGTAAAGAAACAGGCTTAGTATCTTTGGCAGACGATAGTGGGCTTTGCGTTGATGCGCTTTCTGGCGCACCAGGTGTTTTTTCTGCAAGATACTGCGGCAGACACGGCGATGATGCGGCTAACAATAAAAAACTCTTAAAAGAACTTGAGGGAGTACCATATGAAAAGCGTACAGCACGATATGTTGCGGCGGTTGCATGTGTATTTCCGGATGGCAGAAAAATTGTTGTACGCGGCACCTGTGAAGGATATATTGCTTTTGAAGAAAGTGGCAACAACGGGTTTGGATATGACCCGCTGTTTATATCCGAACTCGGCAGATTCGGTGAGGTTTCTGCCGCAGAAAAAGATTCTATAAGCCATAGGGCAGAGGCACTTATAAAATTAAAATCAGAACTTGAAAAAATATATAAAGAGGGATACTATGCTAACAAGTAAACAACGCGCCCAACTTCGCGGACTTGCAAATTCTATTGAAACAATTTTTCAAATTGGCAAGACAGGCGTTGGTGACCAAATAAAAAAACAGGTTGAGGATGCACTTGAAGCACGAGAATTAATAAAACTTCGTGTTTTAGAAACTTCACCCCAAACCGCAAGGGAAGCGGCAGACGAAATTGCTGAGGCCGTAGGCGCTGATGTAGTACAGGTAATTGGTTCGCGTTTTGTGCTTTATAAAGAAAGTAAAGAAAACAAAAAAATAGTTTTGGTAAAGAAAAATGGATAAAATCGCTGTTTTTGGTGGCACATTTAATCCATTTCACAACGGCCATCTTGAAATAATTAAAGCAATTACTGCGCTTAATATTTTTGAAAAAATATTAGTTATACCTACAAACATTCCACCTCACAAAAACGCACCTCTTCTTGCGAGTGGGGAGGATAGGATTGCTATGTGTAAACGCGCACTCTCTGGTTTTGAAAACGTAGAGGTTTGCGATATTGAATTTCATCGAAACGGACCTAGTTATACTTACGATACCGTTTGTGCACTAAAAAAACAGTATCACGCTGAAATTCACATTGTCTGTGGCGGAGATATGATAACAACTCTTTACAGTTGGAAACATTATAATGATTTAATTAAATCAGCTAAATTTATTGCTTTCAGACGTGCCAATGTGGATAACAGAGAATTTGACGCTGCAGTTGAAAAGACACGTTCTGACGGTGGGTTTGTTACCGTTATTGATGTAGATATTACAGATGTGTCTTCGACCGAAATACGATGCGGCAATAGTAATAATTTACCGATTGCCGTGCAGCAGTATATTAAAGAAAAGGGGTTATATAATGTTAACAGTAGATGAATATAAATCCCTATTAAGACAAAGACTTAAACAAAGCAGATATGAACATTCTCTCTGTGTTGCCGATGAAGCTGTGCGTCTTGCAAAGAAGTACGGCGGCGATCAGGAAAAGTGTTATATCGCCGGGCTTTTGCATGATATTATGAAAAATGCTCCAGAGGAAGAACACTTGAAAATTTTTTCACAGTTTGGTATAATTCTTTCTGATATTGAAAAAAACGCAAAAAAACTTTGGCACGCAATGTCAGGCGCTTTGTATATGGAATATTTACTTGATATTAACGATAGGGAAATTATTGACGCTGTTCGTTATCACACTACCGCCCGTGCTGAGATGACACTACTTGATAAACTTCTTTATATAGCCGATTTTACATCTGCAGATAGAGATTATGATGATGTAGACGTTATGCGTTCTCTTGCCGATAAAGATTTAAACGCTGCGCTCAAATATGCCTTATCCTATTCTATTATTGATTTAGTAAAAAAAGAAAAGCCCGTACATCCCGATACTTTGGCGGCTTATAATGAAATTAACCTATAATTTTTGAAAAGAGGAAAATTTATTGAAATCATTTGATATTCTGACGGCTGCGGCAAACGTCCTTAACGACAAAAAAGCCCGTGACCTTTCGGCTTTTGAGGTTGCTGATTTGACAATACTATCTGATTATATTCTTATAGCGACTGCAAATTCTTCAACACATGTAAGAGCACTTGCCGATGAAATTGAGGACAAGTTGACACAACACGGTATTGAACCACATCATGTTGAAGGACGAGCAACAGGTTGGATTTTGCTGGATTATAATGAGATTATTATTCATATTTTTGATAAAACATCGCGAGAGTTTTATGGCCTTGACCGTATTTGGAGTGACGGAAAAACTGTAAATCTTTCGGAAATTCTCACATCACCTATGGAGGTATAGCGAATGTATTATGATTATAAACAAATAGAAAAAAAGTGGCAAAAGTACTGGTATGAAAACAATACATTTGCAACAAAGGACGACTATTCGTTACCGAAATTCTATGCTCTTGTAGAATTTCCGTATCCTTCGGGACAAGGTTTGCATGTTGGCCATCCGCGTTCTTACACCGCTCTTGATATTGTTAGCCGTAAACGCCGTTTGGAAGGGTATAATGTCCTTTACCCGATGGGTTGGGATGCTTTCGGTTTACCCACCGAAAACTTTGCTATAAAGAATCATATTCACCCTGAAATTGTTACAAAAAACAATGTTAATCACTTTAAAGAGCAGTTGCAGTCACTTGGATTCTCGTTTGACTGGACTAAAGAAATCAACACTACCGATCCCGAGTATTATAAGTGGACACAGTGGATTTTCCTGCAACTTTACAAACACGGACTTGCCTATAAAAAAGAAATGTCGGTTAACTGGTGCACTTCCTGTAAGTGTGTTCTTGCTAATGAAGAGGTTGTTAACGGAGTTTGTGAACGTTGCGGTAACGAGGTTGTTCATAAGGTTAAAAGCCAGTGGATGTTAAAAATTACCGAATACGCAGAAAAACTTATTGATGGTTTGAATGACCTTGATTTTATTGAACGTGTTAAAACACAGCAAAGAAACTGGATAGGTCGTTCAGAGGGAACACAGATTAAATTTAAAACCACACTCGGCGATGAGTTTGAGGTTTTTTCAACACGTGCAGATACTCTTTTTGGTGTTACATATGTTGTAATTTCACCCGAACATCCTCTTGTTGAAAAGTGGATGAGTATTATTGATAATGCCGATGCGGTACGCGCATATCAAGAGGAAGCAAACCGAAAATCAGATTTTGAGCGCACCGAACTTGCTAAGGATAAGACAGGCGTAATGCTTTCAGGCGTACGCGCAATTAACCCTGCAACAAACGAAGAAATCCCGATTTTTGTGTCGGATTATGTTCTTATTTCCTATGGTACAGGTTGCGTTATGGGCGTTCCCGGACACGATACTCGCGACTGGGAATTTGCTAAAAAATTCTCTTTGCCTATTATTGAGGTTGTAAAAGGCGGAGATGTTACGAAGGAAGCATATGTTGACTGTGATACAGGTATTATGGTTAATTCCGGCTTCCTTAACGGTATGTCTGTTGAAGAGGCAAAAATTGCTATTGCCGATTGGCTTATAGAACGCGGTCTTGCGGAGAAAAAGGTTAACTACAAACTTCGTGACTGGGTATTTTCACGTCAGAGATATTGGGGCGAACCGATACCTATGGTTCACTGTGAAAAATGCGGATATGTTCCGCTTCCCGAAAGCGAACTTCCGCTTTTATTACCAACGGTTGATTCTTACGAGCCTACCGACAATGGTGAATCACCACTTGCCAAAATAACGGATTGGGTTGAAACAACCTGTCCTGTCTGTGGCGGAAAAGCAAAAAGAGAAACCGATACTATGCCGCAGTGGGCTGGTTCCTCATGGTATTTCTTGCGTTATTGTGACCCAAATAACAAGGATGCAATTGCGTCTAAGGAGGCGCTTGAATATTGGGGACCTGTTGACTGGTATAACGGCGGTATGGAGCATACTACACTTCACCTGCTTTATAGCCGTTTCTGGCATCATTTCCTTTATGATATTGGGGTTGTTCCCACAGCAGAGCCCTATGCCAAGCGTACAAGCCACGGTATGATTTTGGGTGAGAACGGCGAAAAAATGTCCAAATCTCGCGGAAACGTTGTTAACCCAGATGATATTGTTAATCAGTATGGCGCAGACACTATGCGTCTTTATGAGATGTTTATCGGTGACTTTGAAAAGGCGGCACCATGGAGTTCAACGTCTATCAAAGGTTGTAAGCGTTTCCTTGACAGAGTTTTCTCACTTAACGATATAGTAGTAGATGGCGATAAGTACAGCGAAGATTTGGAAGCTGCGTTCCATAAAACTATCAAAAAAGTTACTTCTGATATTGAAGAACTAAAAATGAACACCGCTATTGCGGCTTTGATGTCATTGCTCAATGACATTTACAACAAAAAGTCTATTAACAAGGC
>JAZRZS010000069.1:0-2772 GCA_045601505.1 Acutalibacteraceae bacterium
TAGAGAAACTACACGAAATTACCAAAATAACCGCTTACTTCCTTGAGGCTTTCAAAAACATCGTGGATATGGAAAACACACTTAAGAATGATAAGAGTGTGGAAACGCTTAAAGCCGCAAAGAAGATGGGCTTTTGCGATAAGTTTATTGCACGTATGTGGGGAGTTACAGAACTCGATGTTTATTCAATCCGTAAGGAAAACGGAATTTTCCCAGTTTACAAAATGGTTGATACCTGCCATACAAATGCGTACATCCCGTATTTCTATTCTTCATACACAGGCGAAAATGCTTCTCGCCTGACAAATAAAAAGAAGATAGTCGTGCTTGGTGCCGGACCGATTCGTATCGGTCAGGGTGTAGAGTTTGACTATTCTACGGTTCACGCTGTAATGACTATTAAAAAGTCGGGTTACGAGGCTATTATTATAAACAACAACCCCGAAACCGTTTCAACCGACTATACAACGGCGGACAAGCTTTACTTTGAACCGCTTACGCCCGAAGATGTTATGAATATAATCGAGTTTGAAAAACCCGAGGGTGTAATAGCATCACTTGGCGGTCAGACCGCAATTAATTTGGCAGAGCCCCTTAACGACCGCGGTGTTAAAATCATCGGCACCGATTGTGCCGCTATTGAACGCGCCGAAAACCGCGACAGTTTTGAAAAAATTCTGCAAAACCTTAATATACCTCAGCCCAAGGGCAGAGCCGTTACAAAAATAGAAGACGGCATTAAAGCCGCAGAGGAAATCGGTTATCCTGTGCTTGTTCGTCCCAGCTTTGTTTTGGGCGGCAGAGCAATGCAGATTGTTGCAAATGAAGAACAACTGCGCCACTATCTTAAAACAGCTGTTGAAATTGACGAGGATAAACCTGTTTTGGTTGATAAATATATTCAGGGTAAAGAGGTAGAGGTTGATGCCATTTGTGACGGTACCGATGTTTTCGTACCGGGTATAATGGAACTTGTAGAGCGCACAGGCGTTCACAGCGGCGACTCTATAAGCGTTTATCCCACATTCAGTATCTCTGATAAAGTAAAGGGTACCATACTTAAGTATGCAAAAATGCTCGGTATGGGTATTGGTATAATCGGACTTTATAACATTCAGTTTATTGTTGATGAAAACGAAGATGTTTACATTATTGAAGTTAATCCGCGTTCTTCAAGAACGGTACCTTTCTTGTCAAAATCCACAGGCTACAGCCTTGCTGATATAGCAACAGAGGTTATCCTAGGCAAGAGCTTAAAAGAACAGGGCATATTCGATATCTATCCCAAAGAGAAAGAGCGTTGGTATGTAAAGGTGCCTGTGTTCTCGTTCAACAAAATCCGCGGACTTGATGCCTATCTCTCGCCTGAGATGAAGTCAACGGGCGAAGCCATCGGCTATGACGATAAATTAAACCGCGCACTTTATAAAGCGCTACAGGCATCGGGAATGCATTTGCAGAACTATGGCACAGTGTTTGCCACAATTGCCGATAAGGACAAAGAAGAGGCGTTGCCTCTTATCCGCCGTTTCTATAACCTCGGCTTTAACATTCAGGCAACTGAGGGTACTGCAAAATTTCTCAAAGCTAACGGCATTCGCACACACATCCTTGGCAAAATTTCGGACGGCAGTGATGAAATTCCTGAAGCACTGCGTCAGGGTCATATTGCCTATGTAATCAACACAAAGGATATTGGCGCACAAGGTCAGGCAAACGATGGTCTGCAGATAAGACAGTTGTCGACTGAAAACAATGTAACCATATTTACAGCGCTCGATACTGTAAAAGTTTTGCTTGATGTTCTGGAAGAAACCACATTAACAATTTCAACTATAGACGCGTAGGAGATAAAATGAAACAGGTTTTACTTACCATAAAAGAAAATATACCGCTTACCGAAAATGTCTATAAAATGACACTATGCGGTGATGTTAGCGATATTGTCGCAACGGGACAGTTTGTTAATATAAAACTTGACGGAATGTATCTTCGCCGTCCGATATCCGTTTGCGACTGTGAGGGTGACTTGCTGACAATAATTTATAAAGTTGTCGGCAAAGGCACCGAATTGATGAGCAAAATGCAAAGCGGCACACTTGATGTCTTGACGGGACTGGGCAATGGATACAATACCGAACTTTCGGGTGAGAAACCTCTTCTCCTTGGCGGAGGTGTTGGCGTTCCACCGCTTTATATGCTTGCAAAATATTTGATAGCAGAGGGCAAAAAGGTTTCTGTAATTCTGGGATTTAATAATAAGGACGAGGTCTTTTATGAAAAGGAATTCAGGGCTTTAGGTGCCACTGTTACCGTAACAACGGTTGATGGTTCTTATGGAAAAAAAGGGTATGTTACCGATGCTATGGATATAGATTACACCTATTTTTATACCTGCGGACCCGAACCTATGCTTAAAGCAGTTTATAAAACCTCCAAAACGAGCGGTCAGTTCAGTTTTGAAGAAAGAATGGGTTGCGGTTTCGGCGCTTGTATGGGTTGCTCTTGCAAAACCATTACGGGTTATAAGCGAATCTGTAAAGACGGTCCCGTACTCGAAAAGGAGGAAATACTGTGGGAAAATTAAGTGTTAACCTCTGTAATATAGAACTCGATAACCCTATAATCCCCGCAAGCGGAACCTTTGGCTACGGTTATGAGTTTTCGGAACTTTACGATATAAATATGCTGGGCACATTTTCTTTCAAGGGTACAACCAAGGATGCACGTTTTGGTAATCCCACCCCCCGCATAGCCGAGTGTGAGGCGGGA
>JAZRZS010000070.1:0-35139 GCA_045601505.1 Acutalibacteraceae bacterium
CGCTTTTCGATGCCCACGCCACGTTCAAAACGAACGAAGTCAGCAATCTTGATGTTTGCGCCAAGTGCCTTTGCGGTATTCTCAACATACTTGCCAACGGTAACGTCGCCATCCATAACGAACTGCTGCTCAACAAGGCAGTTTTCCTTATAGTATTTGCCGATTTTGCCTTCAACAATTTTGCCGAGAACCATATCAGGTTTATTTGCCATTTTAGGATCTTCCTTCATCTGTGCGATAAGGATTTCCTTCTCTTTAGCAATAACCTCTGCAGGAACAGAAGCCTCGTCAAGATATGAGGGGTTCATAGCGGCAATCTGCATTGCAACGCTCTTACCCATAGCAACAAACTCTGCGTTGTTTGCGTCTACATCGGTATCAAACTTAACCATAACACCGATTTTGCCACCTGCATGTACATAGGTGGTAACAGCGCCCTCAAAACGAGCAAAACGGCGAACCTTAATATTCTCACGAACCTTTAAGAAAAGTTCCTGTACCATTTCTTCAACGGTCTGTCCGTTTTCTGTGCACTTAAGAAGAGCATCTAAATCAGCAGGATTCTGTGCTGCAGCAACACGTGCAACACGTTCTGTAAGAGCCTTGAAATCATCGCCGCCTGCAACGAAGTCGGTCTCTGCGTTAAGTTCTACAAGGGCGCCTACGCCGTTTTCGTAAAGAGCACAAACTGCACCCTCTGCTGCGATTCTACTTGCCTTCTTTGCCTGTGAAGCAAGACCTTTCTCTCTGAGGTAATCTGCGGCTGCATCCATATTGCCATCGCATTCAACGAGAGCCTTTTTACAGTCCATCATACCGCAACCGGTCTTTTCTCTTAAAGCCTGTACGTCTTTAGCAGTAAAAGCCATTTTCGTTTCTCCTTTAATATTATTCAGCATCTTCCGCTGCTACTTCTTCAGCAACTGCTTCTTCAGTTTCTGCGGCGGCAGAGCCCTGTTCGCCCTGTCTGCCCTCGATAACAGCGTTTGCGATTGTTTCAGCTATGAGTTTAACTGCGCGGATAGCGTCATCGTTACCCGGAATTACAGCATCAATCTCGTCAGGATCGCAGTTGGTGTCAACGATTGCGATAATCGGGATACCAAGTTTCTTTGCTTCCTTAACGGCAATTCTCTCTTTGCGGGGGTCAACTATGAACATAGCGCCCGGAATCTTCTTCATATTCTCAATACCGCCGAGGAATTTTTCGAGTTTTTCAATCTCTAAGTTGAGTTTGATAACTTCTTTCTTAGGAAGAAGTTCAAATGTTCCGTCATCGCGCATTGTGCGAAGCTGTGAAAGACGCTCAATTCTTCTGCGAATTGTGCGGAAGTTTGTGAGCATACCGCCAAGCCAACGAGCATTTACATAAGGCATTTCGCAGTGAATTGCCTCTTCCTTAACGGAATCCTGAGCCTGTTTTTTGGTGCCAACGAAAAGAATATCCTTGCCTTCTGCTGCAATGTCACGAGCGAAGAGGTATGCTTCGTTAAGCTTCTTTACCGTCTTCTGAAGGTCGATGATGTAAATTCCGTTGCGTTCTGTGAAAATGTACTCCGACATTTTGGGGTTCCAGCGTCTTGTCTGATGTCCAAAGTGAACACCTGCTTCAAGCAACTGTTTCATTGATACTACTGCCATTTTTCTTACCTCCAAGGTTTTTCCTCCATTCCGCCAAAACGGCCTACCCAAAGGCACCTCACCGTATCTTGCGAAATGTGTGTTTTTGCTGTCGGGCATAATACGACAGCCTACTGATTATATCACAAGGTTTCAAGACTTGCAAGTATTATTTTTTATATTTTTTTGCAATTTTTTCTGCCTTTTTCTGTACCATTTCCCGAACATCAGCAGGGGCAACTACCTCAACAGCGTCCGAAAACTGCATTATAAAGTCGATAAGACCGTCACTTATAAGTGCTTTTGCGGTGAAAGAAAAGCGGTCTTCTCCTTCGCGTCTTATGGATATTTTATCCGTAAACCTATCTATTATCTGTTCAAGCAGCGCATTATCGCAACAAAGAGTTATGCTTTTCAGTTCGCCGCCAAACATATTAAATGTTTTCTGTGCATAGTCGGCTATATCAAAATGGTTTTTATATTCGCTAACTTGCGAAAAATGTCGTAAATCTTCTTCCCCGACCGAAACTTTTTTCATTCTATCAAGCCGCAGATGCATAAGATTATCGTACTTTTCATTGTTACATACAAGATAATAGTGGTTACCCGACCACAAAAGCCCATATGGACTTACAATCATCTGTTTTTCTGTGGTTAATATTCCACTCTCGCCTATTTCGCGGCGACAATATTTAAGCGAAAGTTTTTTGCCGTTTTCGATAGCGCGTGTTGCTGCATCAATATTATAAAAAATTTCTTCGTTACTGCATTTGTTGCGGTTATCGATATAGACACTTCGGCTAATCGTTTTTGCCTGACTTTTTGATAACATTTTTTCAAGTTTTTCTATCATTTCGCGGGTTTTCTTACGGGATATAAAACTTGCCGCCTGTACCGCGTCAGAAAGAAGATATATCTCAGGTATTTCAAATTCGCGCTCTGCCAAATAAAAGCCCGAACATGGTGTGCGGGTTTTTATAATATCAAGCCCGTATTCACACAGCACCGAAATATCGTCATAAATTGCTTTTCTTTCGGCGCTTATACCATATTCTTCTAACTTTTCTATAAGCGCATTCGATGAAAGCGGATGTTCTTCATCGGTATATTTTTTGAATATATCCGAAAGATACAGCAGTCTGATTTTCTGTCCTTTTGTACCGCCCATACTATAAACCACCTACTATTTTTTCTATTTCCTCGTATGTGTAAAGCACGTTGATAGCGTCTAACAGTCCGTTTACACTAAGCGCCTGTGGAAGTGATATTTGCGCTTTTAGTTTTTCGCGTTTTACAGTGCTTCCGTCACCCGAAAGCCCCCACAAAAGAAAATCCGTTTTTGTTACCTTTTTACCATCTTCTTTTTCGGTTGCAAAACGCTCTATTGCCTTTAATATGATCTCGTCATCGGTGCCCTCTACCCCCAAAAGCCCCTCTTTAGATGGGTTTCTTTTCCGCTTCTCTTTACCAAGAATTTCGGGCAAATATACATTATAAATATGTGCATCACCGATTACTTTTTTTAAATGATTTCGAATCATAAGTCCCGCTGAATCACTGTCAGTCAGGATTATAATACCGCTTTTCTTTGCAACAGCGCGAAAAAATGCCACTTTTTCTTTATCCTTGAAAATACGAAAACCATCGGTTGTAAAAATCGGTGCGTCAACTATGTTGGAAAGCCTTATTTTATCATACTTTCCCTCAACAATAATGGGAGTTTTAAGCCTTATCAATCCGTTCGCCCTCCGACATTATGTAAACCAATTTTATCATAAGCTCTTCAATTATTACGCGCTCGTTTACCGAGGTGCTTTTTAGTTTGTTGTCCGCTGACAAAAGTTCAGACAGACAAAGTCCCAGCGTACGCTCGTCAAGTTTACGGGCGCTATCGATAGCGCGGGTTATAACAAATTCGCGGTTTTTATAGCCGAACGTATTTGCCACTTCAGCAGGTTTAATACCCCCAACAGAAGCTGTTTTACCAAGATACATCTCAACAAACGCAGTGGAAAGCACAGATAAAATCACATGTGGTTTTATCTTTAAAAACAAAAGTTCATCAAGCATATTAAGCGCTTTTCCAATATTTTTTGCGGCAAGTTCACGCGATATATTATAAACACTCGCCTCCACAGACTTTACACAAACCTTATCAATAATTTCGCGCGTTATAAGCCCCTCTCCTCCCATATAGGAAGTGAGTTTTTGCAGTTCATTTTTGAGTATATTATAATCGGTAGAGCAAACCTCCATAAGATATTTAGCAGTGGAACTTTCCATACGCACACCCTGTTTTTCTGCCGCTTTACAGAGCATCTTAACAAGGTCCGTAGCATTACGGTGGTCAAGTTTTACGGTCATTCCGCCTTTGCTTTCAACCGCCACACAAAGTTTCTTAAAACGGGTGGATTTTTTCTCGTCTATCTCGACAGTATCAAACCACACCACAAAAACGGTTGTATCAGGCAGGTCTTCTATTAAAGTAATAATACGGGAAAAATTATTTTCACCCGACTTTTCAAAATCAAAATCGCACAGTGTGACGCACTTTTTATCACTCATCATCGGAAACTGCATTGTTGCGTCATACACCGTCTGTAAATCGGCATCGGCACCAAAGCGTTGAAGATTAAAACAATCGTCATCGCCTACAGTTTTCTTTACGATATCAGAGTAATATAGCCTTTTAAGTCCGTCATCGTTGCCAAAAAGCAAATAAACGGGCAAAAAGTTTCCGCTTTCTATATTTTTTTTAAGGTCGCGTTCAAAGGCTATTGCCACTAAGCGTCACTCCTTTTTGGTAGTTTTATAACAAGGTATGTAAATCCTGCCATAATACAAAATATTATCACCGCAAGTAGTTTTGGTGATTTTGAAACATACTCTGCAAATGGCAGACTGCCAATAGAATTTATAAAGTAAATTTGCACCCGCATGGCAACGCGTGACAAGAATAAAACTGCTGCGCTAACAGGCTCTATAAAGCAAGTGAATATTCCCAGAACCGCAAGTATAAGCGCACCTGTGACAAGATGATTTGTTAACATATTTGTTAAAAGTGAAACTGTTGACAGTGTACCAAAGTGCCACAGCGTAAAAGGCAATGTTGTAAGGTTTGCGGCAAAAGCGGTGCAAACAACACCCGACAAGGCACCCGCTATTTTGTCATACCATTTGTTGCCTTTATGCTTCATAACCACCGCATCTATTGCGGGTGCTAGTACAAGCACACCAAAGGTTGCAGAGGCGGAAAGTTGAAACGATATGCCCGTTACAACGAGCGGATTTATTAAAGATAGGATTAAAACCGCCGCAAAAAGCGAATTAAGCGCATCGGGTTTTCTGCCTATTAAATAACCGAAAAGCAGTATCAGATACGCAAGTGCCGAGCGCAAAACCGAAACTGTAAAACCTGTAAGTGCGATTATAAACAAAACCATTATAATCCCCACAGCGCCTGTAAGCCATCTGTTTATTTTTATTCTGTGAGCAATATTTAGGAATGTACCTACAATTATGCCCAGATGCAGTCCCGACACAACTATCATATGACTGACACCCGAACGGCGAATATTGTTTGACAGCGAATCGCTTATATATCCCTTTTCGCCCAAAGTAAGACCGATAAGCATTGCCGCCTCATCCCCACCACCGCTTTTGAAAAACAAATTTTGAACACTTTTCCGCATACTGTCAAGATGCGAACTTATAGAATTTGTTTTTGTTAAACTTTTAAGTTTCAGCAAAAATGCGGTTGCGTGTACATCACATGCGAAATCGTTATATTCACCCGAGCTAACAATGCGGATGTCGGCGCTGATTTCATCACCTTGTTTGGCGTAAATGCCTTTAGTACTTATAATCTTTATCTTTATTTTGCCTGTTTTGACTTTATAGGATACGCTGTTTTCGTTATAATCAACATCTGTTATAACGCCTTTTATAGATGTATCTTTTTTACGTGCTTTTGCCGTTTTAATGCACTCTGTTTCACCTATACAGCGTATAGACATCAACAGGATTATTAAACACACTGCCACAAGCGGCAAAATATGCGTAAAGCGCCTCAAATAAAGCAAGGTTATTGCTGTAATCACTAAACCTACAGCTGCAAAAAATATAAACTTTTCCGATGTATAAATCATTAAAAGCGACAGACAGAGCGCCACTGTGCCGCATAAAATCATAGGTCTTTTCATAATAACACAAGTCCCCACGCAAAACACGGTTGGTGGGGACACTCATTTACTTAAAAAACAGGGGCAGCTTTTCTAAGAATATTATATCCTTGCGGTCAGCCGCATCACCCTCTGCAAAATAGGCACAAGCCGCCGCTTCACAGGCACCCGCTTCATTCATCAGTTTACGCACTGCGTCAAGTGACTCTCCTGTGCTGATAACATCGTCAACTATCAACACGCGTTTACCCTTAATTGCCGCAACATCGTCTTCACCCAGATAAAGTGTTTGTTCACGCTGAGTTGTTATGGAGCGGACGGTGACCGAAATGGGATTACCCATATACACTTTCGTCCCTTTCCGTATTACAACATAGGGTTTGTCCGATTGACGCGCCATTTCATACGCTATTGGGATACTCTTGGCTTCGGGCGTCACAATTATATCAAACTCAGGTACGCGTTTTAACAGTTCCGCGCAACCTTTTACTGTCAGTTCAACATCACCGAAAATTATAAAAGCGGCAATATCAAGACTATCGCTAACCGCAAATTTTTTAAATTCGCGCTTACAACCCGCTATAGTAAGTTTGTATGTATCTGCCATAACTTATTCCCCCTAAACTCAGCCCGGAGGCCAAGCAAGATTACGCCGTGCAAGTAGGTGGAAATGAATGTGTCCCACCGTTTGTCCGCCGTCTTCGCCGCAGTTATTAACAACACGGAAGCCGTTAGAAAGATTTTCTTTTTTTGCAATTTTTGCCACAGCCTCGTACACCTTGGCTATTAGATAGCTGTTTTGCGAATTTATTTCCTCAGCGCTTTTTATATGCTCTTTCGGGACAATAACCGCATGAAAAGGTGCCTGCGGCGCGATATCCGCAAAGGCATAGACAAAATCGTCCTCATAAATTTTAGTGCTGGGGATTTCACCCTTTACTATTGAACAAAACAAACAATCCATATCTTCACCTACATCATACTGTTAAGAATTTTTTCCGCCGCATTCAAAGCGGTCTCTGCAAGTGATATATCCTTACCGCCAGCCATTGCAAAATCGGGTCTGCCGCCTCCGTTACCGCCTGTTATTTTAGCAACCTCACGCACAAGGTTACCCGCGTGTGCACCCTGTTTTACAGCATCTGCACCACAAGATACACAGAAGGTCAGTTTACCTGCATTCTCAGCCGCAAGAAGTGTTACAAAATCCGGTTTTTCAGATTTAATCTGTTCGCACATATTCTTAACATCATCGGCACTGCTGCCCTTCATAAGCGCAGTTATAAGTTTACATTCGCCAACGCTCACAGCGTTATTGTAAAGGTCTTTCACCTTACCAGCTGCGAGTTTTGATTCTAACTTTTCAATAGTCTTTTCCGACTTTTTAAGTTCTGCCGAAAGCTGCGTTGCCCTCTCTGCAATAGAGAAAGGGTTACCGACCTTTAGTGCGGTTGCGGTATCACCCACAAGGGATATATATTTTTCAATAAGAGAGAGTACGCCATAGCCTGTGTAACCCTCTATTCTGCGAACACCTGATGCAACCGAACTTTCACTGGCAATTTTGAAAAGTCCGATTTTTGCCGTGTTATCAACATGCGTACCGCCGCAAAGCTCTACTGAACGGTCTCCCGCCTTGACAACGCGTACAACATCGCCGTACTTTTCGCCAAATAGCGCCATAGCCCCTAGCTTTTTGGCCTCATCGATAGGCATTTCGCGATTGTCAACCGCAATGCCCTCTAAAATCGCGGCGTTAACATAATTCTCAACCGCCGCCTTTTCCGAATCGGTCAAAGCCGAGAAATGTGTAAAGTCAAAACGCACAGCGTTTTCGTTAACATACTGTCCTGCCTGTTCTACATGTGTGCCAAGCACAGCGCGAAGTCCCGCTTGTAAAAGGTGAGCTGCGGTGTGATTACGGCGGATAGCCTCTCTGCGTTCTACATCAATATTAACAGTAACAGTGTCGCCAACAGCAATTGCGCCGCTTCCCATTTCACCGATGTGGGTATACACGCCACCTGCTGTTTTTTCGGTGTTTTTAACAGTAAATACTGCACCGTTTACGGTAATCTCACCGCTGTCGCCTACCTGTCCGCCGCCTTCGCCGTAAAATACGGTTCTATCAAGCAATATAACACCTGTTTGTCCAGCACCGAGCATATCGCACTTTTGGCCGTCTGCAACAATAGCAACAACCTTCGCCTCGGTGCTATTTTGGGCGTACCCCAAAAATTCGGTTGCCGATACATCATCAAACGAAATTCCGTCACTCTTCCAGGATTCGCCGTCAGAGGCTTTACGGGCGTTTCGGCTGCGATTGCGCTGCTCTTCCATATATGATTTAAAGCCCTCTTCATCAACCGTCATATCATGTTCTTCCAAAATATCTTTGGTAAGGTCAAGCGGGAATCCATAAGTATCATAAAGGCGGAAAGCATCTTCTGCCGATAAAACTCCGCCCTTGTTTACAAGGTTTGCTAACAATGATAAACCTTGGTCAATAGTCTTGCTAAACGCATCCTCCTCAAACGAGATAACCTTTTTGATAAGGTCAGCCTTTTCTAAGAGTTCGGGGTATGCGGATTTATTTTCGTTAATTACAGTATCGCAAAGTTCGCACAAAAACGCGCGTTTTATGCCAAGCAATTTTCCGTGACGGGCGGCACGGCGCAAAATTCTGCGCAAAACATAACCGCGTCCCTCGTTAGACGGGATTATGCCGTCACAAATCATAAATGTTGATGCACGGATATGGTCGGTTACGGCGCGTACCGACATATCGGTATCAGCACCCTTACCGTAGTCGCAACCTGCAATTTTACACACATGGTCTAAAATATTGCGTACAGTATCAACCTCGAACATATTATCAACACCCTGCATTACACAGGCAAGGCGTTCGAGGCCCATTCCTGTATCGATGTTTTTATGTTCAAGTTCCTCATAGGTTCCGTCACCCATATTATTGAACTGAGTGAAAACATTGTTCCAGATTTCCATATATCTGTCACAGTCACAACCGGGCTTACAATCGGGCGAACCGCAACCGTATTTTTCGCCGCGGTCAAAATATATTTCGGAACAAGGACCGCAAGGACCAGTTCCGTGTTCCCAAAAGTTATCGGCTTTGCCGAGTTTTACAATGCGCTCTGCGGGTACGCCGATTACATTGCGCCAGATGTTATAAGCCTCATCATCACTCTCGTATACCGATGGCCACAAAAGCTCTTCGGGGATTTCAAGGGTTTTAGTTAAAAACTCCCAAGCCCACGGAATAGCATCGCTTTTAAAATAATCGCCAAACGAAAAGTTGCCGAGCATTTCAAAATATGTACCGTGACGCGCGGTCTTGCCAACGCGTTCAAGGTCGGGTGTTCTTATACATTTCTGGCAAGTGGTAACGCGGTTTTTTGGGGGTGTTACCTCTCCTGTGAAATACTTTTTCATAGGCGCCATGCCCGAGTTTATAAGCAATAGCGATTTATCATTATTCGGTACAAGAGAAAAACTTTTAAGACGAAGATGTCCCTTCGACTCAAAAAACGATAAATACTTTTCTCTTAAATCATTAAGTGATGTCCACTGCATTTTATTTTCCTCGCTTAACAAAATATCATATTCTCTAATAGTATATATCTATTATAACATTTTGTCAACTTAATTTAAGGGTATATATAGCATCGGCAAGGGCAGAAAAAACAGGTGGGCAGGGCGTTCCGCCGCCGCTTGTATTTTCGCTGATTATAACAGCAACATAACGAGGATTTTCGGCAGGGAAAAATCCGCAAAACCAAGAATGGTTTACCGCTTTACCATTAATAATCCAACCCGTTTGAGCCGTTGCGGTTTTTCCTGCGGCAGTACAAACCTTCGGTGCTGCTTGTGCGCCTGTACCCTTTTTTATTACCTGTATTAACGCATTTTTGAGCGTTTCTGCCGTTTTTTCACTCATAACTCTTGTGGGTGGTGAAGACGGTGTATCCTCTAAAACACCATCCGTTACAATTCCCTCTATCAGTGACGGCATAACATATTCTCCGCCGTTTGCTATTGCTTCGTAAAGGGTTAAAAGTGATATGGGCGTGAGCATAATATCGCCCTGTCCTATTACCGTGTTTGCCAGGGTTTGTTCACTTAAAGACACCTGTTTTTCTGTTGGCATATTACCCTTTTCGGTGTAAAACCCGTCATAAAAAGTATGGCGCTGACCAAAATAAAGTGCATTTGCCATACTGCAGACTGCATTTGCCCCCGACTTTTGACCGAGAGTATAAAAATAGGTATTACAGGAAAAAGCAATAGCATCCGAAATACCTAAAGTACCGTGTCCGCCAAGATTATGACAGGCAAAATTTTTACCGCCAATTACTTTTCCGCCCGTGCATTTATAAAGAAAATTGCCGAAAATTCCTTGCTCTAGTGCGGCAGCCGCCACACAGGGTTTGAAAACAGAACCAACATTATAGGCGCAAAAAGCGCGGTTTAAAAGCGGTGACGACTCGTCAGACAAATAATCCTTAACGCTAATTGGATTATAATCCGGTCGGCTGACAAGTGCCCGTATTTTACCTGTCCCAACCTCACTCACCACCAGTGCGCCCGATTTAAAATCCGACATTACCTCTTCGGCTATTTTTTGAATATCGGCGTCTATGGTGGTTTTAACCCCCGATGCTGTTACACGCTCATCCAAAACTGCCTCGGTGGAGAAACGCGAAAGCAACCCACCTTTTGCGTCACGCGCATACAAAAAATCCACTGTGCTTTCGCTATATAATAACTCATCAAACACCTTTTGAATCCCCGAAACGCCATGTCCGTCACCATCAAGATAACCAATTAAATGCGGCGCTAAAGTATCCTCATCTTCGCAGATAGGCACCTTTATACTCATAACACCGTTACCTTTTATTTCTTTTTCTGTTTCCAAAATCACAGGTTTGCCGTCCGCCAGTTTTTTTGAAAGTTCTTGCATTTCTTTCACATTAAGATGTTCACTCATTGTGTTTTTAGCCTCATCAGTCGGCGTTACGGCGGTATAAATTTTTTGTTTAGCATTGGTCAGGGATTTCATATTGGTATCAAAAATTGTTCCGCGCTGACGCGTTACTGTAAGTCTATAAGAATTTTGTTTTTTTGCAACAGCGCTGTAATCTTCTTCCCCAATAACCGATACAATTCGCAAAGCCGCCACAAAAAACATAAAAAGCAACATAAAAAGGCACAAGGCTCCGCGCATTTCGGTAACACTTAATTTTCTTTTCATTTAATCACCGATTATAGTATTGACAGAAAAACAAAAAAGCACCGCAATTGCGGTGCTTTTTATAAACTTTATTCGGTTGCCATTCTGAAAAGTGTACCTTTTTTTATCGGTTTATCACAGGGAATTTTGACCGTCATCATTGGGTGTGGCGCGACATCAATAGAAACACCGTTTTCATCAAACATTTCATCCGCTTTTAATATAAACGGCTCTTCCCTTGGAGAAAGACAGTCAAAAACCTGACCGCGCAGAAATTTATTTTTAAGCGTGAGCGAAACCATTCCGTCTGCCCAATCACTGACGACTCCTGCAACAGTATAATCGCGTATATACCCCGCCGATGCGTAGGTTTGTGCATTTTCGGGACGGCCGAAATAAAAGCCCTGCGAATAGGTGCGGTGGCTGATTTTGTTTAGTTCTTCCATTACCCAAGCAGGTAAACGCCATTCGCCCTCTTTTTTAAGGCTATCTACCGCGCCGCGATAGGCGTTTGCCGTAACAGCAACATAATAATGCGATTTCGCTCTGCCCTCGATTTTTAAACTGCTAATACCAGCCGCCACCATTTTATCAAGGTGCTGTGCCATACATAAATCGTTAGAATTTAAAATGTATGTACCCTTTTCGGTTTCGGTAATATCAAAATACTGGCCTGGGCGTTTTTCCTCCACGAGCGAATAACTCCAACGGCACGGCTGTGCACAGTCGCCCCTGTTGGCATCTCTGCCCGTCATATAACTGGAAAGCAAACATCTTGCCGAAAATGACACACACATCGCGCCGTGCGCAAACGCCTCAAGTTCAAGTGTTTTAGGCGTTTTTGCACGTATTTCGGCAATTTCATTTAACGACAACTCCCGTGCTAAAACAATTCTGTGGGCACCTAAATCTGCAAAAAAGTTAGCAGTTTCATAATTCACAATTCCCGACTGCACCGATATATGAAGTTGCTGTTTAGGCGCATATTTCTTCACAAGTGAAATCGTGCCAAGGTCGGACGCTATAATAGCATCAACACCGACATCTGAAAGCAGTTCAAGATGTGCGGGAAGCCGAGAAATTTCGTCATTATGCGGAATAGTGTTACAGGTTACATGCACCGCCACACCGTGCGAATGGGCATACTCTACCCCTTTTCTCAAATCTTCTTCGCAGAAGTTTCTTGCAGCGGTACGCATTCCAAACTCTTCCCCCGCAAGATAGACAGCATCGGCGCCAAAATCAACCGCCGCTTTAAGCCTTTCAAGGTCACCTGCCGGACACAAAAGTTCGGGCAATTTAATCGTAGTACTCATAAATCCAGTTCTTATCTCTTTTCAGTTTGTTTATGATATTATTATGCTCTTTGAGCGAATAGGTATAATAGAAATTCATTTTAGCATCGGTCACAAAATAGGTTGCCTTACATTCGGTGTTGGGGGCACACGCCGCCTCAATCGCCTTTTTGCTCGGCGAACAGTACGGTCCTGGCGGAATACCTGCATTTTTATTGGTGTCGTATCTACCCTTGCCGTACTTGTATTTTGCTGTAGGTGACGAGCCAAGCAACGGATTTTCCCATTCGTTTAAGCGGTTATAAAACACCTGTGCCACGCTTTTCATCTGTTCGGGATTTCCACTAGCCTCAAGCTCTACAATAGATGCCATTGTTAAAATTTCGTGTATTGAATAACCCATATCAGCGGCTTTTTGCCTCAGTTCTGCCGTCAAAACATTATCCATTTTTGAAAGCATTTTGTCGATGGCAAGTTCAGCACATTCAATTGAATTATCGTAACAGTAGAAATCATAAGTATCGGGGAAAAGATAACCTTCAAAACGATAATAAACCTGTTCTGTCGGCAGTTCTTTTACAAAATCATATTTATATCGGTCGCTACTCATCGCTTTTATAAAATCAGCTCTGGTGCAAACGCCCTTATCCACAAGCAGTTTTATAATATCGTCTACAGACGCGCGTTCGGGTATGGTAACGCGTACGCTTTCTGCCACAGCGCCCTCTGTGCGCAACAGTTCTGTAAGTTCGCTATAGCCGAGTTCATTTTTAAAACTGTAAACGCCGTACTGATATTTTCCGTCATATCCCATAAGTTTTGAATATACGCGGAACATAAGCGTACTGTTTATAGCATTAACCTCTTTAAGTTCTTCTGCTATTGCGCGTGTGGAGGAGCCTTTAGGGATCTCCACAACAACCTCTACTCCGCGTCCGACACCTATGCCTAGATATTCTGCGCCAAACAAAATGATTACAAACGCCAATAAAAGCGAGGTGCAAACAATAATACCTATACGCAAAAGTGCTCCGCCGACGCCCGTCTTCTTGCGCTTTTTACCGCGCTTTACGGGTTTCATTTCTTCTTCGAGCACTGTTTCGTCAAGTTTGAAACCTTCACCTATTACAAAATCGTCTCCTTTTGTGACAGGTGCGACATTTACTTCTTTTGTATTAAAATCTTCCATTTTTTCACCCACCGAATCGGGATTATTTTTTACATGTGCGAATGCACTTATCGGTTACAATTATATCTACGGGTTTATCAAAGCGTCCGTGGTACATGTGACGGCGTAGTTCCTCTATATAACAAAGTCCCGCCGAAACGCCCGTAAAGCGTGACATATAGCGGTCGTAATACCCCTTGCCGTAGCCGAGACGATAACCCTGTAAATCAAACTGTATTGCCGGTACAATCATTAAACAGCCGTCAAAAACCTCTACTATCGGAAGCGTTTCATCAGGTTCCAGTACACCGAATGTACCAGGGTGTAAATCGTCAAAACTTTCTATAAAGTGAAAATCCATATTCCGCGTATCAGGTATACAGCGCGGAACGGCTACGCGTTTGCCGTCTGCCCACGCGTTTTCTATTATTTTTTTAGTATCAATCTCTATCGCGGTTGACACATATACGAGTATTGTTTTTGCAGGTGCATACTGGCGAAGTCTTCGCACATTATCCGCAATTTTTCCGTCCAATAACACCTTTTCCTGAGGCGGAATACTGCCTCTTCGCGCACGGCTTTTTTCGCGGATTTCCTGCTTATATTTGCGTATATCTAACGGACGCATCTCATTGACTCCTCAAGCCCTTCCGACAGTGAAAAATCGCCAAAAGGTTTTTTGCCCGTAAACCATGCAATAACATCGCAAAGTGCCAAAGAGAACTCAAAAACAGCACCCGCACCCTCGCCTGTTACAATATTGTCGCTTATGCAGACAGAGGCTTTTTCATGTGTGGCACCCAACAGATACTCTTCAAATCCTGGGTAACACGTTACAACTCTGTCCTTTAACAGTCCGCGTTTTCCAAGAATTGACGGCGCAGCACAAATAGCCGCCAAAACCTTGCGGTTTTTATAAGCAAAATCTATAAACTTGCCCACCGTTTCATCTTTTTCAAGGTTGGGTGTACCTGGTATTCCACCGGGCAGTACCACCGCCTCAAGTTCATCTGTCGGTGTCAGCGTGTTCGCTGTCACATCGCTTTTAACGGTTATACCGTGGCTTCCCGTTATATATTCTCCGCCGACTCCCGCCGTCAAAACGGTGTACCCCGCACGGCGCAGTACATCGACAGTTACAAGCGCCTCCGACTCCTCAAAGCCATCGGCTAAAAAAACATATACCATATTTACTCCTTTATTGTTTCCATAACGGCAGAAAGCACATCGGCGGCAATATCCTCCACCGTGCGTATTTCTCCATCCTTACTGCAGGAAATAACCTTCCAGTTATCATATTTAACATTGTAATATGCGGCTTGTCGGCACATATTCTGATACTCTATATCCTTTTCGTGAATATCTTTTTTGTCCTCATCTCCGCTATAACGATGCTCAAGCAGTTTTTTGGAAAGTTCAGTCGGCATATCAAGAAAAATCACCAAATCAGGCTTGGGAATCCCCACCCTGCCGTACTCAAGTTCATAAAGCCAAGAAAGATAACCGTCCCATTCTTCTTTGGGAAGTTTGGCGGTTTGATGCACAGCGTTGGATGTAACATATCTACCCGCTATTACGTTACCACCGTTTTCATAATAATCTTTCCAATGGCAACTATATGACGCAAAGCGGTCCACCGCATAGAAAAGCGATGCCGCATAGGCGTTTACATCTCCGGGATTTTTACCAAAGTCACCGTTCAGATACATCTTTACAAGTGTGCTTGATTTCTCGGCATAATCGGGAAAAGATATAGTTTTGGCATCCACGCCCATTTTTTTCAGATTTTCCGAAAGCAAAGATAATTGCGTTGATTTTCCTGATCCGTCAAGCCCTTCTATTACTATCAGTTTTCCCATTATTTCGAATTTCCTTTGATTTTTTCAAAATATTTGCGCATTTCTAACATTTTACCGCAGGTCATTTTTCCCTCAGGGCAAGGGCCCGACACACAGGAAGCACCCGCATTTTTAAAAAGATTGGGTGCAACAGCTGATACCAGTGCTAACATCTGGTCTGCCACCTCGCGAATTTCCCACTGTGCGCGATTACAGCAACGGTGACGGAAGAAGTTAAGCAGACTTCTTGCGTTCATCGTCACAACTATTTTTGTTTCACAGGCGTTGGGTAAAATAAAACGCGCGTCCTCAATAGCCATTTTTTCTGCGGCTCTTTCGGCTGTCTTTTCATCCTTACCCTCTGCCATAAGTGCCGCTTTATGTTTTTCTTTCAAAAGCGCGGCAATTTTGTCGTAATATTCCTGGTCCTCTGCCATTGCCTTTTTGTAAAGCGCAGCGGCTTCAGGTAATGCCTCTATTTCAGGCGGAACTATGTAATCAAATCCACCCTCGCTGACATAGCGTTGGCTTTTTTGTGAATAAGATGCCAAACGGTGTCTTACAAGCTGGTGAGTACAGGAGCGCGAAACCCCCTCAATACCAAAAGTAAAACATACATGTTCAATAGGGCTTTCGTGTCCCATTGACGATAGCATATTCACAAATGATGCTACCTTTTCCTCTGTCAGTCCGTCACGAATTTCGTCAATCGTTGCGGGAGAATAGCAAAGTTTTGCCGCCGCAGCAACGGCTTTTTCTGGGTCCGGTGTGTAGGTTATAAGTGTTACTTTAGCCATAAAAACCACCCTTTTCTTCATATTTACACCTATTATACCAAACATTATATACATTATCAATTAAAAAATTTTTGCAAAATAATAAAATTTTGTCGTTTTTTCTCTTTTAAAAATAAAGAAAATATGGTAGAATGTTTTTATTAAATCATTTGGAGGAGAAAAAATGGCAAGTATAAACTTTACTCACGCTCCTTTTGGAGACCTCGCACTTATCAGTATGCGCGGTTGCGAAGATATTGCAGCAAGTGTTGACTATTATCTGACACAGTGGAGAGAAACCCCCGAAGAACAGAGCTTTGTTGTTCCCGCAGTTTGCCCCCGTTTTGGAACAGGCGAAGGTAAGGCTGTTTTACACCACACAGCGAGAGGATTAGATGCTTTCATCCTTTGTGATTGCTTTAACCACGGCGTGACCTACAAAATGTACGGACAAACTGTTCCTATGTCGCCCGATGACCATTATCAAGATCTCAAGCGTGTTATTGCGGCACTCGGCGGCAAGGCACGTAGAATAACCGTTATTATGCCCATGCTTTATGAGGGCAGACAGCATCGCCGCACCTCGCGCGAATCGCTCGACTGCGCTTTGATGTTACAGGAAATTATGAACATGGGCGTTGACAACATCATCACATTTGATGCTCACGACCCGCGCGTTCAAAATGCTATTCCGCTTGAAGGATTTGACAATGTACAAGCCGCCTACCAAATGATTAAGGCTTTGCTTAAAACTGTTCCCGACCTTAAGATTGACCGCAATAATCTTATGATTGTTTCGCCCGATGAAGGCGGTATGGGACGCTGTATTTATTACTCCTCCGTTTTAGGACTTGACCTTGGTATGTTCTACAAGCGCCGCAATTATTCGGTTGTTGTAAACGGCAAAAACCCAATTGTTGCACACGAATTTTTGGGAAGCGATGTTGCGGGTAAAGACCTTATTATTGTTGACGATATGATTTCTTCGGGCGAATCGATGCTTGATATTGCCAAGAAGCTCAAAGAAATGGGTGCCAAACGCATATTTATGTTCTCTACTTTCGGTCTGTTTGTTGAGGGACATGAAAAGTTTGACGAATTCTATAAGAACGGATATTTCGACAAGGTATTTACAACCAACTTAATTTACCAAACACCCGAACTGCTTGAGCGCGAATGGTACTGCAGTGTTAATATGTCTAAATACATTGCGCTGCTTGTTGACACCATTAACTGTGATAACTCAATAAGCAAATTGCTTGACCCCGTTGACCGCATTAAAAAGGTTGTTGAAAAATGTAATAACAAATAAAATTTACGCCCGATAATATCGGGCGTTTTTTATGTTGAATAATATCTTGTTTTGTTATATAATTTTTTTGTAATGATTTTATTTGGGGTAGATTTTTTTGATTAGGTTACTTAAAAACTTTCTGTGTATAATATTATGTATTATTTTAATATCACTTTGCGGATGCCAGACGAAAGGTAATGATTCGACAATTTTTGCAGATATCGGCGAAAAAATTACAACGCTTGACCCGCAACTTGTAAGCGGCGAATCGGAAATCACCGTGGTACATAATCTTTTCGAAGGACTTACGCGTCTTAATGAAAAGGGCGAACCGACTCTCGCCTGTGCTGAAAGTGTAGAAAAGAACGGCAACACCTACACATTTTATTTAAAAGACAAACTTTCTTGGAATGACGGTACCGTTCTTACGGCAAATGATTTTGTATTTGCACTCCGCCGAGCCGTAAGCGCTGAGACTGCCGCACCCGATTTTCAGTACGTTACCTGTATTAAGGGGGCTTCTGCTGTAAAAAACGGTGCTGACAGCAAAACTCTCGCCGTTACTGCGCCCGATGACAAAACCCTCAAAATTACACTTGAATATGATGACGGCAAACTGCTTTACTATCTTTCCAAGCCGATTTGTATGCCATGTAATGAGGAGTTTTTTAAATCCACAAACGGAAAATACGGACGCGATAAAGAAAGTGTCTTATCTAACGGACCTTTCCGTTTACGCACCTGGACTACCGAAAATTATGCTTTGCGACTTAAACGAAACGAAAATTACAAAGGTGAAAACACTGCAATTCCCGCATCGGTTTATATAACCTGTAATAATAAGGATGAACTTATTGAAAAAATGTCAGACGGCAAAATTGACCTATCATTTATTAAAAGCGCACATTATGAAAAACTTGCCGATAAAGAACTTACTATTGATAAATATTTTAACAAATGTTGGTTTATTGTAATTAACAAGTCCTCCGCACTGGGTGGCGCAGACATTCGTAAATCACTCTGTCTATCGCTCAGCAGAGAGGCACTAAAAAACGCACTTCCCCCATATATTTCCGCACTCGACTGCTACATACCGCAAGGGTGCCTATTTGAAAAAGAGGATATATATAATTCTGTCTCAGATAAATATGTACTGCCTTTCGATGCCGCGACAGCCTATTCGCTTTATTCGGGCGCTGTTAAGAAACAGCAAAGTGATGCGCCCCTCGCTATTATTTATCCCGAAAACGAGGGACTTGACAGTGCTGTTACAAGCGTTGCATCAAGTTGGCAGGAAAATCTTGGCTGTTTTATAAATATGACTGCGTATAGTTCTAATGACGCTATCTTAAACGCTGTTAAAAGCGGTGACTTTACGGTTGCCTTATGCGGAATTGACGCGGGAAATAAGGATGCTTATGAATTTTTAGCAAACTTTGGCAGCGGGAATTTATTTAATTTTAAAAGCCATACCTTTAACGACAAACTTTTTGCCCTGCAAAAAGCAAAAAGTGCTGAGGAATATATAAATGCTGCTATAGACTTACAAAATATTTTATGGACAAGCAATACAATTCTTCCGCTTGTAACCACCCCCACAATGCTTTGTTATGAAACCGGTATAAAGGATGTTTTTTATAACACACAAAACAGTTTTATTGATTTTACACACATTGTAAAGTAAAAACACACACCCAATAGGGTGTGTGTTTTTTTATAGCAAACATATTATTACAGCCGCCATTATTATCACGGCAGAAAATGCCGTTATCAGTGCCGCGGCTTTTGCGCTTTTCCCTTTTTTTACCTTTTGAAAATTAAGAGAGGATACCCCGTCACTCATATAATCAAGTGCTTTGCCTTGCAGTTTGTTTTGCGACATAAACGAATATTCGGGGCTGATATAAAATACAACCCTTTCAAAATATTTATTTCCCGTTTCATTGATTTCGATTACAGTTTTATTAACACCTTTTACCATTTTATACACCTCTTTTGTAATTATTGACAGGTGTAAATACATATATTCAATGGACAAGCGGTTTACATAAAAAATGTTAATAACCCTGTTAGTAACCTTAACAACTCCGCATTATTATGCGAAAAAATGGAACTTTTTTAAAGTTTTTTATAATATTATGTCAACTCAAAAACTCTACTGTGCGTTCAACCGAATCTCGCGAGTTGCCCCAATCGGCATTTTCTCCGCTGTTGCGGTAATCATACATAGAGCAGTATTTTTTCAGGTCGGTTTCCAGTGTTTCAAGTGATGAAAGCGTAGTATCGTAAAGCGATTTTTGAAAGTCTTTATAGTATCTTCGCATAATTTTTTTGTTAGCAACGCTGTTAAGCAGATTAAAATGTTTTAAACAAAAATGCTCCTGCGCATCAAACAGCGCACGAAAATCGCGGTCTTGCTCGTAACTGCGGCAAAGAGTTTCAAGCATACGGCTCATACCCCATTCAATTTTACTGCAGACAAAGCAAGACTCGCCCACCTCTTTCGCTTTTTCGGGCTTTTTAAGGGCGGTTTTCAGTTCTTCTGTGTGGGTGCTAAGCATCAAAGCTAAAGAAAGTCTGCCACGCTTTGCCATCATTTTACTTAGATGGTCGGGACAAAAACCTTGTTTGTTAGTTTCAATTCGCACATCAGGTTCCATCATTGCGGCACCCATTATGTAATCTAAAATATGTTCCTCTACCGTATTATACATTCGGCATATCGGACAACCGTCAACCACTTCAAATACCTCGTTCACAGGTATTGTACAAATATCGTTACGCATACAAATCATCTCCTGTTTGCTATTATATCACATTTGTGTTAAAATTGGAATGGTGATTATTATGAATGGTTTTTGGGACGGTAAAAATTATATTTTGACGGGGGTTAAAAACTTTTCTCTCTGTGAAACGCTTGACTGCGGACAGGCTTTCCGTTGGATTATGGATAGTGACGGTGTTTGGTCGGCGGCGGTGGGGGATAAATTTTGCCGCGTTTCACAAGACGGAGAGAAAATTACATTTTTTGATTGCGATGAAAAACTATTTCAAAATTTTTTCTGTCCTTATTTTGACCTAGAACGCGACTACGAAAAAATTGTTAAAACCGTAAGCCAAAATGAAGTTTTAGCATCCGCCTGTGCTATTGCAGGAGGAATCAGAATATTACGGCAGGACCCTTGGGAAACGGTATGCTCGTTTATTATTTCGCAAAATAACAACATTCCCAGAATAAAGGGTATTATTGAACGGCTGTGCGAAAATTTTGGCGATAATAAGGGTGATTTTTACACCTTTCCAAGCGCCGAAAAAATTGCCTCTCTCTCTTTAGAAGACCTATCGGTTATACGTGCAGGATTCCGCGCAAAATATATACTTGACGCGGCTAAAAAATTCGCATCGGGTGAGATATCCGCAGACAAAATTTCCTCACTCTCAACCGTTGACGCAAGAGCAGAACTGATGAAAATTTATGGTGTGGGTGAAAAGGTTGCCGATTGCATACTCCTATTCGCCTTTGCAAGAATTGACGCTTTTCCAAAAGATGTTTGGATTAAACGCGCGATGGAAAAACTTTTTGACGGAAAATTGCCCGAATGCGCCAAAGGATATGAGGGAATTGTTCAACAATATATTTTTCATTATGCAAGAATGACAAAATTGGATATTTGACAGGAAAATCTGTTTATATTTTATCAAACTTTAAAAATGCACTTTATTTTTATAAGAATATATAGTATAATGTTAATATCATTTTCTTGGAGGAATAATTTATGCCACTTGTAAACACAAAAGAAATGTTTAAAAAGGCTTATGAGGGCGGTTATGCCATTGGTGCCTTTAACGTAAACAACATGGAAATCATTCAAGGAATTACGGAGGCGGCTAAAGCACAAAACGCCCCCCTTATTCTTCAGGTTTCTGCAGGCGCTCGTAAGTACGCCAACCACACCTATCTTGTAAAACTTGTTGAGGCTGCAATTGCCGAAACAGGTCTTCCTATTGCTTTGCATCTCGACCACGGCGATTCTTTCGAACTTTGCAAAAGTTGCATAGACGGCGGCTTCACCTCGGTTATGATTGATGGATCTCACCTTGATTACGAAGACAATGTTGCCCTTACCAAAAAGGTTGTTGACTACGCTCATCAGTTCGGCGTAACTGTTGAGGGTGAGCTTGGACAACTCGCAGGTGTTGAGGATGATGTTAATGTTAGCGCAGAAGACGCTTCCTACACTAATCCCGACCAGGTTTATGATTTTGTTACACGCACAGGTGTTGATTCTCTCGCCATAGCCATCGGTACAAGCCATGGCGCATACAAATTCAAACCCGGTCAAGAACCTCAGCTCCGTTTCGACATTCTTGAGGAAGTGTCACGCCGTTTACCCGATTTCCCGATTGTTCTGCACGGTGCAAGTTCTGTGGTACCTGAGTTTGTTGAGATGATTAATACCTATGGCGGACAGATGCCCGATGCTATTGGCATTCCGGAAGATATGCTCCGCAAAGCAGCAACTATGGCTGTTTGTAAAATAAATATTGACTCCGACCTTCGCCTTGCTATGACAGGCGCTATAAGAAAACACTTTTCTGAACACCCCGACCACTTTGACCCCCGCCAGTATCTTGGTGACGGCAGAAGTGCCATCAAGGGAATGGTTGAGCATAAGATTCTTAACGTTCTTGGCTGCAACGGCAAAGCGTAAAACAAACTTAAAAAGCCTTACATCATTCGATGTAAGGCTTTTTTCTTTTAGTCTTCAACTTTTGTAAGTTCAACATCGGCAACATGAACATTGACGCGGCTTACTGCACTGCCTGTCATGTTCTGCACCTTTTCCTTAACATTCTGTTGAACGGCGGCGGCAACATCTTTTACATTGCATTCCTGTTTGACAGATATATATACATCAAGTGTAATCTCTCCGTCCGATGCAACGGTTGCCTTAACGCCCTTATTAAATCCGCGTGTGGCAATACCCTTTATATCAGATATTTTAGCCGAGATGGCGTGAACCCCCTCAACCTCTTTTGCGGCTACACTTGCCATTTTAGCAAGTACATCTTCATTAATTTTAAGACCGAAATTTCCCGACATAGAAACTCCTCCTTTTTTTATTCCTTTATATTATAACACATTTTTAGAATTACACAACTATTTTACAGTAATTATTTTCACCTTGTCAAGAGAAAGTCCGCTTTGCGAGGTTGCAATGTCCTGAATTTGCATAGTTTGGCTCTCCGAAAGTTCCTCGCTTTTTATAACAATATTGATATCGTTATCCCCTATTATTGCAATTACATCTTTAAAACCTTTAGCTTTTAATAGCGTTTCAATGGACGCTTCGGTATCACTTCGCGTTGTAAGCACGGTCAGTTTCTCAACCGCCGCAGTTTTAACCGAATCTTTAACCTTTGCATCCTTTACGGTCTCTTCAAGTTCGCTTATTGCTTCGCTTCTTGCGGCATCACGGTCTTTTTTTGCGGTGCTGAGGTAATTGCTGTTTTCCGCTTTTGCGCCTGTCTGTACCGATTCATCCTCCTGCTTTTTATCGACAAAGGTTGCTTCACCCAGATATGATGCGGTCTGCTTATTATCTTCACCCTTTACTGTAAAGCCGCCCTCTGTGGCAGAATATTTCATATTAAGCCACACGGCACCCGCAAGTGCCACAACCATAAGCGAAAGTGCAATCTGTTTTTTTGAGAAAACTTTACCTTTTTTCATACTTTGCCTCCTAATATGTATAACCCGTAACGTAAATTTTTTTGTTTTGTATATCAAGCGCCGCCCTTACGGCTGCGCGTACTCTTTCTTCCATATCGGTGTCTGTAATGTTGCAAACTATAGCAACCCCGCGCACTGTTGGCATATATTCCGTAACCAAAAGACCGCTTTCCTCGCCGTCAGACGATTTGATTATGGTATAACTTTGCTCTGTATCGTTGCCTCTTTCAGTTTCGGTTGTGCGTCCCTCATCCGCATACACATACTGGTTACCCGTATCCAGTGTTACTACTACAGACACTTTTTTGCTACCTGTTATGCCAATAACAATTTCGCTCACCCTGTCTTCAAGCCAATCACAATATTCTGCTGTGCTCTGTGTTTTTGTCACCTCACTTTTTTTGCTGCTTTCGGGTAACAGCGAGGATAGAAATATCAAGGCAATTCCCAATACGCCTATAATGAATATTATTTTTTTACCCTTTCCCGCTAGTTTTTCCTTAAGTTCTTCAATGTTAATCATTCTATAAATTCAACCTCTTTAAAATATGCCGAAAGCACGGCATCCGCTTTTTCTTTTTCCTTTACTCCGTAAACATATACCTTACTAATAGTTATGTTGCCATCTTCTAAAATATCCGTATTTACGGAAATTCTAGCAAAAAATATTCCCTCTGCCTCTAACGCACTTCGAGCTATATACTCATACTGTGATGCCACCATTTCACGCGCATCGACAGAATAATGCGGTTTTGAACTTAAAGTAGGGATTTCTATATTTACGGAAACAACGGGCGTTAAAATAGCCAAAAGCATCAAAAGACTTATAATATACTTCATCTGTTTGCTCATATTTCCGTTGGGACAAATTATATAAAATGCGCTTATTATAGTAGCAGATACCGAAACAGACAGCGCTATTTGCTTTATTTCTTCCATACTAACCACCTGCCAACATAAGTACAGTAAGCGATAAAATAAATGCGAGTGAGCATATAAGCAACACACAAAGCAAAAATGAAACTGCGGTATCTGCTGCCCTTAAAAGCGCTGTGATTTCCTTGCAATCGAAAAGCGTTGCAACCGATGAGGAAACCGATAAAGAAAATCGCCAGACTATTATCCACAGCACCATAGGTATTACTATAAGTGCCTCTGCCACAATGCCATATATTCCTATAGAGGATTTAAGGAGTGAAACACAGGCGCCCACCGTACTCACAGCCTCGCTAACGGCAGTGCCCACCACAGGAATAAAACTGCCTACCATAAATTTTCCTGTTTTTAGAGCAAGGTTATCAGCTGCTGCGTTTACGGTCGTCTGTATAGACAGAACACCAATATATACCGTCATTATCAAAGAAAGCGACCAAGTTGCCGCGCGTTTATAAATTTCGGACAGGCCCGAAATATTAATAACAGGTGAAAGTGAGCCGCACATACACACCGCAAGATACGCCACCGACAGTGGTGTTATTATATATGTTGCAAGTGCTATAAGTCCCTCACTCGCCCCTAGCAACAGAGTACCCGAAACTGTGCTTGTCATAGGTTTGCCCGAGGAAAGTAAAACCGTACAATATACAGGCACGAAAGAGAGCATAAACTGCGCCCCCGCCTTTACGGTACGCGCTGTAGCAGTTATAACATTGTAAAGCGGTAAAAGCGAAGCTCCCGCAACCGCTATAGTTGCTATATAAGACATAAGCACATTACTTTCAGGTTTACCGCCGAAACTTTTAAGCGCCGCAACAAGCAATACTATTCCCAGCACTGCCACCGCTGTTAAAAAAGGAGTTTTTCCATTCTCCTTTATGATATCTATTATCACAGTAAAGATGTTCGATGTCGTTATTTTATTTACCCAAGTGCTGTCTTTGGGGCTGATTTGTAAATTATCAAGCAGTTCTTTTGTTTCTTGCGGCAGGGCATCGTAAAGGGCTTCTGCACCGCTTTTTTCATACTGCTCATCATACAGCTCCGCTCGGGCGGGTAAAGAAAAAAGCACCAAAAGCACACATACTGTAACGATTATTTTTTTCATATTCCACCTATCATATTTACGGCTATTTCCACAATATTTGTCACAAGCGGTAATGAGAGTAAAAACACAGCGCATTTACCCACAAGTTCAGCCTTTGATGCCAGAGCAGTTTGTCCAAAATCTCTACAAACATCTGCTGCAAACTGCGTTATATAGCAGATTCCCAAAGCCTTTAGAGCAGTTTTCATATACTGATTTTCTACACCTGTGGCATCTATTACCGATAAAAGTCCAGTAGCGGCAGGAATTGTATCTTTTATTAAAATAAAAAACACATACGCGCCTGTAAGCAGAACCACTGCCGCCGAATATTCAGGTTTATAGGAGGACAGCATAAGACACATAACTGCGGCAATTATACATATTGCCAAAACACTTGTCAGTTCCATATTAAAGCCCAAACACCGATTTTATGTTGGAAAACAGTTCGCCTATGACATCGATTAACATTAAAAGCACCACTACAAGTCCCGCAAGCGATGTAAGCATTGCCTGGTCCTCCCTGCCCGAACGAACCAGAAGTTGATTAAGCACAGCAACGATTATGCCGATTGCCGCTACCTTAAATATAAAATCTACATCCATTTTCTTCACCCTTTGGATTATTCGTGTTTTCCTAAATCACAAGTATTGCTAAAAACGCTCCGCCCAAAAGTCCAAGCGAAACATATAGCCGTGAACATTTTTTGTTTTTTTCTTCTGCCTCACACAATAGCGCATCCAACCTTTCTATATGCACGTTTGTGTTTTTAATCTGTCCCTCTATATCGGTTGTACCGAGAGTGTTCGCATATGACGAAATTAATTCTAGGTCTTCAGATAATAACCCCGCAGTTTTTTGCCATACACCGTTATGTATATAAACACCGCTTTGTACACTTTTTAAAATTTGCGGCAGTTCTTTACGGCTATGCCGTATTTCTTCGCCCACGCGCATTATGTAACTGCGGCACATTGCAAGTTTTTTAACACGCAAAGATAGCGCCGCCGCCTCTAAAATACCAAAAAGTGCACACGCGATAAAAATCAGCACCGCACCTACTACTGTCAAGGCGCCACCACATCCTCTGCATTAAGAATTTGTATGCTACCGCCAACGCGGTTTATAATTGCCACCTTGCCAACAGCACCGCTTTTAAGAAGACGCGCCGTAACGGGACGCTTTACAAGGTCTGATTTATCGCCTATGTGGGCTGTAGTTATAACCGAAACGCCCGAATGTAGCCCTTCCATAATCATATCCACCTCTTCCTCGGTCGAAAGTTCGTCAAATGCAACTATCTGTGGTGCCATTGTTCGAACCGCCGCAAGTAACCCTTTTGCCTTTTCGGCACCCGTTATAACATCGGTATTACTTCCAACATCGTTTCTTGCCACCGCGCACGATACCGCCGCAATTTCGCCGCGGCTGTCCACTACCGTAACACGTTTTCCGAAAATATCCGACAACTGACGGACGGTGTCACGCAAAAGCGTAGTTTTACCGCTTGACGGCGGCCCTGCTATTAACATTCCTCTGCCATCAAAAGCCGCCACAACTCTGTCTGCACAGCCTTTAATCTCTTTGGCTATGCGAATATTTATAGAAGAAATATCACGCACACCCCCGCAAAAAACCGTTCCGCAGACACCTGCTCTATGGGCGTTTTTCATCATTATAAAGCCTTGTTTAATTTCGTCTTCGTGGGTATAAACCGAGTGGTTGCAAAGGTTTATATATATCTTGTTTATGTCCTCCGCCGTTACATAAAGCGGCACTTTGGGCGGAAGATAATCAGCAGTAGCATTTTCACTTACCCACATAGGCGCCCCACCCACCGTCAGTATAACGGGTTTGTTCGCCCGAAACCTTATTTCACTTGCCGCCGCCTTTATTTTTACGGGCAGTGATAGCAAAACATCCTTTATTTCTAAAGGTAACGCATAAAGGGCATCTTCAAATCTCTCCGCTAAAATTTTCTCATCTTTCATTTTGCTTGTCCTCCCTTTTTTAAACTTTATGAAAAGGGACAAGAATTTAGAACAAAAAAATACCGCCCAACCTTAACAGGTTGAACGGTATTTAATATTTGATTTTATTCGGGCATTTCCCAGTTATGCCATACCGCCTGAACATCATCATTGTCTTCAAGCATATCAATAAGTTTTTCCATATTTGCAGCTGCTGCTTCATCTTCAATTACTGTTGTGGTGGATGGAACATATGCAACCTCTGCAGAAACAAAGGTGTATCCCTTGGCTTCCAGCGCATCTCGAACTGTTCCAAGCGAATTTGCCTCGGTGCAGATTTCAAAAACATCGCCGTCATAATTGAAGTCATCCGCACCTGCTATGAGCGCGTCCTCCATAACGGTGTCTTCTTGGAGTCCCTCGCCTTCAATTACAATAATGCCCTTGCGCTCAAACATAAACGTAACCGAGCCACTTTGACCTAAATTACCGCCGCACTTATCAAAATAATGACGCATTTCACCTGCGGTGCGGTTGCGGTTATCTGTCAGTGTTTCAACCACAACGGCAACGCCCGAGGGACCGTAACCCTCATAAAGAAGTTCTTCATAATTATTAGTATCGCCCTCACCGGCGGCCTTTTTAATTATGCGTTCAATATTCTCATTCGGAACATTCGCCGCCTTTGCCTTTGCTATAGCATCCTTTAATTTGCTGTTTTCGGCAGGATTTGGGCCACCCATTTTAACTATAACGGCGATTTCTCTGCCCATTTTTGTAAAAATCTTTGCCTTAGCAGCATCGGTTTTTTCTTTTTTGCGTTTAATATTATTCCATTTGGAATGTCCAGACATAATATCATCCTCTCTCAAATTGATATTTTAGCACAAACCATCTTATTGTTCAAGCATTATTGTGCAAATCTATTACAGATTTGCAAAGTTTTTCCAAATCTTCAAAACTACTGATCTCACCGCACATACGGCGAAAAGCCGCGGCGCCGCGCATACCTTTTAAGTACCACGAAGCGTGTTTACGTGATTCCAAAATTGCGGTGCGCTCATTTTTATATTCCATCATCATTTTAACCTGTAAAAGCAGTGTTGAAAGTTTTTCTTCTAAACTCGGCTCTGCTAAAACAGTGCCATCCTTTAAAAAAGCATTTATCTGCGAAAAAATCCAAGGCGCACCCATTGCGGCGCGTCCTACCATTAAAAAATCGCACCCTGTATATTCATACATACGCTTAGCCGACTGTGGACTGTCAATATCCCCATTAGCAATAACAGGAATACTGAGCGCTTGTTTTACTTGCTTTATTATATCAAGATTCACAGGCGGAGAGTACATTTGTGAGCGAGTTCTGCCATGTACTGTGACTGCAGAAGCACCAGCGTCTTCGACTCTTTTGCTGAGTTCTACCGCCGTTATGTTGCTTTCATCCCAACCCGTCCTTATCTTGACGGTGACAGGAAGATTAGTAGCCGACACAACCGCTTTTACAATTTCACCCGCTAATATGGGATTTTTCATAAGCGCGGCACCGCCGCCGTTACCCGCCACCTTAGGCGCAGGACAACCCATATTTATATCTATAAAATCAGGATTTTGCAAAGTTGCCGCCGCAGCGGCGGACGCCATAACCGATGGCTCACATCCAAAAAGCTGCACCGCCATAGGTCTTTCCTTTTCGTTCACCGCCATCAATTCCTTGGATTTGCGGTCATTCATACTAACGCCCTTGGAACTGACAAGTTCGCTAACACAAAAAGATGCGCCGTAAGACATACAAAGTTCGCGCATTGCGCGGTCGGCAACACCCGCCATTGGCGCGAGTGCCACGTATCCCGAAATCTCTAAATTTCCTATCTTCATTGTATCACCGAGAGTATTATACTATAAAATTTTTAAATTTGCAAAAAAAGATGACAATACTCTATATTTTTGATATAATATATTTTGGTGATATATATGAAACTACTTGCTATTGACGGAAACAGCATAATCAACCGCGCTTTTTACGGCATTAAACTGCTATCCACCAAGGATGGCAGATATACCAATGCCGTTTATGGTTTTATAAATATTCTTTTACATTTAATAGACGAGCATTCACCAGACGGTGTTGCGGTTGCGTGGGACATAAAAAAGCCCACCTTCCGACACGAGATGTATGCTGAATATAAGGCAGGACGCCACGCGATGCCCGAAGAACTACGTGAGCAGATTCCCGTTATGAAAGAACTCATTACGCTTATGGGATTTGCGTCCATTGAATGTGAGGGATATGAAGCGGACGATATTTTAGGCACACTCTCTGACGCTGCCGACAAAAACGGTGACACCTGTATTATTGCAACGGGTGACCGCGATTCGCTTCAACTTATATCTGACAACACGCGTGTTGTGCTTTCGGCAACCAAGGCGGGTAAACCCGAAAGCATGGTTTACGACAAGGCGGCGCTCTACTCTAAATATTCTATGACACCTGAGGGTATGATTGAACTCAAAAGCCTTATGGGTGACAGTTCGGACAATATCCCGGGTGTTGCGGGTATTGGTGAAAAGACGGCAACCGCACTTATTTCCGCCTATGGCAACATTGATTATATTTACGAAAATCTTGACTCGCTTGATATCAAAGACGGTATCAGAGAGAAATTACGCGCAGGACGCGAAAACGCGTATTTGAGCCGCACACTCGGCACCATTTGCAAAGAGGCACCTATCGACTGCATTCTTTCAAACTATATAACGAAGCCGCGCAACGATGAAGCGCTTTATGCACTTATGAATTCGCTTGAACTTTATAAAACTATGGATCGGCTTGGGCTTACGGCACAACAAACACTGTCCTTTTCATCAAAAGCAGGTGAGTGTATAACCGTAACCGATTTTGCAGATTTCAAATGTTCTGACAAACTTTATGTTTTGGCTGAAAATGAATTCATCTATCTTTGTAGTAATGATACCGCAACCAAAGCTGATATAAAAAGCGCCGCAAAGCTTTTGGGAAACGAAAAAATAGAAAAATGGGTTTATGATTATAAAAACCTTCATAAAAAATGCGTATCGGCAGGTATAACGCTTAAAAATGTTGTGTTTGATTCCACACTTGCGGGGTATCTTTTAAGTCCTGCGGCAACCGAATATTCGACAGAGCGCCTTGCACGTGAATATGACGCACCCGTCCCCGAAATCACTTGCGAAGACGAGGGTATTAAAAGGGTATCTCTTCACAAAAGCGTTTGCCGGACACTAAAAGAAAAACTTGACGCCAACGGACAACTTGATTTACTTTTGACCATTGAACTTCCACTGGCAAAGGTTTTGGGAGATATGGAAACCGAAGGATTTTTAGTTGACGCAGACGGTATACGTGAATATTCCATAGAACTCGGAAAACGGATTGAAGATTTACAGAACCGAATTTTTGACTATGTAGGTTACGAATTTAATCTTAATTCACCCAAGCAGTTGGGTGTTGCGCTTTTTGAAGATTTAGGATTACCTGTCCGCAAAAAGACCAAAAGCGGATATTCTACCAACGCCGATGTTTTGGAATCGCTTAAATACGCGCACCCCGCGGTATCTCTTCTTTTAGAGTACCGTCATCTACAAAAGCTTAAATCTACCTACTGCGAAGGACTGATTAAAGAGGTGTCAAGTGACGGACGCATTCATTCCACCTTTAACCAGACCGAAACTCGCACAGGCAGAATAAGTTCGACCGAGCCTAATTTGCAGAACATCCCCGTTCGCAGTGAAGAGGGCAGACAATTCCGCCGTTTCTTTACAGCAAAAGACGGATACGTCCTTTGCGATGCCGACTACAGTCAGATTGAGTTGCGCGTTCTCGCCCATATGGCCAATGACACGAATATGATTTCGGCTTTCAAAAGCGGCACCGACATTCATACCCTAACGGCTAGTGAAGTTTTTGATGTGCCCCAAGAATTTGTAACCTCCACCATGCGCAGTCACGCCAAGGCGGTCAACTTTGGCATTGTTTACGGAATAGGTGCTTTTTCGCTTTCTAAAGACATAGGTGTTACACGCGCTGAAGCCGATAAATATATAAAAGGCTATCTTGCAACCTATCCACAGGTTGACGAGTATATGAACACTACCATTGAAAACGCCAAACAGGATGGATTTGTTACTACGCTTTTTGGCAGACGTCGTTATCTGCCCGAACTTGCATCCTCTAACGGAATGTTACGCGCTTTTGGCGAACGTGTTGCAAGAAATATGCCAATACAAGGCACTGCAGCCGATATTATAAAGATTGCAATGGTTCGTGTAGCCGAACGCCTCACACGTGAAAAACTTGACGCAAAACTGATTTTACAGGTGCATGATGAACTTATAGTTGAGGCGAGAGAAGATTTAGCCGAAACAGTTTGCAAAATTATAACCGAAGAGATGGAAAATGCCGCTATGCTTTCGCTGCCGCTTTCGGTCGATGCAGAGTATGGTAAAACTTGGTACGAGGCAAAACGATGAAAAAGATTTTATTTGTTTGCACTGGCAACACCTGCCGCAGTCCTATGGCGGCAGCAATATTCCGTTCCCTTAACCCCGAATTTTCTGTAGAAAGCCGCGGTCTTTTCGCAGACGGCAGTAATTACTGTCAGCATAGTATAGATGCACTTGCAGAAATAGGTATAAATCTTTCGGGTGCTTCAAAACAATTAACGCGTGAGGACCTTTCTGCTGATTTTTTCTTTTGTATGACCGAAAGCCACAAGCAAACGCTTTTGTCTTTAGGTGTAGAAGAAAACAAAATAATTGTACTCCATATTATTGATCCTTATGGACAAGGGCTTGATACCTACAAAAAGTGCCGTGACGAACTGAAAGACAAACTATCTAAATACAGTTTTTCCATTCGTCTGTTCGGTAGTGAAGATGCACCCGCTGTGGCAGAGATTGAAAAGGTTTGTTTTTCGCACCCGTGGAGTGAAAACACTATTTTAGAATCGTTTTCCGCAAACACAATTTTCTTTGTTTGTGAGAACGGACAGGGTGAAATTGTTGGTTATGCGGGGCTTTCGCGCGTTCTTGACGAGGGATATGTTACTAATATTGCGGTTTTGCCTGCTTTTCGCGGTTTTCACATTGGCAGACGGCTTGTGGACGCGCTTATAACTTATGGAAAAGAAAACGCTCTTTCCTTTATCACGCTTGAGGTGCGTGAGAGTAACAAAGCCGCGATAAATCTTTATGAAAAATCGGGTTTTAAGCAAGTAGGACTGCGTAAAAATTTTTACGATAGTCCAAAAGAAAATGCTATTTTAATGACAAGGGAGTTTATGTATGATAATTCTTGCAATTGAATCCTCCTGTGATGAAACCGCAGCGGCGGTAGTATCTGGCAGACAGGTGCTTTCGAGTGTTGTTGCAACACAGATTGAAGAACATAAAATATACGGTGGCGTTGTGCCCGAAATCGCATCGCGCCGTCATACTGAGGCAATAGCGCAGGTCGTAGAAAAAGCTATTTCAGACGCCAGGTTAACATACGCCGATTTGGACGCGGTAGCCGTTACATTTGCTCCAGGGCTTATAGGCGCATTGCTTGTAGGGGTTAACTTTGCTAAAGGACTTGCCCTTTCGCTAAACATACCTCTTATTCCTGTCCACCATCTGCGCTCACACATTGCCGCCAATTACATAGACACCGAACTCAAACCGCCGTTCCTATGTCTTATGGTATCGGGCGGTAACACCCATATTGTTATGGCAGAAGATTACACACGCTTTCGGGTTATAGGCCGCACCCGCGATGATGCCGCAGGTGAATGTTTTGACAAAGCGGCGCGTACTATGGGGCTTTCCTACCCAGGCGGTGTAAACCTTGACAAAATTGCAACCGTGCCAGATGAAAGCAAATATAAACTTCCCACCCCCTCTATTGACGGATGTCCCTACGATTTTTCTTTTTCGGGACTTAAGACCGCCGTTATAAACCTTGTTCATAACACAGAACAAAAGGGCGAAAATATTGATGTGCCCGTACTTGCGGCAACTGTACGCAAAAAGGTTTGCGATATGTTAATAAGCAAAACTTTAGCCGCCGCAGAAGAATGTGACGCGCATACTATAGTACTTGCGGGTGGCGTTTCTGCCAATAGCGAACTGCGTTCAAGGCTTGAATGTGATGTAAAGTCAAGAGGGATTTCTTTTTATTGTCCGCCGCTTAAATATTGCGGTGACAATGCCGCTATGGTGGGGGTTCAGGCGTCTTTCGAATATGAAAACGGCAACATAGCTGGTGCCGACCTTAATGCCGCCGCAACAATGCCCATAGATTACAGAGAATAATTTAAGTTAAATCGTAAATACTACTCATACAAAAGACGAAAGAGGGATTTGTATGAGCAAAAACGTTATGTCGGTAGCCAAGGGCGTTGCCGCTGGAATGGCGGCAGGTGCAATTGTTGCAACCATTGGCAAAGCGATGTATGATAACCGCAAAAATTTAAGCAAGGGCTCTGCCAAGGCGGCACGTGCCGTTGGCGATTTTATAAGCGGTGTACAAGCTATTATGAAGTAAAAAAACACGGTGCAACGCACCGTGTTTTTATTTATACAAATAGAAAATAAAGCAAAACTGCTATACCTAAGACAATTCTGTAATATCCAAACGCCTTGAAATCGTGACGGCGAATATAGCCTATAAGGAACTTTATTGCCAACACCGATACTACAAACGCCACAAGCGTTCCTACCGCGAGTAATACAAGTTGATTTTGCGAAAATGTGTTTCCGTCTCCAAGATATTTGATAAGTTTAATTCCGCTTCCTCCCGCCATTGCAGGAATAGAGAGGAAGAATGAAAACTCTGCCGCCGCAGTTCTTCCACAGGCGAGAAGCATTGCGCCCAAAATTGTGGTTCCGCTGCGAGAGGTGCCTGGTATTAAAGCAAGGCACTGCATAAGACCGATTAAAAGCGCAGTCTTATAAGATATATCATCTGTGCTTAGTATTGTTTCGCGTTTTTTCATTCTCTCGATTATTATAAACAGAACACCGTAAATAATAAGCGTTGCCGCAACAACATAAGCACGGGCGTTACCCGTCAGCATTGCATCTATCTGGTCGTCAAATAAAAGACCGAGTATTGCGGCGGGGATACTTGCAACGAGAATTTTAAACCACAGTACAAATTTTTCAACATAAACATAGTTGTTGCAAAATCTTTTAAAAGCAGAAAGTTTGCCGTTTTCACACTTAAAATGCTCTATAGCATTTTTCTTTGTATGGAACGGCCAGATTTTACTAAAATACAACCACACAACCGCCAAAATGGCACCAAGTTGAATTACGACAAAAAAGAACTCCTTAAACGCATCGGTTTCTTTGAGCGTTACAAATTCATCAAGCAAAACCATATGTCCCGTACTGCTTATGGGCAACCATTCGGTTATGCCCTCTACAATACCGAGCAGCACCGCCTTTAAAATTTCTATCATCTAATCACCCCAAAAAAATACCTGTATAATTTTATACAGGTATTTTAACATATATTACTAATTTTGTCTATCAATAGATTTATACATTCTTATATATTCGTTAGCAGAACGTTTCCAACTATTGTCACATTCCATTGCACGTTTACGCAAAATATTAAATCCGTCAGCATCCATATAAGCGCCAACCGCTCTCCAAACAGCATTTTGCATATCGTGTGCGTTGTATGTTTTAAAAGTAAAGCCATTGCCGACATTGTCGCCGCTGTCCTTAATTGTATCGTTAAGACCGCCCGTTTCACGCACTATAGGCACTGTGCCGTAGCGGAGCGCCAACAGTTGAGAAAGTCCGCAAGGCTCACTCTTTGACGGCATTAAAAACAAATCGGCACCCGCATAGATTTTATGTGCAAGTTCGGGGATAAATCCAAGTTTAAGCGCGACCTTATCGGGATATTTTTGTGACATCTCGTAAAAGAAAGATTCAAACTCCTGTTCGCCGCTGCCGAGAAT
>JAZRZS010000071.1:0-20643 GCA_045601505.1 Acutalibacteraceae bacterium
TTCTTTTTAACCGATGCGCCCCAGCACATAGGCGAATATGTGCAGGTACATATAAATGATAGTATAGAATATGATTTGTTAGGAGAAATGATTTATGAATCTGCCGAATAAACTCACAGTTGCGAGAATAATTGCAACCCCTATTTTTATGTTCACGATGATAACGGATTTTACGGGACATTACATTGCTGCGCTTGTAATTTTTGCACTTGCGTCATACACAGATTATCTTGACGGAAAAATTGCAAGACGCGATGGTCTTGTGACCGATTTTGGTAAGTTTTTAGACCCCCTTGCCGATAAAATGCTCACAACTGCGGCATATTTGGGGCTACTTGCGGCACACGCTTGTCCTGGTATTACCTGGATTGTGTTTATCGTTTTGTTTCGCGAATTTATGATAACATCACTCCGCTTGGTTGCTGTTCAGAACGGAACGGTTATTGCGGCAAATATGTGGGGTAAAGCGAAAACGGTCTGCCAGATGGTGTCAATTATCGTAACACTGGCTATCGCGGCGTTTGCAAACATTGTCCCCGTGTCGACTACCGTTGCGGCGATATTTATGGTGATTATCACTTTACTTTTGTGGACATCCGCCGTACTTACTGTTATTTCGGGCGTTGTTTATATGGTGCAGAACAAAGACGCTTTTCTTTCTTCGAAATAAATAGTGGACAAAACGCAGAAAATATAATATAATGTATTGACAATAGTTTTAAATACGCTTATCGGGGAAAGTAACCGCGAATGCTGAATGAGAGAGGGACTCGGTTGGTGAAAGGGTCTTTTGGCGGCGCGGTGAAAATTGCACCCCGACAGTACGCCGTAGGAAATGACGGCGCGGCAGACTCCGTTATAGGTCCAAAAGTTATAAATTGGAGTGGAACCGTGGTATAATACCGCCTCCGTTGCGAAAGCAGCGGAGGTTTATTTTTTTAAATAAAGTGGTGATTTTGTGTTCAGTAGGTTAAAAGAGGACATAAACGCATATCGTGAGCGCGACCCAGCCGCCCGTAGTGCGCTTGAGATATATTTTCTGTATCCAGGCTTTCGCGCGGTAAGAATGCACAGAAAGGCTAATTGGTGTTACCGTCACAAACTTTTCTTTTTGGCGCGGTATATATCGCAGCGTGCTGTGCGCAAAACGGGTATAGAAATTCACCCCGCAGCTACAATTGGCCGCCGTCTTGTAATCGACCACGGTACAGGTGTGGTTATAGGCGAAACGGCAGAAATTGGTGACGATGTTTTGATTTATCAGGGCGTGACGCTTGGCGGAACGGGTAAAGATAAGGGAAAACGTCATCCCACCATTGGCAACAATGTTATGATAAGCAGCGGCGCAAAGGTGTTAGGACCGTTTAAGGTCGGCGATAATTCTCGTATTGCGGCGGGAGCCGTTGTGCTTGACGAGGTACCGCCCGATTGTACCGTTGTCGGTGTACCTGCAAGGGTTGTAAAACGCAGCGGAATACGCGTGACACCTATGGATCAGGTGCATATACCCGACCCCGTATCGCAAGAATTTTGCCGCCTAGAACAGCGAATTAAAGAATTGGAAGGAAGACTTAAAGAAAATGAAGATATTTAACACATTAACGCGCACCCGCGAGGAGCTTGTCCCTATTAAAGAGGGCGAATATAAAATCTATGCTTGCGGTCCTACAGTATACAACTATATCCACATCGGCAACGCAAGACCTTTGTGCGTTTTCGATGTTCTGCGCCGTTATCTTGAATGGCGTGGTAACAAGGTGACCTTTGTTCAAAACTTTACTGATATTGACGATAAACTTATTCGCAAAGCAAATGAAAACGGCACCACAGTTGCAGAGGTTGCAAAACAGTTTATAGAGGAATATTGGACTGATGCGGACGGACTTAATATCCGCCGCGCAACCGTTCATCCTAAAGCGACCGAGAACATTGATGCCATACAGGGCATAATTTCTGCGCTTATAGAAAAGGGCTACGCCTATGAATCGGCAGGAGATGTTTATTTCCGTGCGCGTAAGTTCTCGGAATACGGAAAGCTTTCACATCAACCGCTTGATGACCTTGAGGCAGGAGCACGAATTGATGTTACTGATATAAAGGAAGATGCGATGGACTTCTGCCTTTGGAAATCAGCAAAAGAGGGCGAACCGTATTGGGATTCTCCCTGGGGCAAGGGCAGACCGGGTTGGCATATTGAGTGTTCTGCAATGGCAGGAAAATATCTTGGTAACACAATAGATATTCACTGCGGAGGACAGGACCTGGTTTTTCCCCACCACGAGAATGAGATAGCACAGAGCGAGTGTGCCAACGGTTGTGAATTTGCGCATTATTGGATGCATAACGGATATATAAACGTTGATAACCGCAAAATGTCAAAATCTCTTGGAAATTTCTTCACTGTGCGCGAGGTTGCGGCGGTTTACGGATATGAACCGATTAGATATATTATGATTTCTTCGCATTACCGCAGTCCAATAAACTATTCAACCGAAATCATAGAACAGAGCAAAAATGCGCTTGACCGCCTTTATAAGTGCCGCGAGGGACTTACCTTTGCAATAGAACATGCAGAAGAGGGCGGCGAAACACCCGAATTTATAGAAAAGCGTAAAGCAGAGTTTATAACCGCAATGGACGATGACCTTAATACCGCAGACGCGCTTGGTACGGTGTTTAATCTCGTTAAAGACATCAACCTTTTAATAGCAGATGGTGGAAAAAAAGATTCGCTTACGGCGGCACTTGCGGCATATGACGAACTTTGTTCGGTTTTGGGGCTTGTTTATAATGTAAACGAGGATTCGCTTGATGCCGAAATAGAGGAGCTTATAGCAAAGCGCACCGCCGCGAGAAAAGAAAAGAATTTTAAAGAGGCAGACGCCATTCGTGATAAACTAAATGAAATGGGTATTGTGCTTGAAGATACACCGCAGGGCGTTAAGTGGAGCAGGAAATGATAAAACTTGAACCGCTTGGAAACGGTGTGGAGATTTTCGTATCGGAAAATCACACATTTGGAACGGATGCAATTCTACTTGCGGACTTTGCCGCACCAAAAAACAAAGAGATAGCGTGTGACTTGGGTACAGGATGCGGAATAATACCACTTTTGTGGTGTCGTTCTGGCGTTACAGAAAAGTGTTTTGGTGTGGAAATAATGGAGGAGGGCTGTGTCCTGGCGGCACGGTCGGCTGACCACTCGGGATTTGGCGAAAAGTTTTCGGTGATACATTCTGATTTGTTGGAATTGAAAGGAAAACTACCATTCGGCAGTTTCGGGCTTGTCACCTGTAATCCGCCATATAAGGCGGATGGCGCAGGAATTAAAAGCAAAAGTGGCGCAGATATTGTGGCACGTCACGAAATCGCCTGTACGCTTGAGGATATTATTACGGTTTCTGCAAAACTTTTGCAAACGGGCGGAAGACTTTGTATGTGCAACCGACCGGAACGCCTTGCCGATATGATGTGTATAATGCGCCAAAATAAAATAGAGCCTAAACGAATGCGTCTTGTGTGTCAGCGTGTAGGCGAAGAGCCGTGGCTTGTGCTTTTAGAGGGCAGAAGATGTGGCAACAGCGGTATGCGCATTATGCCAACGCTGTATGTAGAGGATGGCGAAAACTTTTCGCAAGAGATGATTAAGATTTACGGAAGTTATAAGGAGAATTACTTATGAGTTCTAAACTTTATGTTGTGGGGACACCCATTGGCAATCTGTCGGATATGTCACCCCGCGCTATAGAAACATTGCGCTCTGTGGATTTTATTGCCGCAGAGGATACCCGCGTTACAATGAAACTGCTTAATCACTTTAATATTCAAAAACCGCTGGTGAGTTATTTTGAGCATAACAAGGCGGAAAAAACCGCAAAAATGCTTTCGAGGTTGCAAAATGGCGAAAAATGTGCTATAGTAACCGATGCGGGTATGCCTTGTATTTCCGACCCAGGAGAAGACCTTGTCCGCGCTTGTCACGAAAATGGGATAGAGGTTGAGTCGGTTCCGGGACCAAGTGCAGTTATAACCGCTCTTGCTGTTTCGGGTCTTAAAACGGGCAGATTTTGTTTTGAAGGTTTTTTATCGGTCAACAAACAAAGCCGCCGCATTCATTTAGAGGAACTTAAAAACGAAACACGCACAATGGTTTTTTATGAAGCGCCCCATAAACTTTTGGCAACGCTAAAAGATATGGAAGCCGCTTTTGGTAACAGAGAGATTGCTCTTTGCCGCGAACTAACAAAGTTGCACGAACAGGTTATTAGGACAACCCTATCTGACGCGCAAAAACTTTATGAGGAAACCGCGCCGCGAGGTGAATTTGTACTTATAATTTCGGGCAAAGAAAAAGCTGATGAAACATACTCGCTAGGAGATGCGGCACAAATAGCGGCAAGGCTTATAGATGGTGGACAAAGTGTATCTGCAGCGGCTAAAGAGGCGGCGGCAGTTACGGGGCTTAAAAAGGGCGAGATATATAAGTTTTTGATTGAAAGGGATAAGTAATATGGGTAAGCACGACCATAGAGGCGATACGCAATCGCTCGATATTTATAGCAGCGCAAAAAAACAAAAGAGGGCTGTAAAAAGGGGTAAAAAGAACAAAAAAAGCAGAACCCGAAAGATTATAATCTCGATTCTTTCGGTGCTTGTAGGATTTTGCATTCTGGTATCGGGACTGCTTATCTTTGCACTTAACTATTTTGATTACAACAAAATCGATTTGGATGAAGACCTACTAGGCGCACAATTTGATGATTCCGAAGACCATGTAAAAAATATTGCACTTTTCGGTATAGATACGCGAAATCAGGAATCTATGACCGGTCTTTCGGATTCAATTATGATTATGAGTATTGATACCAAAAATAAGACAATAAAACTCGTTTCGGTTATGCGTGACAGTGTTGTGCGTGTTAACGGCAAGGTCAGCAAAATTAATTCTGCATACAGTACAGGCGGCCACGAACGCGCCATTAAAACCCTTAATGAGAACTTTGGACTTGATATTACCGATTATGCAACGGTCAATTTCAGCGGAATGATAGGTCTTATTGATATGGTTGGCGGCGTTGAGGCAGAGGTTACTAAAAACGAATTTTACAGAGCAACAGCATATGGAAATCTTAATGATTTAATTTTTGAACAGGCAAAGCATATGGGACTTAAAAATCCCGAATTTTTAGAAGGCCCCGGAAAACAGATGTTAACCGGCATACAGGCTGTAGCTTGGTCACGCATTAGAATGCAGGCAACAGCAGAGGGTGAGCGTGACGATTACGGCAGAACGGCGCGTCAGCGTCATGTACTTAAACAGCTTTTTTCGCGTGCTGCAAACATGAGTTTTACAAAATATCCCAAACTTATAAAAGAATTGTTACCTTATGTTGAAACATCGCTTTCTTATAAAGAAATCATAAAACTTGCCCCTGCTATAAAGGGCGGAACTCTTGAGAGTGCGCGAATTCCGTATGAAAACACATTAATAGGTTCGGGCAGCGGCGTGCCAGCAGGTCTTTATTATAACCTTGATTACGCATCTGAACTTATTAAAGGATTTTTATATGACGGCAAAACCTTTGAAGAATATGTCCTGGAAAATCCCATAGATAAAACACCCTGGGTGAAATAAACCGTATCGGCGGTAAAACATTGCGACTGTGTACCGTAATAAATATGTATTAAAAAAAGGTGTGCGGAAAAATCCACACACCTTTTTAGTTTGTTTTGTTATTAACATAATTTTGTAAGTAACTTAGTTTATCCTGCGGTAATGCCGCTTTATCATAAAAGGGATTCTTGATACCAAGTTTTTCATACTTAAAAAATCCCATAGTATGAAATGGCAAAAGCTCATATTTTTTGATACAAGTAAAGCTATCTATTTTCTTTAAATACAAATCCATATGTTTTTCAGTATCATTAACACCAGGAACAACAACTGTTCGTAAAACGGTAGCTTTTCCCTTTTTTTCAAGAAAACGAAGCATATTAAGCGTTTTATCAAAAGAGCCGCCGGTATATTTATGATAGGACTCATTATCCCAAAATTTCAAATCAAGCAAAACCTCTTGAGCGTTTTCTAAAAGAAATTTAACATCACTTGAAAGTTCAACCTGTCCAGAGGTATCGAGGATATACGAAATTCCAGAAGACGACAAAAGAGGTACGGTTTCTTTTAGAAAAGCCGCTTGTAAAAGCGGTTCGCCGCCTGAAAAAGTAAGACCGCCGTCTTTGCCAAAATAGAACTTATAACGCTCGATTTTCTTCACCAAATCTACGGGTGTTATCTTTTTTCCTGAGCTTTCCCAAGTGTCAGGATTGTGACAATAAGCACACCGAAGCGGACAACCGGCAAGGAAAACACTATAGCGCAGCCCCTTGCCGTCCACAGCCGCCAGGCTTTCAAAAGAATGAATTATACCATCCATTACATTGCCTCGTGGAAGGTACGTGCGATTACCTCAAGCTGCTTGTCCTTTGACAGTTTGTTGAAGTTAACTGCATATCCGCTGACACGAATGGTAAGAGAGGGGTAAAGCGCAGGGTTTTCCATAGCGTCAATCAATTTTTGGCGGTTAAGCACATTTACATTAAGGTGGTGTGCCGACTGAACAAAATATCCGTCCAAAATGTGAACAAGGTTAGAAATTCTTCCTTCGTCATCGAGTCCGAGAGCTGTAGGTGTAATAGAGAATGTGTTAGAAATTCCGTCTAAACAGCAGTCATAAGAAACTTTTGCAACCGAATTGAGCGAGGCAAGTCCGCCCTCCACATCTCTTCCGTGCATAGGATTGGCGCCTGGTGCAAACGGCTCACCTTTCTTTCTTCCGTCAGGTGTAGAGCCTGTTTTTGCGCCGTAAACCACGTTAGATGTAATTGTAAGCAGAGAAAGTGTGTGTTTTGCATTTCGGTAGCAAGGTGTTTTACAAAGTTCGGTATAAAAGAACTCTGCCACCCAAGCAGCAATTTCGTCAACCCTGTCATCATCGTTGCCGAATTTGGGGAAGTCGCCCTCTGTTTTAAAATCAACAATTATTCCGCGCTCATCTTTTATGGGTGTAACCTTGGCGAATTTGATAGCACTAAGGCTGTCCGCAAGAACGGAAAAACCGCTGATTCCAAACGCCATCAAGCGCTCAGGTTCGGGGTCGTGCAAGGCCATCATCAAACGCTCATATGCATACTTGTCGTGCATATAGTGAATAACGTTCATGGTGTTAACATAGAGTTTTGCCATCCACGAAGCATAGGTTTTGAACGCATCTAAAACCTTATCATAATCTAAAACTTCTTCTGCAAAGACTTCGCCTACGGGAGCAATTTGTTCACCGTGAAGCTCGTCTTTACCGCCGTTCAGCGCCATAAGCAGAACTTTAGCAAGGTTGCATCTTGCACCAAAAAACTGCATTTGTTTACCAGTTTTCATTGCCGACACACAACAGGCTATGGAATAGTCATCGCCAAAGTCTTTACGCATCACATCGTCATTTTCATATTGAATAGAATCGGTATCAATAGAAACCTTGGCGCAATAACGCTTGAAAGGTTCGGGCAGATTTTGCGCCCACAAAACAGTAATATTCGGCTCGGCGCTGGGACCGAGGTTGTAAAGCGTGTTAAGGAAACGGAAACAGGTTTTGGTAACAAGCGTTCTTCCGTCCTCGCCCATACCCGCAATAGAGAGGGTTACCCATACGGGATCGCCCGCAAAAAGTTCGTTATATTCGGGTGTGCGAAGATGGCGAACAAGGCGCATTTTAAGCACCAGGTCATCAATCATTTCCTGAGCGGCTAATTCATCGATAACACCATCGCGAATGTCGCGTTCGAAATAAATATCAAGGAAGGTGGAAATTCTGCCAATGCTGTTGGCGGCGCCGTTTTGCTCTTTAACCGCACCAAGATAACCAAAATAAAGCCACTGAACAGCCTCTTTCGCATTTGTAGCGGGGCGAGAAATATCGCATCCATACGCTGCAGCCATGGTCACAAGTTGAGACATAAACTCAAGTTGACGCTCAATATCCTCAAGAAGATGGACGGTTTCTTCGGTCATTTCGCGCTCACCGATGCGCTTTTTGTCCTCTTTTCTTTTGGCGATTAAAAAGTCCATTCCGTAAAGTGCAATTCTGCGGTAGTCGCCAATGATTCTTCCGCGTGCGTAGGAATCGGGCAAACCTGTGAGAACACCTGCGTGACGCGCCTTTTTCATAGTATCGGTATATACGCGGAATACACCTGTGTTGTGGGTTGTACGGTAACGGAATTCGTTTTGAATGTTTTCGCCGATTTCATAGCCGTATGCCTTACAAGCCTGAACGGCGTTGCGGTATCCTGCAAAGGGGTTAACGGCTCTCTTTAAAGGCTTGTCGGTCTGAAGACCTACTATGATTTCATCTTCTTTAAGTACATATCCAGGTTCAAAACTTAAGATGGAGGATGCGGTATGGGTGTCAACATCCAAAACGCCGCCCTTTTCGTTTTCAAGCACCAAAAGGCGTTCAACTTCGGCACGAACCCTGTCGGTACGGGGGGTTGTGCCGCACAAAAAAGATTCATCACCTAAATATGCGGTATAATTTTTTGCTATAAAATCGCGTACATCAATATTCTCCTGCCATGCGCCAGTTACAAAATCTCTCCAAAAATCCATAAATCTACCTCCAAAAAAACAAAAAAGGCACCCTTGAACAAGGATGCCCAGACGGTCGGCTATTTTATATCCTTGTTCCCTCATAGTTATCTATGCTCCGTCAGTTGCAAGGACAAATGTATTATACACAAAATTTTTAATTTTGTCAATCTGCTTTTATATAAATCAAAGTAATTCTTCAACCATTACACCGCGTGGCTCTTGCGGTGTCGAAAAGGCGATTTGTGTTTCGGTGTTGCCGAATTTTTGCAAGTTGCCGATAAACAAGTCAAGGTTTTCGGTTGAATCAAATGCAACCTTTATGTGCATAGAAAAATGCCCCGTTACGCAACTGCATTCCAAAACATTTGGGTGTGAACAAATAAAGGGATAAAACTCGGGTTTTTGGTTAGGCTCAAGTTCAAGGTTGATAAATGCGATAATCGGAAACCCAAGTTTTTTAAGATTAACTTCGGCGCGGTATGACGAGATAACCCCCTCTTTCTCAAGCCGCTCAATACGGGCGGCGGTTGCGGGGGAGGAAAGGAAAACGCTTTCGGCAATTTGTTTCAAAGGCATACGCGCGTTTTTCTGCAAAAGCGATAAAATTTTAATATCAATACTATCCATCAGCAGTCACCTCTTAATAATAATAAGCAAAATATGCCGTAAAGTCAAGATTATTGCAAGTTTTTCATAAAAAAATAAAGTGCAATTTATTGACAACAGCCTGTCAATGTAATAAAATATGTGTATAAAAAGAGGTGATAAGGCGTGAAAGGCTGCTGCTTTACGGGCTACCGCCCCGCAAAAACCCCGTTTCCATACGATGAAAGAAATGCGGAATATTTGCGTTTTGAAAATAAATTAACAGGGGTATTGGCACACGCCCTATCAGATGGATTTGATACATTTTATTGCGGCGGCGCAATGGGATTTGATATCCTTGCGGCTGAAATTTTACTGCTTATGCGCCGAAATGATAATTTTCGTCTTATAATGGTGCTTCCTTTTCGTGCACAGGCGGCGGCATATCCGTCTGACTGGAAAGCGCGATATAATGCGCTTTTAAAATCTGCAGATGACGTTATTTGCTTGTCAGATGATTATCATAAACGCTGTTACGCAGAGCGGAACGAATATATGGTAGACAGAAGTCAGAGGGTAATATCGTTTTGTGACGGAAAAAGCGGCGGAACGCAGAACACATTGCGTTACGCGCGAAAAAAAGGTTGTCAGATTATAAATGTGGCTGAAGAAATGAAACAGCCGTTAAATTACACTTTTTTTGAGGTTACTTAAGGTGTAAAATAAAGGAATAGAAAAAACCCGACAGTGTCGGGTTTTTTCTATTCTTCTCTAAATTGCAGAGAATAAAGGTCTTTATAAATTCCGCCTTTTTCTATCAATTCTTCGTGGGTGCCGCTTTCGGCAACCTGTCCATCATCAATAACGGCAATACGGTTGGCATTTTTAACGGTCGAAAGACGGTGTGCGACCACGAGCGTTGTTCTGCCTTTGCAAAGTTCCGAAAGCGACTGCTGAATTAAAATTTCTGTTGTGTTGTCAAGTGCGCTTGTTACCTCATCCAAAATTAAAATCGGTGGGTCTTTTAAGAACACACGCGCGATAGACAAACGCTGTTTCTGTCCGCCCGAAAGGCGTACGCCGCGTTCGCCGATTTGTGTATCATACCCATCGGGTAAAGACATAATATAATCGTGAATGTTGGCGCGTTTTGCCGCCTTTATAACGCTTTCTTCATCGGCATCGGGGTTGCCGTATAAAATGTTATCGCGCATACTGGCGTTAAACAAATATACATCCTGTTGGACAATACCTATGTTTTTGCGAAGAGATTCCATAGTAATATCGTTAATATTGATGCCGTCTATCAAAATTTCGCCCTTTTCAAGTGCATAAAAACGGGGAATCAAGTGACAGATAGTTGTTTTACCGCCGCCGCTGTGTCCTACAAGGGCAAAGGTTTCGCCTTTTTTAATATCAAGGCTTATACCGTGCAAAACATCGCCCTTTTCGCCGTAGCTGTAAACTACATCCTTTAACGTGATATTACCCTGCGGATTAGAAAGCGGTTTTGCTGTTTCTTTATCTTTTTCAGGTTCGGTATCCATAATTTCGCAAAAACGCGAAAATCCTGTTGCGCCTTCTTGAAACTGCTCTACAAATCCAATAAGTGTACGAACAGGGGCTAAGAAGATGTTGATGGAAACAATAAACGCTGAATAATCGGCAAAATTGATGCGCCCCGCGTACATAAAAAGACCACCCGCTATAAGCACAACAACATTGAAAATATCGGTAACAAAGGTTGAGGTTGCGTGGAACTTACCCATAGCATCATAGGCTTCGCGCCGTGCACCCACAAATTCCAAGTTTCCGCCCTCAAACTTTTCTTCCTCGGTTTTAGAATTAGTAAAAGCTTTGGTAACACGAATACCCGAAATACTGTTTTCGAGGGATGCGTTAATACGCGCGGTCGATTCGCGGCTTTTCATAAATGCATCACGCATTTTTTTGCGTAGCACAGAGGAAATAAGAACAAGAAAAGGAACACAAAAAAAGATTATAAGCGTTAACCACCAATCAATAGTGGTCAAATAAATAAAGGAAGTCACAATAGAAATAGAGGAGATAATAACGTTTTCGGGGCCGTGGTGAGCCAGTTCGCTTACCTGCATCAAGTCGTGTGTAAGGCGCGACATTATTTTTCCCGTTTCGTGATTATCGTAAAAATTATATGGCAGCTTTTGCAGATGCCGAAACATCTCTCTTCTCATTTGCGCCTGCATTAAAACGCCCATTATGTGACCTTTGTACTGAATAAAATAATTAAGCAGCATACGCACAAAATAAAGGGCTAAAAGCGTCAGACCAAAAGCCACAATCAAGTTATATTTTCGGTTGGGTATAAGGTCATTGAGCATCTGCCGTGTGACGATAGGATAAACAATGCCAATCATTGAAACGGCAAAGGAAGCAAGTAAATCAAGAGTTAGTATTAGTTTATGTGGTTTATAATAACTTAAAAACCGTTTCAGCATGGTATATACCCCCTTGTATTTATGAAAATTTTAACATAACATTTGAACTGTGTCAATAAATATGGTAAAATAAAAGCAGCAAAAAAGAAAGGAAAAAACAATGAAAAAAGATTATTCTGCAATAACGCCGTATATTGAAAAAATGGCACAAAAATCTTGCGAAAACAACAACATCAAACCGCAAATGTATGAAGAACACTCGGTTAACCGCGGTCTGCGCGATATGAATGGCAACGGCGTTGTTACGGGACTTACGGAAATATCAATCGTAAAGGCGAAGGAAAAGAAAGAAGACGGCACGGTGGTGCCCTGTCACGGAAAACTGTGCTACAGGGGCGTTGATGTGCGCGATATAACAAAAGGTTTTCTTGCCGATAACCGCTTTGGTTTTGAAGAAACGGTTTATCTTTTGCTTTTTGGCGCATTGCCAAACAAGCAGGAACTTTCTGAGTTTTGCCGCGAACTGTCGGACTATCGTACGTTGCCAACGTCCTTTACCCGCGATATGATTTTGAAGGCACCCGGTAAGGACATGATGAACGTCTTGTCGCGCTGTGTTTTGGCGCTTTATGCCTATGACGATAACCCTGATGATACATCGGTTGCCAATGTGTTGCGTCAGAGTATGCAACTTATTTCTCTTTTCCCAATGCTTTCGGTTTACAGTTATCAGTCTTTTCAGCACTACCATCAGGGAAAAAGTCTGTTTATACATCTGCCTAAAGAGAATATGGGCACAGCGGAAACCTTTCTTTATATTTTAAGGGAAAGCGGAGAGTTTTCGCCGCTTGAAGCAAAAATACTTGACCTTGCACTCGTGCTTCATGCAGAGCACGGTGGAGGTAACAACTCTACATTTACTACCCACGTTGTAACCTCGTCTGGCACAGACACCTATTCATCGGTTGCCGCAGCGCTTGGCTCGTTAAAGGGTCCACGTCATGGTGGCGCTAACATAAAGGTTGTCCGAATGTTTGAAGATATGCAAAAAAACATCAACACAAAGGATGAGGGACAGATAAAGGATTATCTTGTGCGTTTGCTTGAAAAACGCGCCTTTGATAACGCGGGGCTTATTTACGGTATCGGTCACGCTATATATTCACTTTCTGACCCGCGCGCCGATATGTTAAAAGAATATGCAGAGAAACTATCACGCGAAAAGGGCTGTGAGGAAGAGTTTGCACTTTACGAAACGGTTGCAAAACTCGCACCAGAAATAATTGGCGAAAAGCGCAAAATGTATAAGGGCGTCAGTCCGAATGTGGATTTCTATTCGGGACTGATATATAAAATGCTTGGCCTGCCGACCGAACTGTTTACGCCGCTTTTTGCCGTTTCGCGTATAGCGGGATGGAGTGCCCATCGTATAGAAGAAATACAAAACGCGGGAAAAATTATTCGCCCTGCATATATAAATGTAAAGGAAGAGGAACAGTACGTTCAAATGGAGAAAAGGTAAACTTTTTGTCGCATAAAAAAAGGTCGGGACTCGCGTCCCGACCTTTTTATTTTATTAGTCTTGTTTGCCATAGAGTTCGGCAAGTTTTTCAAGGTGCGCTCTTGCTTCTTTAGAAGCCTCTGCAGCCTTGTCGAACAACGCTTCTGCGCGTTCGGGGAAGGAGCGTGTGAGCGAGGAATAACGAGCCTCGTTCATGATGAACTCCTTATAGTCAGCAGTTGCGGGCTTGCTGTCAATTGTCAGCGGGTTTTTGCCCTCTGCCTTAAGTGCAGGATTGAAGCGGAACATATTCCAGTAACCGCAGTCAACAGCCTTCTTCATCTCGTTCTGGCAGTTAACCATACCGCCCTTGATAGAGTGCATCTCGCAAGGTGCATAACCAATGATGATGGAAGGTCCGTTATAAGCCTCTGCCTCTTTGATAGCCTTGAGTGTCTGGTTCATATCAGCGCCCATAGCAATCTGTGCTACGTATACATAACCGTAGGACATAGCGATTTCAGCAAGTGACTTCTTAGCAATAGCCTTACCTGCAGCAGCAAACTGTGCAACCTGACCAATCTGAGAAGCTTTGGAAGCCTGACCGCCTGTGTTGGAGTAAACTTCGGTATCGAATACCATAATGTTAACATCGTTGCCCGATGCTAATACGTGGTCAAGACCGCCGAAGCCGATATCATAAGCCCAACCGTCACCACCGAAAATCCAAACAGATTTTTTGGCGAGGTATTCGCGGTTGTCAAGAACATCTTTGCAAATGTCACAGCAAGGACCATTCTTTTCAATAGCAGCAACAAGTGCTTCTGCAGCAGCGCCGTTCTTCTTGCCATCGTTAACGGTTGCAAGGAACTCTTCACCTGCAGCCTTAACTTCAGCAGCGGCTTTGTCCGAAGCGACAATCTGCTCAACATCGCTTATAAGTCTATCACGAAGAGCCTTCTGACCGAAGTACATACCAAGACCATGCTCAGCGTTGTCTTCAAACAAAGAGTTTGCCCAAGCAGGACCCTGACCCTTGCTGTTTACAGTGTAAGGACAGGTTGCAGCAGGACCGCCCCAGATGGACGAACAGCCTGTTGCGTTGGAGATATACATTCTGTCACCGAAGAGCTGAGTGATAAGACGAGCATAAGAGGTTTCAGCACAACCTGCGCAGGAGCCCGAGAACTCGAGAAGCGGCTTCTTGTACTGTGAACTGATAACATTAGCATCGGTTGCAACCTCTGCTTTTTCAGTTACCTCTGCTACGCAGTAATCAAATACAGCCTGCTGTGCATCCTGTGTTTCGCGCGGAACCATCTTAAGAGAGTTTGTGGGACAAACGCCGATACAAACTCCGCATCCCATACAATCCATAGGCGAAACAGCAAGTGTGTATTTATATTCGGTCTTAACAATCGGCTTGGGAGCAATTTTAGTTGCCTCAGGTGCAGCCTCAGCCTCAGCCTCTGTCAATGCAAACGGGCGAATTGTTGCGTGGGGGCAAACAAATGCGCACTTGTTACATTTTGCACAAGTTTCTGCATTCCATTCAGGAACCATAACGGCAACACCGCGCTTCTCGTAAGCCGAAGCACCGAGCTCAAATGTACCGTCTGCGTGGTCGACAAATGCTGAAACAGGCAGAGAGTCGCCCTCCATCTTGGAGATGGGCTTCATGATGCCGTCAACCATCTTAACGAGTTTTGCAGGTCCGTTTTCAGCTACGGCACTGCTGTCGTCAGTTGCGTCTGCCCAGTCAGCAGGAACATCAATCTTAACGAATGCAGTAGCACCTGCGTCAATTGCCTTCCAGTTCATATCAACAACATCGCGGCCCTTCTTGAGATAGGATCTCTCTGCTGCTTCTTTCATAAACTTGATGGCATCTTCAGACGGCATAACCTTTGCAAGAGCAAAGAATGCAGACTGCAAAATTGTGTTGGTGCGTTTGCCCATACCGATTTGTGCGGCAAGGTCAATAGCGTTAACGGTGTAGAGTTGAACATTGTTATTTGCAATGTATCTCTTTGCGTCAGCAGGCATATGCTTGTTGAGTTCCTCTGCTGTCCACTGGCAGTTAATAAGGAATACGCCGCCCGGCTTAACATCGTTAACCATCTTATATCCCTTAAGAACATAAGAGGGGTTGTGACAGGCAACAAAGTCTGCCTTGTTTATGTAATAAGGGCTCTTTATAGCCTTATCACCGAAGCGCAGGTGGGAAATTGTTATACCGCCTGTCTTTTTGGAGTCATACTGGAAGTATGCCTGAACATATTTATCGGTGTGGTCGCCGATAATCTTGATAGAGTTCTTATTAGCACCAACGGTACCGTCACCGCCAAGACCCCAGAATTTGCATTCAATAGTGCCTTCTGCTGCGGTGTTGGGCGATTCACTCTCGTCAAGTGAGAGGTTTGTAACATCGTCAACAATACCGAGTGTAAAGAGGTTTTTAGGCTCGTCCTTTGCAAGTTCTTTATAAACGGCAAGAACACTTGCAGGGGGTGTGTCCTTAGAGCCAAGACCGTAACGACCGCCAATAACTGTTGCCTTGTTGCCTGTTGCAGCCATAGCAGCAACAACATCAAGATAAAGCGGTTCGCCAAGTGCGCCGGGTTCCTTTGTTCTGTCAAGAACGGCAATTTTCTTAGCAGTTGCGGGAATTGCAGCAGCAAGATGCTTTGCAGAGAAAGGACGGTAAAGACGAACTTTGATAAGACCAACCTTTTCACCTGCGGCTGTGAGGTAATCAACAACCTCTTCTGCAACGTCACAGAAAGAGCCCATTGCAATAATTACGCGCTCAGCATCGGGTGCACCGTAGTAGTTGAAGAGTTTATAATCGGTGCCGAGTTTATCGTTAACCTTGTTCATATAATCTTCAACGATTTCGGGCATAGCATCATAATACTTGTTGCAAGCCTCACGATGCTGGAAGAAAACGTCACCGTTTTCGTGTGAGCCGCGCATTACAGGACGCTCAGGGTTGAGGGCGCGCTTACGGAATGCGTCAACAGCATCCATATCGCACATTTCCTTCAAATCCTCATAATCCCAAATCTGAATTTTCTGAATTTCGTGGGAGGTGCGGAAACCGTCAAAGAAGTTAATGAACGGAACGCGTCCCTTGATGGATGCCAAATGGGCAACGGCACCAAGGTCCATAACCTCTTGCGGATTAGATTCAGCGAGCATTGCAAAACCTGTCTGACGGCAGGCATAAACGTCTGAATGGTCGCCAAAAATGTTAAGAGCGTGAGAAGCAACGCAACGTGCTGATACGTGGAACACGCAGGGAAGCAACTCGCCCGCAATCTTATACATGTTCGGAATCATAAGAAGCAAACCTTGAGATGCGGTGTAGGTTGTGGTAAGAGCACCAGCGTTCAGCGAACCGTGAACGGTACCTGCTGCACCTGCTTCAGATTCCATCTCTACAACATTAACGGTTGTGCCGAAAATGTTCTTCTGTCCCTGTGCGGACCACTGGTCAACATAGTCTGCCATAGGACTGGACGGGGTAATCGGGTAGATACCTGCAACCTCGGTAAATGCGTAAGACACATAAGCCGCAGCGTTGTTACCGTCCATAGTTTTAAACTTTCTAGCCATGGAAAAATCCTCCTTGATAAACTGTTTTGGAATATAAAATTCCATACGCACTTATAATACCACTTTTTTCGCGCTATGTAAAGAGCAAATGTTAAAAAAATCACATATATTGATAATGCAATTTTAAGAAAATTATGATATAATGTAATAAATATAAGAAAAAGGAATGATTTGAATGTCAAGTAATGAAATCATTTGCAAAAAATATGAGGCTATGTCGCAGGGTGTTTTATCTGCGCTTGAAGCTCGTGGATATGAGGCGTATTTTTGTGCCGACCGCACCGCCGCTCTGCAAAAGACTTTGGAACTGATAAAACATGGTTCATCGGTTTCGTGCGGAGGTTCCCGTACGCTTGTGGACTGCGGTATTATAAACGCTCTGAAAACGGGTGATTATACCGTAATTGACCGCGCAAACGCAAAAACACCCGAAGAAAAAGAAAATGTGCTTAGAGCAGCGCTTACTGTAGACACCTATTTGTCAAGTGTCAACGCTATGACAGAAGATGGCATTATGATTAATATAGACGGTAACGGCAACCGCATAGCCGCTATTGCGTATGGTCCTAAAAATGTTATTTTGGTTGTGGGAATGAATAAAATATGCCGTGATACAGCCGAAGCACACAAAAGGGCGAAGCATTTTGCCGCCCCCGCTAACGCAATTCGCCTTTCCACCGATACCCCATGTGCGAAGAGCGGTGTCTGCCATGACTGCAAGTCCCCTGCCTGTATTTGCTGTCAAACGGTCGAGATGCGTTTTTGTCGTGAAAGAGGCAGAATCAAGGTTTTGCTAGTTGGTGAGACGCTCGGGCTTTAACCGATTTCCTCCGTTTTGCTTTGATTTTAACCGTTTTTCCATTGTTTTTCGCCGATTTTTTAATTTGCGACCACGCGGTGCGTTTTGGTAAATTAAACCTCTTGCACAGGCGAACACACGGGGTTTGACTTTTCTCTCGGTTTTTTATATCATATATTTCAGTATCAAAAATTTTTTATGAAACGGAGTTTTTTACTTTATGGACGGGTGGCCCGATTTATTTTTTAAGTTAGTTCTATTGTTTGTACTTATTCTTATCAACGCATTCTTTGCAATGAGTGAGATAGCTATTATTTCGCTCAGTGATACAAAAATCAAAAAAATGGCAGAGGACGGACATAAAGGCGCCGTTAAGGTGCTTAAACTTACCGAAAGTCCGTCAGCATTTTTATCGACCATTCAAATCGGTGTAACCTTGGCAGGATTTTTAACATCTGCTTCGGCAGCCGACAGTTTTTCGGGACCGCTTTCTGCGTGGATTATAAAGACGTTTTCGTTACCTGCGGCGATGGGCGCTGCGGTACAGGGTGTTTCGCTTGTAATCGTTACTATTATAATCTCATATTTTTCGCTTGTGCTTGGTGAACTTGCCCCCAAACGAATCGGAATGCAGTGCGCCGAAAAAATATCCTTTAAGGTAATAGGCATACTCTTATTTATAAAAGCGGCTATGACACCTTTTATCAAGGTTTTATCGGTTTCGACCAACGCGGTTGTGCGCCTCTTTGGTTTCGACCCCAACGCCAACGAAGAAGCCGTTACAGAAGAAGAAATTCTTATGATGGTGGATGCGGGAGAAGAAAAGGGCGTTATCGAGGAAAGCCAGAAAGAGATGATTAACAATATCTTCGAGTTTGACGATATTGTTGCGAGTGATGTTATGACACACCGCACAGATGTTGTTGCGGTTGAAATAACCGATAACTTTGCAGAACTGCTTGAAAAAACGCTTGAAACGGGTTATTCCCGTATCCCTGTTTACGAAGAAGATCTTGACAATATTAAAGGTATTATATATGTAAAAGACCTATTAGCGTTTGTGGGTAAGAAAATTCCCTCGACCGTTACTATTAACGACCTTATGCGAGAGGCTATGTTTGTTCCCGAAAGCAAACGCTGCCGTGACCTTTTCAGTGAGATGACCGAAAAACATCTGCAGATGGTATTTGTCAGTGATGAGTACGGCGGAATTTCGGGTATTGTTACCATTGAAGACCTGCTTGAATCCATTGTTGGCAATATGCAGGATGAATATGATAATGAGCAAGAGGAAATCGAACAGGTAAATGAAACCACCTTCCAAATTGACGGCACGACAGATATAGAGGAGCTTGAAGAACTGCTTGGAATTGAATTTCCAGAGGGTGAATATGACACCATCGGCGGATTTATAATGTCTGAACTAGGCCGTATTCCTGCCGAGGACGAGCACCCCGAAATTGTTTTTGAAAATTGCCGTTTCCGCGTTGACGAGGTTGACGAGCGCAGAATTGAAAACATAACGGTTGAAAAGTTGCCCGTTATAGAGGAAACCGAAGAATAATCAAAAACCCCGCTTTCAAACGAAAGCGAGGTTTGTTGTATAATAAAAACGGGACTATAACAGTCCCGTTTTACTATTTTATCTCAATATAACAAATAGTGTTTTCTGCCGACTTGTGAATGTGGAAGGCGGATATTTTAATTTCTATTGCCTTTTTTACAGGCTTGTCCTTTTGAACATTCAGCGCATCAAACGGGTTGCCGTTTTCCAAAATTACAAACCAAGCGGGATTTTCCCCGCCTGTGATGACGGGAAATTCTTTTAACTCTGTGGGAGTGAAACGTAAAAGCTCACTATATACGCCGCCGTTTTTATAGTTTAATTCGCCGCTCACGGTTTTATCACAGGAGAAGGTTGCGCGAATGCTTTTATTTTCCGCTTTTGCGTACAGTTTTGTCAGCGTAAAACCACCAATTTTATCCCCGATTTTAAGTTTTTTTGTTTCATCGAGCAGAGAAAAATCACACTCCACCGCCGCCTCATATTCAAGGTATTTAGAGGCGTAATTTTCACTTGTCACGCTAATTGAGTCTTCTGTTGGCTGACAACCGCAAAGCAAGAACACAAGGCAAAAACTAAACAAAATAAATTTTTTCATTTTTACCACCTATTCTACGCCGCGATAGTAAAGTCCGCGCGTATATTCGGTTTGTGATTTTGCGCCTGTTTGATAGTTTTTGAGGACGTTCGCACATTCTTCTGCCGTTTCTGTGGTGAAAAAAAGTGTTAGAAAATCCACATTAAATTCGTTTATGCGTTCGGCAAGATAAATAGGGCGGGAATTGAAAATCTCACTATACCCCTGTCTGCAACGAACGGGGAATTTTATGCCTTTTCGGTCGGTCAAAGCGCCATTTTTATCGCATTTTTCGCAGGTTGTTCCGTTCTTTAGAGGGCAGTTGCGCGTTAGCATAAGCGGAAGTCTGCCGTAGCCTATAATACCTGTAGGAAGCGGCGTTTTAACATTTGCAACCTGTTCACAGGTAAGTTCGGGCGACAGGGTAACCGCAGCGGCATTAAACTCTGCCGCTGTTTTTGCACTGTGGCTGTTAAATATGTTCATAGAAAAATCAAAAACAGGGGGAAGCCCTGCCTCGTTACAAAGCGTAACGGCGGCAATATTGCCACAAAATGCCGCACTTGCACCACACTCTTTGGCGGTTTTAAGGCGGTTTTTTATATATTCTTCATTCAAAATTCCGCGCGGAATATCAATACAAAGCGGAACGGGGAAATTATAGTTTTCAAAATCACACTCAAGCGGTAAAACGATAGCCGAAAGCGCCGATATATCATCGGGAATTTGTGTGGGATGCGCAAATCTGCCCACCAAAGACGGAGATTTACGTGCGCGAGTAGGCAGCTCATCTATTGTTTCAATTTCTTCACATTCTAAAAGTGCAAAGCGCTTTTCTGCAAGGTGGTCTAACGCATCTCTCCTAATAGCGTTAAGTGCTGATGCGCTTAGCGCAATATTATCTTCTATATCGGTTTTTATATAGTCAAAAACAAAAGGTG
>JAZRZS010000072.1:0-13339 GCA_045601505.1 Acutalibacteraceae bacterium
TTGGGTATGGTCTTATTTTAACATCATCAGGTGCCATTGCCGCACCCATATTATTTGCATCTTTGATACCAAGGTCCTGTATTGTTCCAATTGTTGCCGCATTAATATACGGCATCGTTCCGTCATTTTTATTATGCAAAACAACGGCGCCGCCGCCTGTCACAGTCCACTGCGATGTTGGGGGACGCTGTGAGCCATATTCAAGCGGAAAGCGGTATTGTCTTTCAGCCGAACAAAAATGTGACGATGTAACTGCAATTGCTGTATTAGCCGCACCGCCCTCTATATGCACGGCAGCATTAAGAAGTGAGAGTGCCATTGTTGAACAAGCTCCATACATTCCTACAAACGGAATATCCAAATCCCTTAATCCAAAACTGCTTCCTATGCACTGATTAAGCAAGTCCCCAGCAAATACACAATCAATTTGCTGCGGTTTTATGCCTCTTTTTTTCATAGCGGCAAGTATTGAGAGTCGCTGAATTTGGCTTTCGGCGTCTTCAAAACTTTTTTGATTAAAGGTATCATCACTGTAGGTATAGTCAAATTCTTTTGAAAGCGGTCCCTCCTTTTCTTTTTTTCCAACTACCGAAGCGTAACTTATTACGGTAGGTTTGTTATCGAAAAGGATGGTTTTGTTTATTCGTTTTGCCATATATTTCTCCCCTTTATTTTACTATTTACTAAAGGGGGAAAAATATGTATTACCCTATTTTAAGTCTTAACCTTAATTTATCCGCTATCATTGCTATAAACTCGCTGTTTGTGGGTTTTCCTCTGCCATTATGGATTGTATATCCAAAATAGGAATTGAGAACATCTATATCTCCTCTATCCCAAGCAACTTCTATGGCGTGTCTGATTGCGCGTTCAACGCGAGATGATGTGGTTTGATTTTTCTTGGCAACTGTGGGATATAATTGTTTTGTGACTGAGTTTATCATTTCTATATCCTTTACTGAAAGAATAATCGCCTCTCTCAAATACTGATAACCTTTTATATGCGCGGGAACTCCGATTTGATGTATTATTTCTGTTACCATAAGTTCAAGGTCGCTGTCACAAACAACATTATCCTTAACAACCGGTGCCGATGTGTTTTTCCAACCCGAAAGTTGAATTATGCGCTCTGCAAACATATTTGTATCGAAAGGTTTTATGAAATAATAACACGCACCCGCTGAAATTGTTTCTTTTTCAAGCATGGGATTATCGTACCCTGATATTGCCATTACAAGCGGCTTAGATTTAATATCACTGTTTTTAATTTCATTTAGCACACCTATTATATCCATATTAGGCATAAACACATCGGCAACTACTATATCAGGTTTTTCTCTATGTATTTTTTCAACAAGTTTTCTGCCGTCCTTGGCGCATAGCAACACCTCCATTCCGTAACTTTTCAATGCATTTGAACAATTTTGTCCAAATTCCGCGCTTTCATCTGCAATAATTACCTTAATTTTCTTTTCCATTTTGTTTCCTCCTTTGCAATTTGTTATATTTTAACATATTTACCAAAATAATGCAATAGGAAAAATGGTAAAATTTAGTATATTTTGTTTTTAGGATAAAAAAACACCGATATAACTCATCTAACACACTCTGTTTTGATGGTTATATCGGCGTATTTTTTAAAGAATTATACAGATAAGTCCGCTGCAGCCCTCGTTTATGACGCGCTCGAGGGTTTCTTGTATCCTCATTCTTGCATCAGATGGCATACGGGCTAATTTTGTGTGCAGTCCCTCGTTGACAAGTTCGTGAAGTGATTTTCCGAAAATGTTTGAATCCCAAATTTTTTCGGGACTTTCCTCAAACTCGCGCAAGAGATACATAACTAGGTCTTCGCTTTGTTTTTCACTTCCCACAATAGGAGTAACCTCGGTTGTAATATCGGCTTTCATCATATGAACAGAGGGTGCCGATGCGCGTAGTCTAACCCCGTATCTTCCGCCCTGTTTCATAATTTCAGGCTGCTCAAGGGTTAACTCTTCAATTGATGGCATTACGATACCATAACCCGTTGCTTCTACTTCATCAAGCGCATTTTTAACCTTCATATACTCTTTTCTGTCACGGGCAAGTTCAACCATATTGCTCATAAGCTGCTCTTCGCTTTCAATATTTATACCCGTCATCTCTCCAAGAATTTTATAAAACAATTCTTTACGAACATCAACGCAAAGTTTAACGCTGCCTGTTCCAAGGTCTATACTTTCTATATTAGCGGCAGAAACATTGCTGTTATCGCAAATACTATGCTCTATACCACGAACATCGCCTATAATTTTCATATCTGTGCACACTTCGCGAACTGTATTCAACAAGGACGAACGAAGCCAATGTTCGACAGGCAGCGAGTTTATCCATCTGCCTAGTTTTATCCCGATTTCCTTGATTGGAAAGCGGAAAAGCACAGTACTTAATATCCTTTTTATATCCTCTGTATCAAGTTCTATGCAGTTTACAGGAATTACAGGCACTTTATATTTTTCGGTCAATTTAAGTGATAACGCGTGGCTTTCTTCCGATTCCGGATACATACAATTGAGCAAAACAATATATGGTTTATTGATTTCGTTCAGTTCGCTTATGACGCGTTCTTCCGCCTCTTCATACTCTTCACGCGGGATTTCGCTTATACTTCCGTCTGTTGTTACAACAAGACCTATAGTAGAATGTTCGTTTATAACCTTTCTTGTTCCGATTTCTGCCGCCATATTAAAGGGTATTGTTTCCTCATACCACGGAGTCATAACCATTCTCGGTTGGTCGTTTTCAATATATCCAATTGAACTTGGAACTATATATCCAACGCAATCTATTAGGCGGACATTTAGATTTGCATTATCTTCCAGCACGATATTAACCGAATTTTCGGGTATGAATTTTGGCTCGGTTGTCATAATAGTCCTACCTGATGAAGACTGCGGCAATTCATCGCTCGTGCGTTCTCTCAAATACGGCTCGTCAATATTTGGTATAACCAACATATCCATAAACCGCTTAATAAATGTGGATTTTCCCGTTCTTACAGGCCCAACAACGCCTATGTAAATATCTCCGCCCGTTCTTGCTGCTATATCCTTATAAATATTTGTATCGGTCATAATAATCCTCCACTAACACATTCTTTTGTATTATGGATATGAAGTGAAAAAGAAAATTATGACAAGCACAAAAAATAGCACACCTCTCGGTGTGCTATTTTTATTGTTCTACTATAAGTTCTTTTATCGAGCGGTAGAGATAATCACCGTTTTCTAGCAGTTCAGGACGCTTGATTGCAATGCCCTCTCCCCTTACAACGCTGTGTTCGGGGTCATCTGCCATTATAACCTCTGTTCCTATATACTCGGACAGGAGTTTATCAAATCCGCTTATACGGGCGCCTCCACCTGTTAGGTACAGTCCATCCTCTTTAATATCGCCGACAACATCGGGCGCCGTGCGTTCAAGCACCGCCCTTACCTCGTTACAAATTATATGAAGCGTATCGTATGTAGCGTCATAAACCTCGCTTGACGAGATTTCAAAGGTTTGGGGCAGACCTGTTAAAAGATTTTTGCCCTTTGCAACCATAGAAACCTCAAGCGGTCTATTATATGCAGAGCCAAGTTGTTTTTTAATCTCCTCCGCAGTGAGAGGACCGATTAAAATATTATATTCTTTTTTTACATATCGTATAATTTGTTCGTCCAAGTCGCGAGATGCCATTTTTAGCGATTCACACTCAACAATACCACCCATTGAAATGGTAGCAATATCGGTACAACCTGCACCAAAATCAACCACCATACTACCGTGTGGTTTAGAAAAATCTATACCCATACCGATTGCAGCAGCAATTGGACTTTCAATAACCGATATATTTCTTCCGCCCGCCGCCTCTATAGCGTTGGCAACGGTATGGTGTTGTATTGGCGTAACACCTGTTGGCATTGAAACCATTACTTTCGGTCTGGAGATACGATTTCCAAATGCTATTTTAACATATTCGGTAAGCATTGCCTCGGTTGCATCCAGCGCCGCAATAATACCGTTTTGAATTGGGAAAACGGTTGTTAAACTCTCAGGTGTTCTGCCATATGTTTTATAGGCTTTCTCACCAAAAAGCACAGGCTCCCAAGTTTCTGTATCGACCGTTACAACGCTGGGCAGTTCCAAAATAATCTTACCACCCGAAGCAATTACGGTTTTTGATGTGCCAAGGTCTATTGCAATTTCTGTTGCCATTTATATCACCATTTATATTATAGTTAAATCCTTACATTTTTTCAAGCACTAATAACAGCGGTTAACGCATAAACATTTTCTGTTCCCGCAAGCATCAAAATTCGCGAACATTCGTCCAAAGTAGCACCCGTTGTTTTTATATCGTCAACAAGCAAAACATTTGTAAACTCATTATCCTCCGCTTTATAAACGCCTTTTACATTATCAAAACGTTCTCTACCCGAAAGCAAGTGCTGAACTTTATTGTTTTTATGTTTTATAAGTAAGGGCTTATAAGGTACGCCGAGTTCACGTGCCACGCACTTCGCAAGACGGGCAGAATGGTCAAACCGCCACAGCGTATTATCACTGTCGCGCCGTTTCTTTCGGTTCTGCGGAACGGATGTTACACAGTCAATTTCCACATCGGGAAAATCGTTAATAAAGCGTTTTGCCATCTCTTTTCCAAAAAACTCAGCAGAATCTGTGTTACCGCCAAACTTATAAAAATACACAGCCTTTTGTGCGTTGTCGGCGTTAAGATAGGGTGACGAAATACCGCGGAAATGATACACATATCTTTTACAACAACAAAGTTTTTTTGGATTACCACACTTTCTGCAGGTCTTGACCGTAATTGGTTTAAGCTCTTTTTCACAGACATCGCACAGATAAACGGTAGGATGCACAACTTCACCGCAGACAATACAGCGCTTTGGATAAAACAAATATAGAAAATCAGTTAAAATGCTTTTCATCAAATGCTTCCTCTATCATACTTTTTAGCGCTGTATAGCGCAGTGTCTTACGGTCGTTTTCCACCATTTTTGCAACCGTTTGTCTATCCCCAACAATGACAAGCAGACGCTTGGCACGTGTTACAGCAGTATATAGCAAATTTCGATACAAAAGTTGTGTTGGTATTGCGCAAAGCGGTAGAACTATACAATTAAACTCGCTACCCTGACTTTTATGGACGGTTACGGCATATGCAGGTTCAAGTTGCCTTACCTCAGCGCCATAATAAGACGCTATGCGGTCCTCGAAGCGCACAGTGACAAGTTCTGTATAAATATCGATACTTTCAATAACGCCGATATCACCGTTATAAACACCTGAACCTTTTTCGCCTCTATCGTCCACCCAAGAAATATCATAGTTGTTTTTGGTTTGCATAACCTTATCGTTTTCACGAAAAGCAAATCCTCCGTATTTTATCTCTTTTACATTATTTACAAAAGGATTGAGTTGTTCTTGGATAAGTGCATTCAAATTCTGTGTGCCTGTATCCAATTTCCTTGAGGGACAAAGCACCTGTATATCCGTTCTAGGTACAAACCCGTAGGCGCGAGGTAAACGGTTTGTAACCAAATCCACAACCGTTTTTGCTGTATCGGCACCGTTTTGACATTCAAGCATAAAGAAATCAGCATCACGGGAATTTAGCACCGGCATTCTGCCATTTATAATCTCATGCGCGTTATAGACAATTAAGCTTGTATCAGACTGCCTGTAAATTCTATTAAGTGAAATTACGGGTATTTTAGCCGAATCTATTATATCGTGCAAAACATTTCCTGCCGAAACGCTTGGGAGTTGGTCGCTATCACCCACAAGAATTATGCGTGTCCCTAGTCGCAAAGCGCGCAACAGGCTTTCAAACAAAAGCGTATCAACCATTGACATTTCATCAATTATTATTACATCACATATCAAGGGATTGCGTTCGTTCCTATCAAAATACGGCTTGTCCCCCTCGCCCCACTGTACTTCTAGTAGGCGGTGGATTGTTTTTGCTTCATATCCTGTAAGTTCAGATATACGCTGCGCGGCACGACCTGTCGGTGCAGCAATTAAAACACGCAAATCTTTCTGTTCAAAAAGTTTAATTAGTCCGTTAAGGGTTGTGGTTTTACCTGTTCCCGGTCCGCCTGTCAGCACGGTTACACAATTTTTAAATGCAGTTTTTATTACCTTACGCTGATTTTCGTCATATTTAATATGAAGATGGTTTTCTACATAATCAATCTCAAGTTCATCAAGCAGTATAGGTTTTCCCTCATCAAGACAAAGACAAAGACGCGCCGAAATATATTCTTCTGCCGCATAATACTGCGGTAAAAATATAAACTGGGTGCCATTTATTTCTTTGCTACGAAGGCTAAGCCCCATAAGCAAGGCATCGATTCCATCATCAGCATCATAAGGTGAGCATCCAAGAAGTCCCGCGACCACATCGCAAAGTTTTTTTCTTGGAAGACAGGTATGTCCGTTCATCAAATTATGCCTGAGCACAAAGAAAAGCCCTGCGTGGATTCTATTAGGATTATCGGGCGGAATATTAAGACTTTCAGCTATTTCATCCGCACGGTCAAAGGTAAAACCTATTTCCTCGCTACAAAGCACATACGGATTTTCATTTATAACCTTTACAGAGCGTTCGCCGTATTGTTTAAAAATTTTTGCGGCATCTTCGGGTGACGCCTTAAATTTCGAAAAATATAACATCAAATCCTGTATACCGAACTGACGCATATATTCTTTTGATATGCGATCGGCTTTATCGGGTGAAATGCCCTTGATTTCGCACAGGCGCTCGGGATGATTTTTAATAACATCAAGTGCATTGTTGCCGAATTTTTTGATTATTTTAGAAGCGGTTGCAGGACCAATTCCCTTAATTGCACCGCACGAAAGATAGCGAAGAATTGCGGCTTCATCGGTTGGCGCCTCTTTTTCACAAGTGTGTGCCTTAAACTGAGGTCCATAGGTATTATGTACTACATATTCGCCCGTAAGATTAACAACATCACCCTGTGAAACATAGGGGAAGTTGCCCGTCACGACAACTGTATCCCCCGCCACAGAAAGTTTAAAAACGGTGTAACCCGTTTGCTGACTTTTATATGTAATATGCTCTACCCTACCATGCAGAGTTTCATATTCCTCGTTCACCGCTTTTTTCACCTCTTTTTATAATTCCCTCTACTTCGTCTGCATCACAAAGCACAAAATCAGATGTGAGTGCTTCAATCTCCTTACAGCGTTTTCTCTCTCCATCCGATAGTCCTACATCAACACCTATTAATACATCGGCATAGTTTTTTCCGTACCAACGCATTTCCTCTAAAACCGCCGTTACCTTCTCTGTAGCAATATCACAAAGCGGTACTACTAAAAAGCATTTGAGGTCAGACGGACGTAAAATGTGCATCCACAGCCTATGTAACAGTTCACCAATGCCTACTGCCGACAAAAATAGTGCAATTAATATTAGTATTACCTTAAACATATAACTCACCCCATAACATACTATGGTCGAGCGGATGTTTTTGACAATAAAACAAATGGCGAGTTACATTGTGGTAACTGTAACCCGCCATATATTTATTTTATAGTAACAACGACATTGTAGGTTCCGATTTGCCAAATGTTATCATAACTTCTTGAGTATATTCTTACAGCAACGGTGTATTCGCCCTTAGTTTTGCCCTGCATATCTGCAACGGCGTAAAGGTCACCCGCATTAAGTTTTCGTACCACAGCACGCGGACCGCAAATTTTAACATTTTTGATTGCGCTTGCTGTACAGGTAAGTCCGTTCGTTATATTCTTAAATTCAAAATTATTAACAGTAAATGTTCTTTCAGTGAAGCCACCCGTGTTAACCGTTACCGTTACAACCTCTAAGTTCTCTGCAAATTTTACTCCATTCGGCAACATTGGCGCAACATCAAACTTATTATTTGTTGGTGTTATGCTGTCAAAATCAATGGGAGCGAGTGAAATTGAATCCAACTCATCAATTGTTGTAGCAGGTCCCAAAACCGACACTTTAGTTGCACTTACAGAATATGACACATCGTTTTTAGTGTAATAATCAGGTTTATTAGAAAAAGCAACTTTTAGCGGAATAACTTTTTGTTTAAGAATTGGAACTGTTATTTTAACCTCGCTAAGAGGCATAGAATAAACATCTGTTTCCAGTTCATTCCCTTCCTCATCATACAGGTGTAGTTTTGCGCTATACGATTCTGTAGCGCTTAATTTTTCGTTCACATTTGCAACCGCGACAACACGGCTGATTTTTAAAAGTTCACTTCGCGGTCCTGTTATTGCAATGGTAGCATCTGAACTGTTGCTGACGGTAGGCGTATCAGCAACTAAGCCTGAAACTGCAACAGCGCCGACAGCCTCAACCTCAATATCAAACTGTTTGGTATCGGTATAGTCAAAAACCGCTGTAACCTTAGATGGTGTTATGCCCACAATGTTTACACCACCCGCCTTCGAGGACGCCGCGGAAAGCGAAATGTCGTACTTACCCGCTTCGGTAACATCAGAAAGAGGCAAGGTAACCGAAATATCGGTCGCCTCAAGTGACGCCAAAACATAGCTAGGTCCGCTTACACTTACGGTTGCAGTTGGCGAACTAATCGAAACAAGATCAAGTCCCAACTCGCCCGCAGCTGTACCGTCCGTTACAACCGAGATTGTTATATTACTGAAAGTAGTATCACGCACAGGATTTTCAACAATAGTAATAGTCATCCAAAAGACAAAAGCCGCAATCAAGGAGAAAACAAGCACAAATTTATTATTTGAAAACAGTTTAGCGAAAAAATCTTTTTTAACTGCCACTTTAATTCTCCTTTCCTTTATTTTCGTATAAAAATATTTTTAATTTTAGTAAATAAGCCTTCGCTTGTGCTATTATTTTCATCAATAAACAAGAGTTTGTTTAACTCTTGACGGAGGGTAACGGTGTTAAAGTTGCGCTTAATTTCACCATTGACCGCAACCGAAATGATGCCCGTTTCTTCCGACACCACCACAACGGCGGCATCGGTGTTTTCGCTTAGTCCTATAGCAGCTCTATGACGGGTGCCAAGACTTGAATTGATATTCTCATTAGATGTCAGCGGTAAAATACATCCCGCCGATAAAAGTCTTCCCTCGCGCAAAAGCAAGGCGCCATCATGCAGCGGAGATTTCGGAAAAAATATGTTTGAAATAAGTTGTGTTGAAGCCTCTGCATCCATTAAAGTGCCCGTATCGGCAATCTCGCTTAAAAGGGTTGAGCGTTCAAACACGATTAGAGCACCAATTTTTTGTTCCTGCATTGAAGCGCAAGATTTACAAACAGCACTAATAGTACGCGATAAAGCCTGACTCTCATTGCTGATTGTCCTGTTGCCGCCAAGCTGACTGCGTCCCACACGCTCAAGTGCACGGCGAAGTTCAGGTTGGAATACTATTGCGGCGACAACAATTGCAGAATTTATTAACTTATTAAGCAACCATTTGAGTGATACGAGGTCAAGCCACTGTGCTATCAAAAATATGACAAGCAGCATAAACACGCCTTTCATAAGTTGACCCGCACGGGATTTTTTAAAGAAATCAACACATTTATAAATGACAAATGCGACAACCAAAATATCCAAAACATCAAAAACCCTTATGTTTTTAAGGGCAAAAAAGACCTGCTCAAAAACGTCTAGCAACGAGTTAAAAAAGCTTCCCACGATTTCACATCCTTTTGAACAAACATTATCTCATTAATATTTTATCATATATTAAAATATATTCAATAGTTTTTTTGCAACTTTTTTCGATTATTTTATGCTTTTAACCACATTAAAAAGCGTTAAAACATCGTTTTTTGTGTTGTAAACGGACGGACAGACGCGTACCGTGCCGATATCTTCTGTGCCGATTGTTTTGTGGGCAAGTGGCGCACAATGCAGTCCCGCACGTACCGCTATGCCCTTTTGCGATAGTTTTTCTGCAACCTGCATACTGTTTTTGCCCTCCAAATTAAAGGAAAGCACTGGTGCAAATTTTTCAGCCGTTGGGCGCTCTGTATAAAGAAGCACATTTGGCAAAGACGCAAGTTTATCATAAAGAATTTGCAAAAGAGATATTTCGTGTGAATGTATTTTCTTTAGTCCCTTTTGTTCCAAAAACTCCACTCCCGCTTTAACACCCGCTATTAGTGGCACAGGTAATGTTCCGCTTTCAAGTCGTTCGGGCATATCCTTAGGTTGCGCAAACATATTGGAAAATGTGCCTGTTCCGCCCTCTATAAGCGTATCTTGAGGTTCTTTGTTTGTTAGTAAAATACCCGTACCCATAGGCGCATATAATCCTTTATGCGCCGCCACACAGAGATAGTCTATACTGTTTTTTATGTTGATTGGTATTATTCCCGCCGTTTGTGCGGCATCAACAACAAATATTATGCCGTTTTCCTTGCAAAGCTTAGACAGTCTTAAAATCGGCATAATTTCACCCGTTACATTGGATGCGTGTGTGCAGATTATCATTTTAGTATTTGGTTTTATCAGACACTCAAAAGCGCGATAGGTTGCATCGCTGTCACCTACCGTCACCCTTGCGACATCAAACTCCGCCACGCCATCCAAAGCCAATTTATAAACAGGACGTAAAACTGCATTGTGTTCGTATGATGAAATAATAATATGGTCACCCTGTTTTATATTTCCTTTTATTGCCATATTAAGTGCAAGTGTACAGTTTCCCGTAAAAATAACACCCGATGCATCACAACCGAAAAAATCGCCAATCTTTTTTCGCGCATCATATACGAGCATCGCAGTATCTACTGACAGCGAGTGTCCGCTTCTTCCGGGATTAGCCGAATAATTTTGCAAAGCCATATTAACGGCACTGATAACCTGTGGCGGTTTCCTGCCCGTTGTTGCCGCATTATCAAGATATATCAATCTAGTTCCCCCCTTAATAAATATTAAAAAACGCCAATTAAACATGGCGTTTTTTATGCTTTATTTTTCAATAATTTCAAGAATTTTTATCCCCGCATCACGCAGCAAATATTCTATTTGCTCTATATCTCCCGATACCGTAATGCTGTAACCACAACCGTTTTTGAGTCCGCTTTTTGTTTTTTCCATGTTTGCATTATAGCCGTTTCGGCGTAGCAAATCGCGTCCTCTTATGGCGTAGGTCACTGTTCCTGTAACTATTATATAGTTCATTTTCTTTTCAACTCCAATAAGACGACATAGTATCCGATTAGACACACTATATAATATGCAAAGCAATATTTTTTGGGCATTAAAAAAACTTTGCCGGGAATACACCCGACAAAGTTTTATTTGCCTTGTCTTAACTTTTCAATTCGGTCGCGAAGATATGCGGCGTGTTCAAACTCTAACATCTTGGCGGCAAGTTTCATCTCACGCGTAAGTCGTAGAATCATCTGTTCGCGCTCTGCCCTACTCATATGCTTAACGCTCTTTTCTTTTTGCGGTTTATCCGATGCGCCGATTTCTATGATATCGCGTACACCTTTCTTAATAGTTTGTGGTGTTATGCCGTTTTCCTCGTTATATTTCTTCTGAATTTCGCGGCGGCGAAGCGTTTCGCGTATTGCGCGTTCCATAGAATCCGTTACGCTATCGGCATACATAATAACCTTGCCGTTTTCATTACGTGCAGCGCGGCCTATTGTTTGTATAAGCGAGGTTTCACTGCGCAAAAAGCCCTCTTTATCTGCATCAAGTATTGCAACAAGTGATACTTCGGGAATATCCAGTCCCTCTCGTAAAAGGTTAATACCCACAAGGACATCGAACTTATGGAGTCGTAAATCACGTATTATTTCCATTCGCTCTATAGTGTCGATGTCGTAGTGCATATAGCGGACGGCGATATTCAATCCTTCAAGATATTCGGTCAAATCCTCTGCCATTTTTTTGGTGAGCGTTGTGACTAGTACACGCTCTCCTCGCTCGGCGCGGATATTTATTTCGGATACAAGGTCATCAATTTGTCCCTCGCTCTGTCGGACATCAATTTCGGGGTCTAAAAGTCCTGTTGGTCTAATTACCTGTTCGGCAATTGTTACAGCCTTTTCGCGTTCAAACTCCGCAGGGGTGGCAGAAACAAAAACCGCCTGATTTACACGGCTGTAAAACTCATCAAAATTTAGCGGTCTATTATCAAACGCAGATGGCAGACGGAAACCGAATTCCACAAGATTTTCTTTTCGGCTACGGTCACCGCCGTACATTCCGCGCACCTGTGGCAGAGTTACGTGCGATTCATCGACAAACAAGAGATAATCATCAGGAAAATAGTCAAGCAGAGTAAAGGGTGTACTACCCGCCGGTCTGCCTGACAGCACCCGCGAATAATTTTCGATGCCTTTACATGTGCCAATTTCGCGCAGCATTTCAACATCATACTCGGTACGCTGACGAATGCGTTGTGCCTCTATCAGTTTGCCGTTTTCCTGAAAATATTTAACGCGCTCTTCCATTTCATCTTCAATATTTTTAAGCGCATCATTCATTTTATCGGGCGGCACAATATAGTGCGATGCGGGATAAATTGCGATATGTTTAAGGCTATTCTTAATCTCGCCCGTAATGGTATTTATCTCACAAATTCTGTCGATTTCATCACCAAAAAACTCAACACGAATGGCGGTATCACCCGAATATGACGGAAAAATTTCGACAACATCGCCGCGTACGCGGAATTTGTTACGCGTGAAGTTAATATCGTTTCTTTCGTACTGCAAATCTACAAGTTTTTTTAATAGTTCGTCACGCTTTTTTTCCATTCCCGTACGCAAGGATATTACCATACTGCGATAGTCTATAGGGTTGCCAAGACTGTAAATACAGGACACACTGGCAACTATAATAACATCGCGTCTTTCTGAAAGCGCACAGGTGGCTGAGTGACGCAGTTTATCAATTTCATCGTTTATGGATGAATCCTTTTCAATATAGGTGTCGGTACCAGGTATATACGCCTCAGGCTGATAATAATCATAATAGGAAACAAAGTACTCCACCGCATTTTCGGGGAAGAATTCGCGAAACTCCGAGCAAAGCTGTGCGGCAAGTGTTTTGTTATGAGCGAGAACGAGGGTTGGACGATTGACTTTCTCAATAATATTCGCCATTGTAAAGGTTTTACCCGAACCCGTAACGCCTAGTAAAACCTGTTCTTTACCGCCGTTATTTATGCTTTTCACAAGCGTGTCTATTGCCCCAGGTTGGTCGCCTGTGGGTTTATAGTCACTGTGCAAAACGAACTTGTCCATACTCTCACCTCACCT
>JAZRZS010000073.1:0-12694 GCA_045601505.1 Acutalibacteraceae bacterium
AGGCGCTTTTGTATTGCGGGTAGTTCTTCGTACGGAATTTCTACACCCATATCGCCTCTGCCAATCATAATGCCTGTACACTCTTCACAGATTTCTTCAATATTGTCAACACCCGACCTGTTTTCTATTTTGGCTATAAGGTCGATATTGCTTCCACCGTTTTGCATTATAAACTCTTTAACATCAACCATATCCTGTTTACAGGAAACAAAGGAACAAGCAATAAAATCAACATCATTTTGTATACCGAAAAGGATATCACTTTTATCCTGTTCACTCAGATAAATTTGGTGTAAATGCTTGTCCGGAAAACTCATACTCTTTCGGTTGGAAAGTTCTCCTCCTACTATAACACGACATTTTATGTCATTGTCTTCTACCTTTTCAACCGATAGTTTCAACATTCCGTCATTTAAAAGTATTGTGTCACCATTTGAAAGTTCTGAGGGAAGTCCCTTATAATTAACCGAAACGCGAGTGTTATCGCCTATTATTTCATCTGCGGTTAAAACAAACTCGTCCCCGTCTTTTAAGGTTATTTTGCCGTTTAGGAAGGTTTTTATACGATATTCGGGCCCCTTAGTGTCAAGCATTATTGCCAGGGGAACTTTAAGTTCATCTCTTACTTCTTTAATAAGTTTTATCTTTTCAAGATAATCCTCATATGTGCCGTGTGAAAAGTTAAGACGGGCAACATTCATACCCGCAAGGCACATTTCTTTCAGAGTATTTTTATCCGAACATGACGGACCTATTGTGCATATAATTTTTGTTTTTCTCATAGTTTACCTCTTTATTCTTCCACACAATAATTTTTAAATCCTGACGAATAGCGTTGTTCGCCGTTTTGCATTACCCACATAGCCTCTGCATCCTCAGTATTTTCTATGATAGCAAGTCCCTGCTCATAATCCATTGTAAACAGCGCTGTAGAAAGCGCATCTGCCAATGCCGAACTTTTAGATAACACCGAAACCGATAAAAAGTTTTCTGCGGGCATTAGCGTTACGGGGTCAATAATATGATGATAATTTTTACCGTTCACAACATAAAAACGCTGATAAGAACCACTTGTAACGAGTGACATATTATCTATCGATAAATATTCTATATAGGGAATTTCAACATTGTCAGTATATGGACTTTCAATACCAACTTTCCATTTTTCACCATCAGAGCGTTTACCTACGCAACGCACATTGCCGCCCACATTGAGAATATATCCATTATAGCCTTTGCTTTCCATCCAGAGTGCAACCTGTTCGACAGCATAACCCTTTGCTACGGCACCAACATCAAGACGCATTTCGCCGTCACGAAGAAATACCGAGTTGTTATCTTTATCGATGACAACATCATTTATATTTGTATGCTGTGCAGCTGTTTTTAGCTTTTCCATTTTCGGCAGTGTAGCAGAGACAGGATTATTCATTCCCTCTTCCCTATGCTGATGCCAAATATTTAAAACACTGCCAAATGCAACATTCAGTTTGCCCTCTGTTTTATTATACATATCCTTTGCAAACTGTAGCATTTTTATAATTTTTTCATCGACCTTAACTTCTGAATGTTCACCATTTTTTGTTTGATTACATATAGCAAAATTATTAATACCGTCATAAACATTATATATATTATAAAGTTTATGATACTCAGCAAGTTGATTTTTTATTTCTTCACAGTTTTTATCAAAGGTTTCCTTATCTTTTTCAAAACCGACAATTGTTGTGACAGTATCAAAAAAATCAAACGAATAATCTGTAAATTTCTCTTGTTTACAACCACAAAGCGACATACAAATTATAATGCACAAAATAAAGCAAATATATTTTCTCATTTAAAAATTTCCTATCGTTTTTATATCTACAATATTTATTATACGCGTTTAAAATAAAAATAAGAGGTGTCAGCTAAGACACCTCTTAGAGTTTAATAATTAACCGAGTGTAGTGGCGTTTACTGCAGCCTTAACCATATCGGCAACGTTGATTGTACAGCCTGCAGACTGCAAAGTGTCTGTTCCATATCCTGTATCAAGAGCCAATGCTTTGATTTCGGTGGCAGTTTTGCCTACGCAAGCTGCGTTAAAAGCATCTGCCTGTTCAAACCACTCTTTAACAACGCCGTCACCGTTAAGGTCATTACCATACTGAGCCATACCATAGTTCTCTTTTTTAACAAGTTTTGTGGTGATAGCACCTGCTACATCCTCTGTAACACCCTTAGCATCAAATGAAATCTTGCCCTGAAGAGCATCGGTCAAAAGCGCGGTTGTTTTGCCGTCTTTATTTACGGCAGCTGCTGCAACAGTAGTATCTACCTCGTTCACACCTGCGGCATCCGCAGTTGCATCTTTTGAGCTAGTCTGAGCAGAAACCAAAGCAACCTTTACTGAATCGTCTGCTGTAGCGTTTGATTCAGCCGCTGCATTAATTGCATTTTCAAGAGCAAATACAAAATCATTAATAATAATGGTACAACCGGCTTTAACAACTTCATCTGTCCCCTTGTTTGTATCAGCAACCAAAGCCTTTACTTCGCTAAGGGTCTTACCTACAACAAGTGCTGTGAAAGCATCTACCTGCTCAAACCACTCTTTTTTAGCACCGCCGTATGCTACCATACCATAATCTGTGCCTTTTTCATATTTAGACTTAAATTCATTTGCGACAACAAATTTACCTTCTGAAGTAAAGGCAAGTTCATTAGACATTGTGTCAATTGCACATTTAACAATTTTGCCGTCTTTATCGAGCAAAACTGCGGCCGCAGTCGTTACAATCTCACCCTTGCCGTTAGTATCAGCATCGGCACTTGCAATACCTGATGAGTATGCGTGAACGCCCAAACCAAACTTGAGTGTTTCTTTTGCGCCGCAACCCGCAAGTGTTGCCACGGACAAAACAAGAACTACTGCTAAAACAATGCTTAATAATTTTTTCATCTTTGTCATCTCCCAGAATTTGTTATTTTTTTGTCAAAGAGATTATACTATATAATTCAAGCAAAGTCAACAAGATATTTTATTATTAAATTTTAATATTTTTAGTATATTTGAGTAACATAGCGCCAATTAAACCTATCACGATACCTGCTAACACTCCGCTTACCGCTAAAATTGTCATATAATATCCAATTTCTTTGGTTTGCATCACGATCATTGCAACGATAATTTGCCCTAGGTTATGTGAAACGCCACCCGCAATACTTACACCAACCATAGAAAAAAGCGATGTTTTTTTAAGCAGCCACATAACAAGCAAGCTGATTACCGCACCTGCTATACTATAAGAAAGTGTCAACACATTACCAAAAAGCAAAGCAACGGCAAAGACGCGCAAGAGAGATATAAAAGCGGCATATTTGAAAGAAAGTTTATAAAGCACAAATATTATAATAACATTTGGCAAGCCAACCTTAATTCCGGGTACTGCCGACCAAATCGGTGGTAACATCATTTCTACATACGATAGTACCATCGCAAATGCAGCAAAAACACTTATAAAAGTAATTTTCTGAATTTTTTTCATAATCTACTCTTCCACTACCGAAACAACCACTTTATGAGGTAAACAAACAATAGTTTCACCCGTTTTAGAAATTTTTCTATGTGAAACACAAATTTTATCCGGACAGGTTGCGCTTGTAACAAAGGCTTTTCCATCCTCAATTACAAGCACATTTTTCTGTTCACTGCTGTTTACTCCAAGAATAACTGTTTTCTCGTCCTTTTCAATACTATGTTTATATACCTGTTCACCATCTACAGTGACCAAAACATATTTTCCGTCTTCCATAGTTAAATGAAAAACTAAAGAACATATTACAGAAATTAAAAGTATAAATGCTACAAGTATAATATCGTTTTTATGGTTTAACAGTACTTTTTTAATACCCATCTAACCTACCAAAATTTTAATACATTTTGTGGGACAGTTTTCCGCACATTTTTTGCATCCGTTACATTTATTATAGTCAATTACAGCAACATTATTTTGCACAGTAATTGCCTTTTGCTCACAACCAAGTTCACACTTTTTGCAACCGATACAAGCATTTTTACATTTCTTCCGTGCAGCAGCACCTTTTTCAAGATTGCTACAAGCAACCGCTACTGTACTGATTTGCGGAATAATCTCTATTATTCCTTTAGGACAAGTTTTAGCACAGAGTCCGCAACCTACACATTTTTTGGCGTTAATCCGCGCAACGCCGTCAACAATGCAAATAGCATCATTGGGGCAAACCGCTGCACAGTCTCCGCATCCAAGACAGCCAAAATTACAAACATTGGGTCCGCCATAAATCATTGACATTGCGGCACAAGAACGAACTCCGTCATACTCGGCAAAGGTGTCGGTTGCCATACAAGTTCCGTTACAGCGCACACTAGCTATCATTTCAACGACATCCATCGCCTCTGTTCCCAAAATGGTGGCAATTTCTGCCGCGACAGTATCGGCGCCGGGTATACAAAGATTTGTTTTTGCTTCCCCCGCAGCTACGGCTTTTGCATATTCATCGCAACCCGCAAATCCACAGGCACCGCAGTTAGCACCCGGCAAACATTCACGAATCTTCTGTTGATTTTCGTCTTCGGGTACCGAAAGAAAATGGGCTGCAAGCGCAAGTAGTATTGCACATATAAGTCCGATTACAGCAACTACTGCAAACGCAATCAAAATACCAGTCATATACCGCGCCTCCTTATGCAAACAGTTTATCAACTACACCCGCAAATCCAAAAAATGCGAGTGAAACGAATGATGCCGCAATAAGTGTTGCAGGTAAACCTTTAAAGCTTTCAGGAATTTCGCTATCGTTAATTCTTGAACGAACGCCCGAAAATAGTACCATTGCAAGTAAAAAACCCAGACCGCAACCAAGCGAATTTACAAGTGATTCCACAAAATTGAAATTATGCTCACTTATATTATCAATGGTTACACCTAAAACAGCACAGTTTGTTGTTATAAGCGGAAGATAAACGCCAAGACTTTTATGTAATGCAGGAATGTATTTTTTTAGCGTCATTTCGGTCAACTGTACGAGTGACGCAATCACAAGGATAAACACAATTGTCTGCATATATTCAAGTCCAAAAGCATTAAGAATATAATGCTGAATCGGCCAAGTAACCGCCGTTGCAACCACCATAACAAGCGTTACTGCGATACCCATACCGACAGCTTGATTAAGCTTTTTAGAAACACCTAAGAAAGGACAAATTCCAAGAAAACGGCTCAAAACATAGTTATTAACCAAAACTGAGGACATTAAAATTACGATTAAACTCTTAAACGCATCCATTTAATTTTCCTCCTTTTCAGCAACACAGCTAGTTTTTCCGCAAAACGCGGCGGATGGACAATCGGCGCAGGAAAACTCATTCTTTCTCGGTGCTTTGCCGTGTGTAAGTTTGTAAACGAGCGCAATCATGGCACCGTAAACCATAAATCCACCTGGTGCTTTTGTTAAAATTTCGATTTTATAATCAGAAATGAATGGAATTTCAATACCTGCAAAAGAACCTGCACCGAAAACCTCTCTTACGGTTGCCATCATAAGCAATGCAAGTGTAAATCCAAGTCCCATTCCCACACCATCAAGGACAGATTTACCAACAGTGTTTTTACCCGCAAACATCTCCGCTCTGCCAAGAATAATGCAGTTAACTGTGATAAGTGCAAGATAAACACCTAGCATCTCATAAAGCTCGGGTAGATAGGCGTGTATAAACATCTGCACTATGGTAACGAAACCGGCTATTATAACTATATAACAAGGAATACGTGCGCTTGACGGTATTACGTTACGTAAAAGCGAAATTACCGCGTTTGAGCATATAAGCACCGCTGTTGCGGCAAGTCCCATTCCAATTGCTCCAATTACTGTTGTCGAGGTTGCAAGTGTGGGACAGGTACCAAGTATTAAAACAAATACAGGATTTTCAAGGAGTAGTCCTTTAAGAAGAATCGACATATTACTGTTTTTATTCATATTAAGACACTCCTTTCAAAATATTTATAGCATCGAACACCTTTGAAATTGCGGTTTTGTAGCCATTTGTAGTAACAGTGGCACCGCTAATAGCATCGATGTCCTTATAATTGCTTTGTTCTTTACCATTAAACTGTGAATAGAATTTTTTATCTGCACAGGCAGAACCTATTCCATCTGTTTCCTTTTGAGAAACTGTTTCACAGGCAATAATTTTTCCGTCCTTAGTTGCAGAAACTTTAATACTTATGTATTCACCTGATGGGTTATACCAAGCATCGCCGTTGATACCAAATCCCGCAGCTTTAATGTGGAACACATAATTGCCCGAATCGGTTTTATACGCCTCTTCAATCTGGGTGGGCATATCGGCAAATCCCGCTATATCAATCTTTGTCAGTTTTGAAGATATAACTTTCTTCGCATTATTACCCATTGTTGTCTTAACATCATCGGAAACATCGGTTACCACCGTACCGTCAGCTGTGGTGGCAATAAAGTTTTCACCTGCTACTAGCACATAACCTGCACCATTGTCGGCTTTATAAACCTCTGTTACACCGATAAGGTCTTCAGTTATGAAAACAGGGGTGAATTTACCCTCACCTGCGGGAAAAGCCGCATTAAGATTATCAGCAAGGATTTGTGCTTCGTCACGCAAATCAACGCTACCACCGCTTAAAACAATTTTAGCGTTAAGCGCATCCTTAACAGCATTTTTATATGCATCTGTAGTGCGGGTAGCGCCAGATATTGTTTCAACAGTATCAATTGTTTGACCCGTTGCACCAACAAGAGTTTTGCCGTACTCTTTTTCTGCACCAAGCGTTTCATTACTCGAAATACAGGTAGCACCCGTAACGGTGCCGTTTGCATCAACACCGCACATCAACACAAAATCAGAGCCATAACCCGATGTTAGCATTTTGAACACATATCCGCCGCCCTTTTCGCTATATGCCTCTGTGATGGTTTCAGGAAGTTCATATTTAGAAATATCGACTGCCTCAAACCCTTCACCTGACGGAAGAACAACACTCAAAGCACCGCTAACCTGTGCGTCTTCGTTTTGTTTTATAATCGGTGCGGTTATAAAGTTTGTAACAGCAAGTAAAACTGCCACAACTGCACAAATAACAGTCAAAGAAACAACTGTTTTTATTTGGTTTTTCATTGCGCATTACCCCCAAACAGTTTTCTTTGTGTTAATTTTTCAATATACGGATTTACAATATTCATAAGAAGTATTGCAAAAGAAACACCTTCGGGATATACGCCGTAGAAACGAATCAAAATGGTAATAAGACCTGCGCCAATACCAAAAATTATTTTTCCAAGTTTTGTCATAGGCGATGTTACATAATCGGTCGCCATAAAGAAAGCACCAAAAATCAAACCGCCCGAAAGTATATAAGATAGAGCCTTTGTAACATCAAAATCTACAATTAAATAGCTAAGCACAAAAACTGTGGCGATAAATGTAACAGGAATATGCCAAGATATTACACGGCGAACAAGCAGATACGCCGCACCTATCAGCAACGCAACCGCACAGGTTTCACCAATTGTGCCCCCTGTTGTACCAAGCAGCAAATCCTTAATTGCGGGTAGTGTATTTTCTTCAAGTTGTACCAGTGGTGTAGCGGAAGAAACAGTATCAGCAACTGGATACGCTGTTTTTGCCAAATCCGAAAAAGCAATTAGCATAAATACTCTTGCTGTGATTGCGGGGTTTACAACGTTACAGCCAATGCCGCCAAACAGACATTTTACAACCAATATTGCAAATATTGAGCCTACAGCCGCCTGCCACAGAGGCACATTAGCGGGAAGATTAAGCGCAAGTATAAGTCCTGTTACAGCGGAACTTAAATCACCTATGGTTTGTTCTTTTTTAATAATAAGGTTAAAGATGAACTCTGCACCGACCGAGAAAACAAGACAAACCGCAATAACAGCTAACGATTTAAGCCCAAAAATGAGGCAACCCGCAACAGTCGCAGGTAGTAACGAGATTAGCACATCACGCATAATAGAGACGGTAGAAGCCGTTCCGCGTATATGCGGTGACGATGATATGTAAAGTTTTGAATCCATTACTATTGTGCCTCCTTTTCCTTTGCCGCGCGTAATGCTGCCTTGGCAAGTCGGTTATTTTGAACAATCGGTCGTTTTGCCGGGCAGACGAACGAACAACATCCACATTCCATACAAAGTGTTGTTCCACACACTTTAAGTGTTTCTATATCTCCAGCTTTAAACGCTTTTGCTATAATAGTTGGATTAATTCCAAAAGGACAATGGTTAGCGCAAGCGCCGCATCTTATACATGCAGACGATTTTGGCAATTTTGCCATTTTATTTCCAAACGCTAAAATGGCATTGGTGTTTTTTATAATCGGTGCATTTAAATCTGACGCTGCAATTCCCATCATAGGACCGCCAAATAACACTTTTTTCGGCTCTTCCGAAAATCCGCCGCAAAACTCAAACACATCTTTGATAGCAGTACCAATTGGTACGATAACGTTTTGCGGTTTTTTCACAACACCATCAACAGTTACGCACTTTTCAACAAGCGGCATACCCGTTTTAAGATATTTGCCAATTGCTGCAACTGTAGTTATATTACATACAACACAGCCGACATCAATAGGCAATTTACCGTCACCGATTTGTTTACCCGTTGTGTGATAAACAAGTACTTTTTCGGCACCCTGCGGATAAAGCGTAGGCAAAACGTCAACATGTATTTTTTCATTTTCTGCCGCAAGTGCTTTCATATTATTTATGGCTTCGGGTTTATTCTTTTCAATTCCGATTACTACCTTTTCAAAGCCAAAACACTTATCAAGGATTTTTATAGCATATGCGATTTCCTCAACACATTGTACCATAGTTACAGAATCACTCGTTATGTATGGCTCACATTCGGCACCATTTATAATAAGGTTTGTGATTTTATGTGGCTCTTTAACCGAAAACTTAACATAGGTTGGAAATCCTGCGCCGCCAAGACCGACTATGCCACTGTTTTTAATAGCTTCTATTAAATCCTCTTTATTTTCAATAACAGGCACTTTGACCGTTTCTGCTATGGTAGAAAGTCCATCAGTATCAATTTTTACTGCAGGTGCGGTTTTGCCGTTTGAAAGCAAAATATCTTCAATAGCAGCAACAGTTCCCGATACACTGGAAAAAATCGGCGATGAAACAAAACCGTTTTGTTCAGCTATCAGTGTTCCGATATCGACATGGTTCCCCACTTTTACAACTACCTTTGCGGGCGCACCAATGTGCATTACGGTTGGAATTGTTACCGTTTTGGGTGTGCTCATTATTACAGGCGATAAACCTGTATGTTTTCTATGTGGTACATGCGTACCTTTTAAGTGTTTCATTATAAAATACCACCTTATAACCATATATAAAGTATTATATATTAATTGCCGAATATTGTCAATTTTGATATTACTTTCACAATGTTTTTACAAAAATTTACAGCCTTGAAATATCGCCTTTTAATATGCTATACTGTTTTTGAGGTGATAATATGCCCATAACAATTGAACCTATTGCATACATTTACAATGATTATAATAACAAATTCGGCGTACCACGCCAAAGCGGTATTGCCGACACTCTTGTATCAAAAATAATATTTACGCCAAAATATCGAGATTCAAACGCTTTGAGAGGATTAGACGGATTTTCACACTTGTGGTTGATTTGGCATTTTTCTCTGAATGGACAAAAAGAAAAATGGTCACCCACTGTTCGTCCGCCGCGTCTTGGCGGAAACAAGCGTGTGGGCGTTTTTGCATCGCGCTCACCCAACCGTCCAAACCCGTTGGGACTCTCAGCCGTGAGGCTATTAAAAATTGAAAATGACACACACAACGGACCTATATTATATGTAACAGGCGCCGACCTTGTAAATGAAACACCTATATTTGATATTAAACCCTATATTCCCTTTGCAGACAGCATTGAAAATGCAAAAGGGGGATACACCGATATCACCGCTAAATATGCTCTCACAGTTGAGTGTGACGATGCACTTCTCAAGATAGTGCCTAATAATAAAAGAGCTATACTTATAGAAATTCTGAAAAACGACCCACGCCCTGCTTACCAAAATGACCCCGAACGAATTTACCGCTTTGACTTTGCGGATTTTGATATTCATTTTCGTGTGAACAATAATGTTTTAAAGGTTATAAATATTTTTTCAAAAAAGGGTTGACTTTAGTACGCTAATGTGCTAATATGTTATCACAATAAAGGAGATGTTGAGAAATGAAAAAAATATTAGCACTTTTACTTACATTATTATTAGTTGCTGCTGCCTTTGTTGGTTGCGGCGAAAAGGCTGACGCTTCTGACCTTGAATATATCAAGGAAAAAGGAGTTTTAATTGTCGGCGTAACTGATTTTGAGCCAATGGACTATCAGGTCGATGGTAAATGGACAGGTTTTGACGCAGAACTTGCTGAACTTGTCGGAAAAGAACTCGGCGTTGAGGTTAAGTTCCAACTCATCGACTGGGGCAAAAAAGAAGGCGAACTTTCAGGTAAAACCATTGACTGTATATGGAACGGACTTACCTGGGATGAAGAACGTGCCGAAAATATGAGTCTTAGTGATTACTATATGCTCAACCGTCAGGTTGTTGTTATCAACTCTAAAAATAAAGATAAATACAAAACCGCAGAAGATTTGAAGGCTGTTACTTTTGCCGCAGAAACCGGCTCTGCAGGTGAAGCATTTATTGCTAAAAACTTTGCTGATGCAACCTATGTTGAAAAGGATTATCAAATTGATGCATTGACTGAGGTACTTTCACAAACATCTGACGCCGCCGTTATCGACTATGTTATGGCAAATTACCTTATCAATAAAGAGGGCAGCAACTTCTCTTCCCTTATGATGCTTGACAAGATTGTTGAAACAACAGACGAGTATTATTCTGTTGCTTTCCGCAAAGGCAGCGATGTTACTGCAAAGTTCAACGAAATTCTCAAAGAACTTAAGGCTGACGGAACTGTTAATACCCTTGCAACAAAGTATGGTTTGGCAGACGCTCTTGTAACAGAAACCGAAACTAACTAATTTATATTTTAGCGGCAGTCTTATGGGCTGCCGCTACATATGTTTTAAGGAAATAATTTTATGAACGATTTTTTATCAGTTACACTTTCTCTGCTTAGCGGTTTTGGCGTATCGTTAAAGCTTTTCGCTATGACGCTTTTATTTGCTTTTCCGCTTGGTCTAATCATATCTTTTGGCTCTATGTCTAAATGGAAGCCTCTGGCCTTTATAACAAAAGTGTTTGTTTGGATTATACGCGGAACACCGCTTATGCTGCAAATCCTTATTGTGTTTTTTGTGCCCGGTATGCTGTTTGGACAACCTATTTTTAAAAACGACAGATTTTTGGCGGCACTAATAACCTTTGTCATCAACTATTCTGCATATTTTTCCGAAATATACCGAGGCGGTATTGAAGGTATTCCAAAAGGACAGTATGAGGCAGGTCAGGTTCTTGGTCTCAACAAAACGCAAATTTTCTTCAAAATTGTTTTAATGCAGGTTATAAAGCGTATTGTAGCACCTATGAGCAATGAAATTATAACCCTTGTAAAAGACACTTCTCTTGTCCGCGTTATTGCCATTATTGAGGTTATCAAGGCGGCAGAAAAATTTGCTGCAAAGGGACTTTTGTGGCCGCTTTTCTACACAGGCGTATTTTATCTTGCTTTCTGCGGTCTTCTTACTTTGTTATTTGGATATATTGAAAAGAAACTTGACTATTACAAAACTTGAGGAGATAGTATGGCAGTTTTAGAGGTTAAAAATATTAAAAAATCCTTTGGCAAGGTTGATGTTCTAAAGGGTATTGACTTTTCGGTTGAAAAGGGTGAAGTTATTACAATACTTGGTTCATCGGGAAGCGGTAAAACAACACTTTTGCGATGCCTTAATTTTTTGGAATCGGCGGACAGCGGACAGATTATTGTTAATAACAAAGTTTTGTTTGACGCCGAATGCGGTGTTGGTATAAACGAAAAAGAAAAACTAGAAAGCCGTCTTCACTTTGGTCTTGTATTTCAGTCATTTAATCTTTTCCCGCAATATAATGTACTGAAAAACGTTATGCTCGCTCCCCTTCTTCACAAAAAACAAAGTGAAGAAGAAATTCGTGAAAACGCTCTCGAACTTATAGCGCGTGTTGGTCTTGCTGATAAAATCGATTCCTATCCATGTCAACTATCTGGCGGACAGCAACAGCGTGTTGCCATTGCGAGAGCGCTGATACTTAAACCCGATGTACTCTGTTTTGACGAGCCAACAAGCGCACTCGACCCTGAACTTACAGGCGAAGTCCTCAAGGTTATAAAAGGTCTTAAATCAAGCGACCGCACAATGATTGTAGTTACACATGAAATGGAATTTGCAAAAAGCGTCTCCGACAGAGTTATTTTTATGGCAGACGGTGTTATTGAAGAAATGGGAACACCCGAAGAAATATTCAACAATCCCAAATCCGAAAAAACCAAAGCGTTTTTAGGTCTGGCTACTGCTCTGTAAAAACAATATATTGTGTAAAATAACAAATTTTAGTTTTTTATATACTCTCCATTGCCTACTCAATACATAGTCGGGTGCCATCTGTTTTTAGGATAGTTTTTAC
>JAZRZS010000074.1:0-12825 GCA_045601505.1 Acutalibacteraceae bacterium
GCGCTTACTTCTCTTTATGAAAAATTTACTCATCAATAAAACCTTGTAATACTGTTTCTCGAAACGAAACGGAAATGTATCCGCAGAAGAATTATATATTATGAAAAAGGGTGATAAATAAACCCTAAAGCAAAAAACTGCACTTTAGGGAGTGCAGTTTTTTGCTTTTTAAAATTCAATTTCCAAAAGTTCAGAAAAATCGTATATATAATAATCGGTTACGGATTTAATGTCTTCGACATAATCCCTTGACGAATCATCATACACACCACATGTCCTCATTCCCGCAGATTTTGCTGTTTTGTTTGCATTGAGATTGTCATCGAGAAAAAGGACGTCGCAGACATTTACCGAGAGTCGTTTTGCTGCATTTTTATAAATTTCGGGGTCCGCTTTGGTTGTAGAAAAATCATCGCACGACCAGACATTATCAAAAAGCGAGAACATATCAAGGCGTTTAAGACACGCGTCAAGCGTTATGTGAGGACTTGCTGTTAAAATATTTAAAGAAACGTTCTGTTCCTTTAAATATTTTAGAACTGAGATTACATTATCTTTGGCTTGTATATCGTTTAAATATGCATCCAAAATATACTTTTTCATAAGCAACATAATCTCTTTTTTTGAAAGCGGAACACCGATTTTAACGAAATAATCCGCCGTTCCCTCTAGTCCGAGTGGTGTTATTACTTTAATTATATCTTCTTCGTACTTTATGTTATTTTCATCCAATATTCTAAGCATTGAAGAAACGAAAGTAGGCATTGAATCGACCAGTGTTCCATCAAAATCAAATAAATATGTTTTCAAAACATTACTTCCTTAGTTTACGAAAATTTTTCGCCGAACAGCGACAATATTCCCATGTGCTAAAACAGCATTATTATAACACAGATAAAATATATTTACAACAGGACAAAATATATTATAACCGCTTTTTTCATAAAATTATATAAAGGCGGTGTTTTATATGACAATTAAACTTAAACCATTTATCATTAGTATTTTGATACCGTTAGCGGTTGGCGGAGTTTCAGCACTTTTGACGCGTAACAATATGGATTTGTATTCTACTATCAATACCCCACCTCTTGCGCCACCCGCGCTGCTTTTTCCTATTGTTTGGACAGTGCTTTATATCCTCATGGGAATAAGTTCTGCGCTTATATACACCGATAGAAGAGCGACTGAAAGCGATAAAAAATCGGCACTTTACACCTATGCTTTAAGCCTCTTTTTCAACTTTTTTTGGAGTATAATTTTTTTCAATTTTAGAGCATTCTTTTTCGCTTTTATCTGGCTTTTAGCACTCATTTTTTTAATTATTAGAACAATTATGAAATACTATAAAATAAATAAAACTGCGGCATATTTGCAAATTCCGTATCTTTTATGGGTTACCTTTGCGGGATATCTTAATTTTGCTATTTGGTATCTTAACAGATAAATAAAAAACCTCACAATGTGAGGTTTTTTATTATTTTAAACTATGATTTTGTGCTGCCCAATACTGCCGAAGAGTCTGCAAAGCCAAGCGGCTCAACATCCTTTTTCTTTGATGTAGCTACGCGCTTCATAAGTTCCTCGTAATAAAGTTCGTTATCAAGCGGAAGTGTAACTGCTTTATCAAGGAATGAAGACAGGTGCATTGCATTAGAAAGGGTAAGACCGTTTATACCCTCTTTACCCTCAGCTATAAGCTTACCGCCACGCAAAATGGCATCTGCCCAAGCGTTGAGTACACCGATATGCTGCGGATTCTCGCCATCGGTTTCAACCTCTTTAGTTTCGGCATTAATAACACCGAAAATATCCTTGGTTGTTTTGGAGAATTCCTGTTCGGTCATCTCGTATTCGTCCATTATAAGTTTATCATTTTCAACGATAAATCTTGCTTTATCCATCTGGATCTCAAAGCGGTTGGTTCCTCTTGCATCGCCTGTTGAAGTAACAAATACACCTGTTGCGCCGTTAGGATACTCAACGTATGCTGTTACGTCATCTTCAACCTCAATGTCGTGCCATTTGCCGTAATGCAGGTGTGCGTGTACCTTTACGGGCATACCGCAAATCCACTGCCATAAATCAAGTTGGTGGGGGCACTGGTTAAGCAGAACACCGCCGCCTTCACCAGACCAGGTTGCACGCCAGCCGCCCGAATTATAATAGTTCTGCGGACGGTACCAGGTTGTTATTAACCAGTTTGTGCGTCTGATTTCGCCGTATTCACCTGAACTTACAAGTTCCTTTAACTTTCTGTATACACAGTTGGTACGTTGGTTAAACATCATACCGAAAACAACTTCGGGGTGTTTTTCAGCCTCTTCATTCATCTCAACAACCTGTTTAGCGTAAACACCTGCAGGTTTTTCAAGCATTACGTGAATAGAGCGTTTCATACACTCTATAGCAAGGCTTGTGTGGTCATAGTGCGGTACTGCTATTAAACAGGCATCAATAAGTCCGCTATCAAGCATCTCAAAATCGTCTGTGAAATAGGCGATATTTTCGCCATAGCCCTGCTCTTTTGCCCATTCAAGTCTTTCGGAATTTATATCCGCAATTGCGGTTATCTCGATGTCGGGACAATCGCCTTTTTTAATATTTGCTGCATGAGCAGAACCCATATTACCAATACCAATTATACCAAGTCTTACCTTATTCATTAGTTAAACCCCCTAGATTTAAGAAAATCATAACTTCTCTTCAAACAATCAAATTCGTTTTCGCCGTTACAGTTATCCTGTTCGACCAACATATATTTTGTACCAGCCTCTTCAGCTTTTTGGAAGACGCGGTCGAAGTTTATATTACCTTCGCCAACGACAGCCATCTTCTTGCCGTATGAATAATCCTTAAGATGAATGCACGGTACTCTGCCTTTAAGTTTTTCTATCCACCAAGCAGGGTCGCCGCCACCGTTTTGCACCCAATATGTATCAATTATAAATCCAAGTTTTTCGGGAGCAAAATTTTCTGCAATATGCTCAAAAATCGTTTTGCCATCAAATTTTATAAACTCAGAATCGTGGTTGTGATACATAAAATATTTGCCGTTTTCTGCCAAAGCATCTGCTACGGGCTTATATTTGTCAAAAAACTCAGCAAAACTCTCTTTCGGTTTTTCCTCTTCAAAGAAATGATATCCAAGACCAACATTTTCGCAACCGAAGATATCATGGTCTTTTGCAACCTTTTTAGCATCATCTATAAGTTTTTCCGGCGGTGTGTGTGTCACAACACATTTTAAGCCGTTTTTGTCAAGTTCTTCTTTAAGCCAGTCTGCCTCGAACTCACAAACACCCGATATCTGAACATTTTTATAACCTATATCTGCAACCCTTTTAAGAGATTCCGAAAAGGATGCAAGGTCTTTACAATGTTCTCTCAGTGTGAAAAATTGTGCACCTATTTCCATCTTTATACCTCCGACATTATTTTTTTAAAGGCGTCACATGCTATGCTAAACGCCTCGTCTGCATCTTTATAAGAAAACTCACCTATTAAACTCTTTTCGCCCTCTTGCTCCAATGCGGCAAGTCCGTCAAATACCGTCAGGTGCGGTTCCATTGTAAAGGCGGTTCCGCCCGATGCCAAATAATCGGCCGCTATATCCTTAATATTTCCGTCACCGCTTCCGGCAGGAACAATATAACTGTCCTTTTTTGCGTCCTTGATGTGCATATAATGAACATAAGGCTTTAACATTTTCCACGCTTCTTTTGTGTCAGCATCGCTTTGAACAAAATTAGCAGGGTCAAAAACTGCTTTCAGATCTGCAAAAGTTTTATGAAGTAATAAACATCTTTCAGGTGTATCACCGAAAATGCCTTTTTCATTCTCGTGGCAGGGTATTACACCGTATTCTTTGCATATCTCTATCATCTTTGCCATTCTCTCACAGACAGCATCTTTATAAATATCAGGCGATTTATCTTGCGGAATATAGAAAGAGAAAAGCCTTATATTTTTTGCGCCGAGAATATTGGCTACCTCTAAAGTATGCTTAAGTAAATCTATGTGTTTTTCAAAATCATCTTCAATTCCGATTTTACCGATGGGTGAACCGATAGACCATACAATAAGACCGTTATCGTCAAGTTTCTTCCTAACTTCTTTGGCTTTATCAAGGGATATTTCTGAAACATTAGTTCCGTCAACGTTTCTGATTTCCATTCCCTGTAAGGCGTTCTTTTTTAGTGCTACAATTTGCTTATCAATAGAAGCATCTGCTTCATCTGAAAAGGCGTATGTTGAAAAATTATACATTTTAATCCCCCTTTTTTTATATTATAACATGTATAAAAATAATAACAATTGCAAATTTAAGCCAAAAATATTGCAAAAATGAACATCGTGTGTTATAGTGTATAAAACAGGGGGTAAAAATATGGAAATTTCGCTTGAAGCATTGAAAAATTACACAAGAAAACCCAACCTTGATATGTTTAATCCACACACACACGATAACTATGAAATTTTCTGTTTTATATCAGGTAATGCTAAATATTTTGTTGAAGGTAATATTTATAATCTTAAATCCGGCGACATACTTATCATTAAAAAATCAGAAACCCACTCGCTTTTGATTGAAAATGAAACACCCTATACCCGCTATGTAATTAATTTTAATGCCAAGGCACTACTCGGTGATATGGATAAAACTCTTATACCCTTATTAGATGAAAAACCTCTTGGCAAGTCTAACCTAATCCCATCGAACAATGTGCAACACGATATCTGGTTATCTTATTTAGAAAAAATTGTTAACTGTAAAAATCTCCAAGAGAAACAATTATATCTTACCGTACTGCTATACGAGCTGTGTAAAAACCTTAACACTTCGGGATATAAAGACACCTTAAAAAGCAACAACGACCGTATAATTGAATATATAAACAAAAATCTTACAGGAATTTCCACTCTTGATGAAATATGCGAACGTTTTTTCATAAGCAAAACCCATCTCAACCGAAAATTTAAAGCCATTACTGGCTCAACCGTTTGGGACTACATAGTTACAAAGAGGATGATTATTGCAAAGGAGCTACTAAACCAGGGATATAAACCCAATATCGTTAGCGAAAAATGCGGATATACCGAATACAGCACTTTTTACAGGGCGTATAAATCTAAGTTTGGTGTATCACCTATGGCCGACTATGATAAATAACTATCCCCCCGATACATCGGGGGGATAGTTATTTTTTAATTTACATACAAATCTTAATTGGTGGATTTGGCACCGTCAATGCTTGTTATAATTGAATCGCTACCCATTGCCTGTGGGAGTTTGCCGTCCCATTTTTCGTAAAATTTGGCACGAATAACATCTTCGTTCAACGATGCTTTTATCTTGTTGTTTGCATCGGCTTCAGCTTCCGCCTTTATGCGTGTAGTTTCAGCAGCCGCCTCGGCGTTTGTTATAGCCGTTTGTTTTTCGGTTTCAGCCTTAAGAAGTTGCTGTTGGGCTACTTGCTTTTCTTCAATAGCCGTTATAAACGCCTCGGAAAAATCGAAATTGATGATATTAACATCGGTTATGTACAGACCTATATTATTGAGTTTTTCATTAAGGCCTTTTATAAGACCGTCAGAAACCAATGTTCTGTTGGTAACACTTTCCTCAGCAGTGTACTGTGCGGTAATTGCCTTTAACACTTCGTTTACCGCAGGGGCAACCAAAACCTGTTCATAATTCGCGCCTATATTTTTATAAATACTGTATGATTTTGAAGTGTCAACACGATAATTTATAGCAAGTGTGGTTGCAACGGTTTGCAGGTCTTTTGAAAACGCTTCGGTATCAACCTCAAGTTTTACGATGCGGTTATCAATCTTAACAACCTTTTGCACAAAAGGCGCCTTAAAATGTATACCCTCTTGCAACACGCCTTCATTGACCTTACCCAAAGTTACAACAACGCCTGTATGACCTGCATCGACAATAGTAAAACAGTTGGCAACAACCAATAAAACCAATAACGCCGCCGCAACAATAGCGCAAAGATTACGAATGCTTTTTTTCATTTATAATTCCCCCATTAATTTTAATCCTTTTTAATTTATATCAATTATATCATAACACCCGTAAATACGCAAGAGGAGTGATGTATTTGTTTCATAAAACAAAACACACCCTCCCCCTGCTTTTACATTTTCTTATCATCCGTAGCAGGATTTTCTATAAGTTTTCCGTTTTTAGTAAATCTTGACCCATGGCAAGGGCAGTCCCACGAATGTTCATAAGGGTTATATTTAAGCGCACAGCCTAGATGCGGACATCTAGGCACTGTTGGTGTAAGGAGATTAATAAATGTTTCTGCTAAATTTATTGCAAGTTGGCTATGCAGTATGTTTCTTGTGGGAGAAAATACTTTTGCATAGTTATTTTCTCGTCCGTTTATTATATCGGTTAAAATCGTTGCCGCCACTGCCGCAGAGGTCATTCCCCACTTGTTAAAACCCGTTGCAACGTAAACATTGGGTATCTTAGGTGAATATTGTCCAACATACGATATATCGTCTAGCGTCATACAGTCCTGTGTTGCCCAATACGCCACTTCCCTGTTTTTTGGGTAATACTCGTGGGCAAAAGTTCTGAGTTCTTGCCACGCGCCGCCTTTTTTGCCCGTTCTATGACTGCCGCCACCCAAAAGCAACATTCCATTATATTCTCTGAATGATAAACCTTTAACATCCGCATCAACATACATACCGTTAGGAATAGGCGCATTTTCTAACGCCAAGACATAAGAGCGGTGCTGATACATCTTATAAAAATATCCGCCGTATTTATTTATAAACGGAAAATGTGTTGCAATTATTGTTTTATTTGCAAAAATTTTGCCTCGGTTCGTAATTGCACCGCCGCTAAAAAGTTCTATAACTTTTGTGTTTTCATATATTTTTAATTCTTTTGCCAAAGAATAGCAAAACTTGAGCGGGTTGAACTGCGCTTGATTTACAACACGTAACGCACCTTTTATTTCTATTGGTAAATTAACCTTCTTGCAAAATTCCGAGTTTAAGCCTATTTTGTCGTATGCCGCCGCTTCGCATTCTATATTGTAAAGATTGTCAACAGAATACACATACGCATCCTGTGTTTTATAATCACAGTCAATTTTTTGGCACATATTAGCATAAAAATCCATAGCACACTGCTGTGCTTTAAAATACATTTTTGCCGATTCCACGCCGTATTTTTTAATGATTTTACTGTAAATCAGCCCGTGCTGAACTGTGATTTTTGCCGTTGTGTTGCCCGTCACACCGTTACAAATTCTATCAGCCTCAACCAAAACACAATCGACACCTGATTCTTTCAGCATATAAGCGCACAAAATCCCCGCTATGCCGCCGCCGACTATCAGCACATCGGTTTTAATATCCTTTTTAAGTGGCTCGAAAGTCGGCGCTTTTGCATCTTTTTGCCATATAGATTCCATTATTTGCCCTCCGAATATTTATATGGCTTATTGTTCCCGTTTACAAGGCAAAAAATCCCCGTATCTTGCGATACGAGGATTTTTGGCTGTTACGAACTATCTAGATTCCACTCGAATTTTTATCTTTTATAATGTTACATTTACTTTGACTACAGCACTGTTTTGCATAGGGACAACCGACACACTTTTCTCCGCGTTTTTTAGCACGGATAAGATACCATATGATACCTGCCGCAATAGCAACTAATATTAAAACAACAATAACATTTTCCATAATCAAAATCCTAACTTAGATAAATTATTTTGCAGCTTTAAGAGCATACTCGGATTTCATCTTTTTGTTGGTGTTAATAATCAAGCCAATTATAACGGCTACCATAATAGCTACAGCAATAAGACCGCCGATAGCCGCACCGATATTAAGAGTACCACCAACAACAAGCGTACCGATGGTATAAACGAGATATGCTACAGTATAGCCAACTGCAAGTTGGAGACCAATACCGCCCCAAAACCATTTTGCGCTCTTCATTTCGGAGTTCATTGCACCGATAGCCGCAAAGCAAGGGGGAGTATAAAGGTTAAACATCACATATGCAAGAGCCGCAACTTTGGTAATCGCCATAATACCGGCTACCTCTGCGCCTGCACCTTCCATCATAGCGAGTTCCTCAGTATCAATAAGATTTTCAAGCCCCACAAAGCAAACTGCAAGTGTACCAACAACGTTTTCTTTAGCGATAAAGCCGGTAACCGCTGCCGCCGCCATCTGCCAAGAAAGCACGCCAATGATAGGAACAAGCAAATAAGCAAATGGTGATGCAATAGTAGCCAGAATAGACTGATCGGCACTTTCTGCAACTGTGAAACTCCAAGTAAATGTCTGCATAAGCTGTACTGCCATATTGCAAAGGAGGATGATGGTTGCCGCTTTTACGATATAAGCCCAACCGCGACTGCACATAGACTTGAATGCAAGCCAAAGCGAAGGAGCCTTATATTCAGGAAGTTCTATGATAAAGAAGGACTTTCGAGCACGATAACCTGTAATAGCATTGATAAGCAATGCACCAAGGAAAATAAGCGCAATACCTGCAAAGTACATCAATGCACTAACCCATCCTGCATTGTCGAAGAAAGCACCTGCAAACAGTGCGATAACGGGAATCTTGGCACCGCAAGGCATAAAAGGCGCAAGCATCGCGGTAGCTCTGCGCTCACGCTCGTTGCGGATAGTACGGCTTGCCATAATACCGGGAACAGCACAACCAACGGTGATTACAAACGGAATAACCGATTTACCGGAAAGACCGACTCTCTTGAAAATAGGATCAAGAACAACAGCCGCACGGGACATATATCCGCAATCTTCCAAAAGAGCAATGAGGAAGTACATTACCATAACCAGAGGAAGAAATCCTACAACGGCAGCAACACCGCCGATAATGCCATCAACTACAATGGCTTGTAAAAGCGGATGAGTGTTTACTAAAAGTTCTCCTATATAACCTTGGAACGATTCGACAGCTCCAGCCAATATGCCTTCAAGCCATTTTCCAAGACCAAGAGGACCTTCTGCCTGAGAAATATGGAATACAAGGAACATTACAGCGGCAAAAATCGGAATACCAAGCCACTTGTTTGTGAGAATGGCATCGATCTTATCACCAACATTTTTGTTATTTGTAAGTGTCTTGCGAGTTTCAACCTCTTTCACGATGCCGTTTACAAAATCAAAGCGTTTGCGGTCAGCGGCTTCAACAACCGACTTGTCGGTGAGGTCAATATCGCCCTGTATGTAAGGTGCAATCTGTACTTTACCTATCTGCGCGATAGCTTTGTCAATTAGAGTTTTCAAACCGTCTGCCGAAGTTGAAACGGTTTTTACTACCGGGCAACCAAGCTTCCGCGAAAGTGCATCCGCATTGATCTTGTTGCCCTTCTTCTTACCAATATCGCTCTTATTCAGAGCAATAACAACAGGTATTTGGAGTTCTAAAAGTTGTGTGGTAAAGAAAAGACTGCGGCTCAAATTATCCGCATCCACGATATTGATGATAACATCAGGATTTTCATTCTTTACATAAGAGCTTGCAATACTTTCTTCACTTGTAAACGGTGACATAGAATATGCGCCGGGAAGGTCAACGGCTGTTATCTGTTCACTGCCTGTATACGCTTTTTTAATCGGGTGTTCTTTCTTGTCTACGGTAACACCTGCCCAATTACCAACCTTTTCATTACAGCCGGTCAGAGCATTATACATTGTGGTCTTACCTGAGTTTGGGTTGCCTGTTAAAGCAATTCTCATTGGGTTATCCTCCTGCTTCTTAACTATATAGATCCTTTCGGATAAAGTTACAAATCCAAGTTAGCAATCGCTAACTGGCGAGTAAAAAAAATAAGCCGCAGCCTATTCTTTTATATATACAACAATGGCTTCAGCCAATTGTTTGTCGATGTTATATCGAGCATCTTTAATGGAAACGGTACAACCGCCTTTGCGGTGGGCAATCACAGTGATGGTTTCACCGCTATAACAACCGAGAGAAAACAAAAAAGCATTCAGTTCTTCATCATCTGTGTTGATTTGGCTTATAATATATTCTTTTCCTTCTTCTACTTCTCTCAAATTCATATCCGTTACCACCATATTATGTAGCGGTTAGTTTTTGCTAACCGTTAGTTCTAAAATGTAGTTAGCTACCGCTAACTTTAAATGATTATAATTGAATTTCCTCCGTTTGTCAAGAACTTTTTTAGAAAAATTCTCCTTTTTTCGCGGGTTTGTAACATCTGTAAAAACCTTTCGATTGATTTTTAACTTTATTTGTGGTATTCTGTCAATATAAATATTTTGTGTTTTGGAGAGTACGTTATGGCATTAAAACCTTCGGGCGAAATGTATCTTGAAACAATATATATTCTTTGTCAAAAAAAATCCGCCGTTCGTTCTATTGATATAGCCGAGCATATGAATTACAGTAAACCCAGCGTTAGTCGTGCAGTCGGAATGCTGAAAAAGGAAAATTATATCGTTGTCGACAAAGACGGCTATATCACTCTAACAGATGAGGGACTTAACCTTGCTCAAAAGATTTACGAACGCCATACGGTTCTAAGCAAAGTTCTTATGATACTTGGCATTGATGAAGAAACCGCATCTGAGGACGCTTGTAGGATAGAACACGTTATTAGCGAAAAATCATTCGAAACTATTAAAAAGTACGTAGAAGATAAATAAAGTCAAAGGCGGCAGAGGGACTAAAACCTCTGCCGCCTTTGACTTTAAGTTTGCCTTTGATTATCTAATTTAAACTCACACCGCTCTCATTACTTTCAGAACAGTACTCTATTATCTAACCTTTGTTACAGGAATTGCGTTTTTGAGGAATGAAGACAGATAACCGTCCACTGTGTTCTTATTTTTCGTTTTTATAAATTTCCTTAAAGTACTTGTACGTATCAACCTTTAATTCACCACAAGCGGCTTCATCACAGGCAATGATTCCGTCAGGATGCATCTGTAATGCACTAATCGTCCAAGCGTGGTCAACGCCACCCTCAACACAGTGACGCAATGCACGTGCCTTATTGTGTCCGTTAATAAGCAACAATACCTGTTTCGAATCACATACAGTACCTACGCCAACCGAAAGGGCTGTTTTGGGGACCTTGTTAACATCGTTACCGAAGAAACGAGAATTAGCAATCAAGGTATCTTCTGTCAAGGCGCGGACGCCGGTTCTTGATGTTAATGAAGTAAATGGCTCGTTAAACGCAATGTGTCCGTCAACGCCGCTGCCGCCTAAGAATAAATCAATTCCGCCATAGGAAGCGATTTTATCCTCATAACGTTTGCATTCTGCTTCTGCATCTTCTGCCATACCGTTCAGAATGTTTATGTTCTCTGCAGGAATATCAATATGATTAAAGAAATTATCGTGCATAAAATACCAATAACTTTGGTCATGCTCTCTCGGCAAACCAACATATTCATCCATATTAAACGTAACAACGTTCTTGAACGAAACCTTACCCGCTTTGTTCATTTCTATAAGTTTTCTATAAGTACCTAGCGGAGATGAGCCTGTTGGTAAACCAAGCACAAAAGGACGACTCTCTTTATGAGCGTTAATTGCATTTGCAATATGCTGCGCTGCCCATTCGCTCATCATTTCATAATTTTCTTTAATAATTAATTTCATATTTATCGCTCTCCCATCGGTTTACTTTTATAAATTTTATGTATGAATTATACAACATATTTTCCGATTTGTAAAGATATTTGAAAATTTTAGTAGTATATAGTCCACAACACAACAAAACCGTACCCTGTCTTGCTAGCATAAAAGCGGCAAAGCTGCAATACTTCTTCACTATTCACTATTACTTCTTACTTTCCAAAAATCACGAATGCGAGGTTTAGTGAAGAGTGAAAAGTGAATAGTGAAAAAGTAAAATCCCGAACGCTTACACATTCGGGATTTTTGTCATTCGTGTCCAAAAAAGAACTGGGTGAAAACCGAAGAGTTTCTTAATAGATATCAATTTTAGCGCATTTTGTTTTTATAAACTCAAAGAAACTATCATATTGCTCTTTTGACTCAAAAGAAGATAAAGGCAACATATATGACATAACATTGTTAACATGAATATAAATCATTTTATTGTCAACAACACTTATTCTTTCCACTGCAGAATATTTATGCTCGGTTTTATTTTCAGGTGTGGTTTCTACGAAACTATCATCATAAAATTCAATAACAGACTCCGGCGAATACCCCATTTTTCCGCTTTTCTTTAGAGTTTTAATTTGACCTTTTAACGACCACGAAAAGAATCTGGTTAGGAAAATTTGAGCAAGAGATAAAACAATTACCATAGGAATAATACTTAAAATCGATTCAAATGAAAATCCACCGCTAAACAAAGAAATTAAAATAAATATTGCAAACAAAACAGCAATTGTTATTCTGAAAGTTTTAATTTGTTTTTTGCCGTAAGGCGACCTAATCATCCAAAAGGTATTATAATCAAAATAATCTTGGTCGTTAACTTTTACACTAAATTGAAATTTCATATTATCACTCCTCAAGTGCATTATAGCATAAAAGCGGCAGTGCCGCAATAATTATTCATTATTCATCAGCGCAAGCGACTTCATTTTTCATTATTCATTCGAAAATCCGTTCTCGTTTAATGAATAATGAATGATGAAAAATGAATATTGAATAATACAAACAAAAATCCGTCCTCTTGCGAGAACGGATTTTCGTTTGGAAGAGCCGAATGGTTTAGATGCCATCTGATTCAGGTTAAATCTTCTCAACATTTAACTCTTTTCCGCTACTACGCAAATTCAAATAATATT
>JAZRZS010000075.1:0-20335 GCA_045601505.1 Acutalibacteraceae bacterium
GCGCCGCCACAACGGGTATGAGTTTTTTTGGTAGCAGAGCATCTAAACTATTTATAAAGTTTTTATTATTGTTATCACGAAAATCACGCAAAATTCTTGCATCAAGCGCACTCTCATCGAGTGCAGGTTTAAGGTCAATACTAACCTTATATTCTGCCGCTTTTATATCGCGCATTTTCATTGAAGCGCTTAAAACAGTTGGACCCGATATTCCAAAATGGGTAAACAGCAGTTCGCCAAAATCTTCAAAAACAGGTTTTTTTGCACCGTTTTTATAGACTTTTACTCCAATATTTTTAAGTGAAAGTCCTTGAAGTCGTGTGCAAAATCCCTCTTTACATTCAAGTCCCACAAGCGAGGGGGACAGGTCTGTTACGGTATGGCCGAGTTCCTTTGCCATGCGGTATCCGTCACCCGTACTACCCGTTTGGGAATAGGAAAGTCCGCCCGTTGCTAAAATTACGCCGTCACAGGCTATATATCCGCCGTCTTGTAACATAACACCGCAGACCTTGCCGTTTTTAACATCTATACTTTTAGCGGTAGCATTTATAATATCTGCACCCGATTTTGCAAACCTTACGAGCGTATCGACAATGTCAGATGACTTGTCCGACACGGGAAAAACCCTGTTACCGCGTTCGGTTTTAAGCGCCACACCAAGATTTTCAAAAAAATCCATAGTATCCTGTGCAGAAAACTCTGAAAATGCGGAATAAAGGAATTTTCCATTGCCGTTTACCGACCTTATAAGCGAGTTTACATCGGTATTATTTGTGACATTGCATCTTCCCTTACCCGTTATCATCACTTTACGCGCGGGGCGCGGCATTTTTTCTATTAACGTAACGCTGTTACCCGCTTTTGCGGCAAAACCCGCCGCCATTAGTCCTGCGGCACCGCCGCCGATTACAACAATTTTTTTACCCATTATTTTTTAAGGAGCCTTCGCACAGTTTTATGGAATTTATAATAATACCAATTTGAAAGCCTTATAAGTTCAAAATCATACAAAAGGAAAACGCCATTGCCAACAGCCAAAGCCGCATAAGCCATATATTTTCCATAACCCTCAAAACCTGCGTCTATCCCCACAAGTCGCATTATTACAAGATATACGAGCAAAACACAGGCGTTAAAGACCGCAAGTTTTACGGCAATTTTCAGCGGTTTTATTTTTATGCGTTCAAGCACCACCTTGATTATTGGATAAAAACCAAAAAAGCATACAAACAAAATTGACGCCTCTGCTTCGGCTATCATTAAAGATATTATTGCGGCACAAACATACGAAAATGTTGCCCATTTTAAGCCGCATTCCATAACCACAACCATTATAAACAATGCGGCAAATGCGGGTACTGTATATGTAAGATACGGGAAATAGGAAACAAGCATTAAAACGACCGATAAAGCCGCCATCATTGCAGAAAAGGTTATATATCCCGTTTTTTTATTCATATTATCGCCTCAATAAAATAAATTAGCAACAGCGAATCAAATCGCCGCCCATACATTCACAACAACAGTCGGCACAGATAAGTCCCTGACACACATCACATGTACTGCAACCGCCCATATTAGCCGAACTGCCGTACGGGTTGTGGTATCCCCCGCCTGTTTGACGCTGAATGCGGTTAAACGCCTCGCGGTATTCGGGGTTTTGCGGCTCCATTCTACAGGCTGTGGCAAAATCGCTATACGCGCCGTCAAACCAACCGCGCTTATAAAGCACAGAGCCATTAAGAAAATGCCATTCTGCGTTACGGTTGGCTGTTGGAATTCCGTCAAGCAACTCCTGTGCTTCTTCAAATCTTCCTGCCGCAATAAGATTGCGTATATCAGGGAATGAAGAATTTGCACTGTAATATGTTCCGCCCGTTTGTTTATGCCCTCTGCGGCGTTCATTAATAATCTTATCGTACGCATCGTTAATTTCCTGCATTTTTTCCTCTGCCAAGTCGGCTATAGGATTATCTGCAAAATTATCGGGATGGTATTTTCGTGCCATTTCGCGATAGGCTTTCTTAACCTCTTCATCGGTAGCATTTCTGTTTATTCCCAAAACCTCATATGGATTTTTCATTTGCCTTACTCCTTTTAAATGTATCTTCCATACCCATATAAATTATATTTCCAAGTATGTTTTTATACTGTTTTATGTTTACTAATTCAAAGGCATTTATTGCCTCATTTATACACATATAAATATTTCGCTCTGCTCTAACCTTTGCATCTTCGCAAGAGGAAAGCGGATTATATCTTCCCTTTTTTACATCTTCTTTTAAATCGCAAAGAGCATCAAGCAAATAAATATATCTTCCCACACAAAAGCCAAGCCTTGAAAGCGCCCGTTTATCGCTGTCTTCCTTACCGCAAAGGGCGAAAAGCTTTGAAAGAGCATCACTTGTAGGGGCAGCGGATATATCCATATTGCCGTCTTCCCGTTTTTCTGCTTTTTCCTGTTCTTCTACATAGTGTGACACAATTTTTTCTACGTCAGGATATTTGGCTGCCGCTTTTTTATGCGGACGGGATAAAAGAGAAATCAAAAATCTATATAATAGTTTTTTTACGCCTTTTTCGTCACAGACATTGTCAAGCGCCTTGTAATACACCATTATTACACTTGCGGCGGCGGGGAGGTCTAACACATCCTCGCTATCTTTACAGTAGGTGCATTTTTTAAGGGGGTTACAGACGCACATCTTTCGCTCTGTAGTGTAAGTAGTATCTGCTAAAGCCATATAAAGCAGTGAATAAAATGTAAAATCATAACTCAGCGTAAAGCGCAAAAGAAAACCATATTCTTTGCCAAGATAACGGCAAAGCGAACAATATACGGCTTTATACATTTCATATTCTTTTATCCTAAGTTCAGGCTTATACGCCTTTATATAACCTAACACAATATTCCCCCTTTTACTATATTCTAATCTAACAAGCGGTAATATTAGTTAATAATGTGTAAATTAATCAAAGCAGAGGCGCAAGAAACTCACCCGTGTAAGATTCTTTGCATTTTATAATCTCTTCGGGTGTGCCTGTTGCCACAATGGTACCGCCCTTTTCGCCGCCTTCACGTCCCAAATCGATTATATGGTCGGCGGATTTTATTACATCAAGATTATGCTCGATTACAAGCACACTGTTACCCGCATCAACAAGACGCTGTAACACCATAAGCAGTCTGTGAACATCGGCAGTGTGAAGGCCTGTAGTTGGCTCGTCAAGTATATAAATCGTCTTGCCTGTTGGGCGTTTGGAAAGTTCGGTTGCAAGTTTTACACGCTGTGCCTCGCCGCCTGAAAGGGTTGTTGCAGGTTGACCGATCTTAATATAACCGAGACCCACATCGTAAAGTGTTTTTAGTTTTTTGTGAATTTTGGGTATTGATTCGAAGAAATACATACCCTCCTCCACCGTCATTTCAAGTACATCGTGAATGCTTTTGCCCTTGTATTTTATGGCTAATGTTTCGCGGTTAAAGCGCGTACCTTTGCAAACCTCGCAAGGTACATAGACATCAGGCAAAAAGTGCATTTCTATTTTAAGTGTTCCGTCACCCTCACACGCTTCACATCTTCCGCCCTTTACATTAAAGGAAAATCTACCCGCGTTATAGCCCTTCATTTTGGCATCCTTGGTTGAGGCAAAAAGTTCACGTATATCGGTAAACACGCCTGTATAGGTTGCGGGGTTGGAACGCGGTGTTCTTCCTATTGGCGACTGGTCGATATCAATAACCTTATCAAGATGCTCAATTCCCACAATTTCCTTGTGTTCACCCGATATCTTATGCGCACCGTTGAGTCTTGTTGCAAGTTCTTTATAAAGTATCTCATTTATCAGCGAAGATTTTCCCGAACCTGAAACACCCGTAACACAAACAAATTCACCCAGAGGTATTTTTACATTTATATTCTTCAGGTTGTTTTCACGCGCACCTTTTATTGTCAGCGTTTTTCCGTTGCCTTTACGGCGTTTTTCCGGAACAGGTATACTCTTTCTGCCCGAAAGATAGTCACCCGTTATAGAGTCTTTGCAGTTTATAACATCTTCAACAGTTCCTGCGCAGACAACCTCACCGCCGTGTATTCCCGCGCCTTTACCGATGTCCACAACAAAGTCTGCGCTTCTTATGGTATCTTCATCGTGTTCTACCACGATTACCGTATTTCCAAGGTCGCGGAGACGCTTAAGTGTTTCTATAAGTCGGCTGTTGTCGCGCTGATGCAGACCAATACTGGGCTCATCCAGAATATACACAACACCCATAAGCGAAGAGCCTATTTGGGTTGCAAGACGTATTCTCTGACTTTCACCGCCCGACAATGTACCCGAAGAACGCGAAAGCGTAAGATAATCAAGACCCACACTATTAAGGAAACTGAGTCTCTCGCGTATTTCCTTTATAATAGGTCTCGCAATTTTTTCCTGCATATTGGAAAAACTTAATGTATCTATAAATTCTAATGCCGATTCAACCGACATATCACAAAATTCTTTTATATTTATTCCGCCCACCGTAACGGCAAGTGCCTCGGGTTTCAGTCGTGCGCCCGAACACTCGGGACAGGCGCTTTCGGTCATAAGCGTTTCAAGTTCAGTTCTTGAATATTCGCTTGACGACTCTTTATATCTGCGTTCGACATTGTTAACAATACCCTCGAACGCCGACATATGCGTTCCTCCGCCCCAAAGCGCACTGCGTGTAAGTTTGAGTTTTTCTTCGCCCGTTCCATACAGAATGGCGTTTTTGCCTTCACTACTTATATCCTTATATTTAGTATCAAGAGTGAAACCGTATTTTTCGCCAATGGCTGTGAAATACATAGAGGCAACCGAGTTTTCCTGTCCGTGCCAACCGTTTATATTCCAACCCATTACCTTTACTGCACCCTCGCGTAATGTAAGGTCTTCATTCGGCACTACAAGACGCGGATTAACCTTCATAAACACGCCAAGCCCCATACATGTAGGACAAGCGCCCATTGGATTATTGAAAGAAAACATTGTTGGGGTAAGTTCGGGAATACTAACACCATGCTCTTCACAGGCATAGTTTTGTGAAAAGACAAGTTCTTCCCCGTCCACAACATCAATTATTACTACACCGCCCGAAAGTTCTGCCGCGGTTTCAACGCTGTCTGTAAGACGGCTTCTGATTTCTTCATTTATTATAAGGCGGTCAACTACCACCTCAATATTATGCTTTTTGTTTTTATCAAGTTTGATTTCTTCCGAAAGGTCGTAAATATTTCCGTCAACACGTACGCGGACATAACCCGACTTTCGTGCAGAAACAAATTCTTTTTGATGTTCGCCCTTTTTATTACGGACAACGGGTGATAGAACCTGTATTCTCGTACCCTTTTCAAGTTCTGCCACGCGGTCTACTATCTGGTCACAGGTTTGCTGACTGATTTCCTTTCCGCAAACAGGACAATGCGGTATACCCACACGGGCATACAACAGGCGAAGATAATCGTATATTTCGGTTACCGTTCCAACGGTTGAACGCGGATTTTTAGAGGTGGTTTTCTGGTCTATTGATATTGCAGGTGACATACCCTCAATTGATTCAACATCAGGTTTTTCCATTTGTCCCAAAAACATACGCGCATAGGAAGAAAGGGATTCAACATAACGGCGTTGTCCCTCCGCATATATTGTATCAAAAGCGAGTGAGGATTTGCCCGAACCCGAAAGCCCTGTAAAGACAATCAGTTTATCACGCGGCAATTCAACGCTTATATTTTTAAGGTTATGAACGTTTGCACCTTTTATAACTATTTTATCGTTATCCATCGTTTCCTCCAAAAAGAATATACAGATATATTTTAACTCATATTTTATTAAATGTAAATGCTTTTTATTGGAAAAACAAAAACACCTGAAGCACAGGTGTTTTTGTTTTTTTAAGCTTGGTGTTGCGTTTTTCTTCCAAAAATATCTATAACGCCTTTTTTCTGTAAACCGTATACCACAATTATACCCACAGGGAAAAGGAAAAGTCCCAAAATACCGAAAAGACGCAGACCTACAAATATTGCAAGAAGCGTTATAAGCGGATGCATTCCTATTTGGTCGCCTATTACTTTGGGCTCAAGGAAATTACGAACAACCACAACAACAATATAAATTATTGCAAGTCCCACAGCGCGCCAAACATTTCCTGCAATGAGCGAAATTATTGCCCAAGGAATTACAACAGCGCCTGTTCCCAAAACGGGCAAAACATCCACAAACGCAACAAGAGCAGCTATGCTTACGGGGTTTTTAACGCCGATTATGGCAAAACCAACACTAAGTTCCGCAAAAGTTATAAGCATTAAAAGCACATAACTTTTTAAAAGTTTAAAGACACTTTCAAGAAAAATCTTTTTGATTTCCGCAATAATTCTGTTAGTTTTGCTTGAAACGTTTTTATGCAAAAACGACATTATAACATCATAATCTTTTGCAATATAACAACTTGCAACTATTGTTACAATTATGGTGATTAAAAGGCTTGGCGCATCTTTTGCAATTATTGTAGCGGAGGAAGACAAAATAGCCGTAACAACATCGGTTAATTTTTTCAAAATAGTATCTGGCAAAGTTTGTATTGCCGATGCAATACTATCGGGCAGTTCGGTCATTAAATCTGAAAATCTTGCGTTTATATCACCAAATATATCCTTGAAGGTTGTAAGATACGTGGGGGCTATTGAAATAAAGTCACTTGCTTTGTTGTATATAAACACGCCGAGCCAAGACAAAAGCAAAAGTGTAATCAGATAAAGTATAAGCACAAAGAGTACTGAAACAAGACTTTTTTTGATTTTTAGTTTCCGCTCTATAAATTTCGCAGGACGCTGAACAAAAACCGCCAAAAGCAAACCTATTACAAACGGCAAAAGATACAGTGTGCAGAATTTAAGCAAAAAATAGAATATTGCCACTACCAGCACAATAAAAGCAGTATCAATTAAAAAGCGTTTTTTGAACTCAACATTCACTATAATCCCTCCGCATCTGTCAATATATTAATTAAATATTTTCATAATCTCTAGTCATTATAATAACCTATTTTTCCCAATATCGCAACATTTATATTAAAAATTAACAAATTTTTATTATTTGCTTGATTTTAGCGAAAATATGTGTTATTATCCTTTTTGTCAAAAAACAACTGTTTTTGGGTGGTGGACAAAAAGATGCACAAAAACAAACTTGCACTTGTAAATATTTCGGCATTGCCCGAAATATTCGCGGGTGTTTTAAAAGCCAAGCAACTGCTTGCGTCAGGTGACGTTAAAACGGCATCCGAAGCCGCCCAAAAAAGCGGCATTTCGCGTAGCGCTTTTTACAAGTACAAAGATAGCGTTTTTCTTTATGATGAACAAAATGTTGTAAACCTACGCGCTATGCTTTTGGATGAATCAGGTATTTTATCCGAATTCCTTGCCGTACTTTACAAATTTAATGCAAATGTTTTAACGGTTAACCAAGGCATTCCGTCTGATAATGTTGCGGCGCTGACCGTTTCGGCTAGGATTGATACCGAAAAACATTCTGTTGATGATATTCTTGAAGCGCTGTGTGCACTTCACGGTGTTGTTTCGGCAGAGAGAATAATTTAAGGAGATATATATGGTTGATGTAGCAATTATCGGTCACGGCGTTGTTGGTTCAGGCGTGGCAGAGATTATTTTGAACCACAAAGAACTTTTAGCACAAAAGGCTAAGAATGAGATTAATCTTAAATACATTCTTGATATACGAGATTTTCCAAGTATTCCCTACGCTGACAAATTTACAAAGGATTTTAACGATATTCTTAATGACGATGATGTTCGCGTTGTAATTGAAACGGCGGGCGGGGCAACCTTTGCTTACGATTATGTTAAAGCCTGTCTTCTTAAGGGCAAGAGTGTTGTAACATCAAACAAGGAACTTGTTGCTGCAAAGGGTGCAGAACTGTTGCAGATTGCAATGGACAATAACATCAACTTCCTCTTTGAAGCGAGTGTTGGCGGCGGTATCCCCGTTTTGCGTCCTATTGCTCAGTGTTTAGCAGCAAATGACCTTACCGAAATTACAGGTATTCTTAACGGTACCACTAACTTTATCCTTACAAAAATGATTAAGGACAATATGCAGTTTGATGACGCTTTATCTATGGCACAACGTTTGGGATACGCCGAGCGTGACCCATCTGCCGACATTGACGGACACGATGCTGCAAGAAAAATCTGCATTTTAGCCTCTCTTGCATTTGGCAAACACGTATATCCCGACCAAATTAAGACAGACGGCATAAGAGGAATGCTTTTATCGGATATTGCACTTAATTCACAAATGGGATATGTTACAAAACTTGTTGGTAACGCAAAGGTTTTAAAAGACGGAAAAATAACCGCTGCCGTTTCCCCCGCTGTTATTAAAAAATCCGACATTATTTCAAGCACCGAAGACGTCTTTAACATCATAAAGGTACGCGGTGACGCCATTGGCGATGTTGCTTTCTACGGCAGAGGCGCAGGCAAACTGCCAACAGCCAGTGCGGTTGTTGCCGATGTTTTAGACTGCGTTAAGCATCTTCACGCGAGAAAGTATTTATTCTGGAACGAGGGCGACAATGACTACGTAGTAAATCCCGATACGGTTGCGTTCTCCTACCTTGTTATTACTGATGCTAAGCATAAAGACGCTATAAAAGCCGAGTTTGCGACAGACGATATTTGCGAAGCAGATAACAGTTTTGCATTTACGCTCAAGAAGACCTCAAAATGCGATTTAAAATCCAAAATGGAAAAACTAGGTATAGCGGATTACAGGGTATTCAGAGTTATTGATTAACAAATAATATATTCTTACTGTATTATGTAACAGACAGATATATAAATTTTCTGCCTTAGGAGGAATTTTATGGCACTAATTGTAAAAAAGTTTGGCGGCTCTTCGGTTGCCAACAACGAAAAGCTACTTAATGTAGCAAAAATTATTGAAAAGGATTACAAGGCGGGTAATGACGTTATTGTTGTTGTTTCTGCCCAGGGCGACACAACCGATGAACTGCTTGAAAAAGCATATTCCATCAACCCAAAGGGACCGTCAAAACGCGAACTTGATATGCTTGTTTCCGCAGGTGAACAGATGTCTATTTCGCTTCTTGCTATGACCATTGAAACACTGGGACTCCCCGTTGTTTCTTTGCTTGGTTGGCAGGCAGGTTTCACAACCGATTCCAACTATTCTATTGCAAGAATCCGCAAAATAGACCCCGAACGTCTACGCGCTGAACTTGCTAAAAAGAATATTGTTATTGTTGCCGGTTTCCAAGGTCTTAACAAGTATGATGATATTACAACCCTTGGACGCGGTGGTTCTGACACAAGCGCTGTTGCTATTGCATCGGTACTTAAAGCAGATTTATGCCAGATTTACACCGATGTTGACGGTGTTTACACCGCCGACCCGAGAATTGTCAAGAACGCCAAAAAGATGAACGAAATCACCTATGACGAGATGCTTGAACTTGCAACTCTCGGCGCACAGGTACTTAACAACCGCTCGGTTGAGATGGCAAAAAAATACGGAATTGAGCTTGAGGTTTTATCAAGTCTTACACCAGAAGTTAAAGGAACGATAGTTAAGGAGGTCGTTGGTATGGAAAAAATGCTTATTAGAGGTGTTGCTAAGGATAGCAACGTATCAAGAATTTCGATTGTAGGTTTGCAGGACCAGCCTGGTGTTGCGTTTAAAGTGTTTGAGCGCTTGGCACAGGCAAAGGTGAATGTTGACATTATTCTTCAGTCGGTTGGACGTGACGGCACAAAGGACATTACCTTTACAGTTACAGCAGACCAATGCTCCACCGCTATTGAGAGTATTAAGAAGATTGAGGAAATTCTTAAATACAAGAAACTCGTTCACGACGAGAGCGTTTGCAAGGTATCAATCGTTGGTACGGGAATGCAGACACACCCCGGTGTTGCCGCAAAAATGTTTGAGGCGCTTTCGGATGCTGACATCAACATTCAGACAATCTCCACTAGTGAAATCAAGATTTCCGTTCTTGTTGACGTAAAGCAGGGCGAACGTGCACTCAATGTTGTTCATGATGCATTTATGCTTTAATAAACCTAAAAACACCACTTGCACTGCAAGTGGTGTTTTTTTATTGCTTGATTTCGGCTATCGTTACGCCTGTTTCGCCCTCGCCAAAAACTCCTAGACGATATGTGCGTATGTTTTTATGGCGTTTTAAGTGGCTTTGAACTGCATTACGCAAAACGCCTGTGCCTTTGCCGTGAATTATGGTAATACTCGGTATTCCCGATAAAACTGCGTTGTCAATATATCTATCCAGTTCCATTATTGCTTCATCACTCGCCATTCCGCGCAAATCCACCTCTGTTGTGGGGGTGCGCTCGGCACGTGACTGTAACCCTTTTACATTGCGTTCGCGTTTTACCGGTGACTGCGGTTTTTGCTCTGTAAGGCGCAAATTGGATATCGGTACTTTGGTTTTGATTATTCCCGCCTGTACAAATGCGGTTTTTGCCGCTTCGTCAATACTTATAACGGTAGCGGTTTTATTTATATCAAAAATTAAAACGGCGTCCCCTACTACAAGCGGTCGCGGCAAGACATATTTATCATCACTGCGCGAAAGCACAGGGTCGGCGGTGTCAAGCATTGAATTAAGTGTGCTTTTTACACTGCTACGAGCGCGGGAAAGCATTTCCGCCCCATTTTCTGCGTTAAGACTTTTCTTTATCTTTTCAAGTTCTGTGAGCATTGCATTGGACTGCGCACGGGCGTTATCAACAATGCGCATTGCCTCTTCTTTAGCTCGGTCAGCATTTTTTTGTCTTTCGCGCTCTATTTCTTCAAGGCGCTGTTTTACGCTGTTTTTAGCGGCGCTCAGTTCCGCACGGAGATGCGCGGCAGTTTCGCGTTCTTTTTCCGCTTCAAGTCGCGAATTTTCTAAAGACGCAATAATGGTTTCAAGTTGCAAATTATCATTATCTATCAAAGATTTTGCATTTTCAACAATGTCATTTGAAAGACCGAGTCTACTCGAAATTGCAAAAGCATTGGAACGTCCCGGCACACCTATAAGCAAACGGTATGTAGGACGCAGTGTTTCAACATCGAACTCACAACAGGCGTTTTCAACGCCTTCTGTTGTAAGGGCATAACTTTTAAGCTCGGCATAGTGGGTGGTTGCGGCTGTACGGCAACCGAACGTACGAAAACGCATTAAAATTGCCGATGCGAGTGCGGCTCCCTCAATTGGGTCGGTGCCGGAACCGAGCTCGTCTATCAACACAAGTGAGCGCTCGTCCGCTACGTCCAATATATTGATAATATTAGCCATATGGGATGAAAAGGTGGAAAGTGACTGCTCTATACTCTGCTCGTCACCAATATCAACAAGCACTTTTTGGAAAATATAAACCGAACTGTTATCGTCCACAGGAATCATAAGTCCGCACATTGTCATTAATGTTAAAAGACCGAGCGTTTTAAGCGTTACGGTTTTACCGCCGGTATTAGGGCCTGTGATTATAAGTGTATCGTAATCTTTACCGAGCGTTACCGTAACAGGCACAACTTCATTTGCTTTTATAAGCGGATGACGCGCATTTTTAAGGTGAATATAACGCTCGTCATTTATTTTAGGTATCGTAGCGCGCATTCTGTAACCGAGTTTTGCCTTGGCAAATATCAGATTAAGATTTATGAGCGCATCGTAAGAATTAACCGCCACATCGGCAAAATCTGCGGCAATTCGTGACAGTTCCGCCAAAATACGCTCAATTTCCGCCTTTTCTTTAGAACGCAAAACCTTAATTTCGTTATTTATTTCCACAACAGCCATAGGCTCTACAAACAGTGTGGCACCCGATGCCGATGTATCGTGAACAAGGCCAGGTACATCCGCCCTATACTCCGCTTTAACAGGCACAACATATCTGCCATCACGCTGAGTTACTATGTTCTCTTGCAGATATTTAGCATTTTGACTGCGCACAAGTTTATCAAGGCGCGAACGGATATTAGAAACCGAAGACGAAATTTTTCTGCGGATATCAAAAAGCGCCGCAGATGCATTATCACTTATTTCTTCATCATTTTTTATACACAAAAAGATTTTTTCTTCAAAAAATTTATTAGGCGCAAGGTTATCAAAGTAAACATCAAGCACCGATTCCACAGAGCCATCTGACGACTGACGCCATTCCTTAACTGAGCGTATAACGCGCAAGGTTTCGGCAATCGATAAAAGTTCGGCCGCCGACAAAATTCCACCCGCTTTAGCACGGGCTAAAGCAGAATTTACATTCGCAGCTCCCGAAAAAGACGGGGCGCCGAAACGCGCCATAAACGAGTGCGCTTCCTCTGTTTCGCGCAACAATAACTCAACCCTATATTTATCAAAAACAGGTTTTATAGCTAGTGCCGCCTCTGCCGCATCTTTAATACCCGTTTCACCCGATAACATTGTAAGTATTTTGCCGAGCTCTAACACGCGGCAACTTCTGTCATAATCGTACATACAAAACCTCTATAAATTCTTAAAAAACTGTAAAACAGAAAATTTATGTTCAACCTGTGAGAGTAAAAAACGCTCAACCACACTTACCAGCATATCCTCCGAAGATTCCGAAAGCGTAAAATTATAAAGCGATGGAAACGGAGAAAACGCTATATGCCGCATAGCCGACAGCACACTTTTGCTTATCGGAATTATATTTTTATCTGCAGTTTTACAGTCTTTACACAAAAGTTCCCCGTTTTGCGTATCGAAATACATCACATCGTCCTCAAACCTAGCGCAACCGCTACAGGCAACCAAGTTAGGCGCATAGCCCGATACCGTGAGCATACGCAGTTCGGTTATGGCTTTTATAAGTTTTAGCGGTCGTTTATCGTTTTCAAGATAGTAAAGCGAATTAAGAATGAGCCGTAGATATTCATGCGAATCGGTATTTTCGGGTGCCAATACATTAGCAAGTTCACAGAAATGCTGTGCAAGAGTGAGTTTAACAATATCGTTCTGAAGCCCGAAAAAACCCTTTTCCGCAGACGCTTCCTTTAACACATATGTATCCTTTTTGCGTTCTAACGTAAGGTGCGAAAAGGTTAAAAGTGCGGTTGCTGCCGCGTTTTTATTCTTAACACTTCTTGCACCGTGCACATAGGCGCGTATAACACCGTTTGTTTCGGTCAGCACTGATATAAACCTGTCATATTCCTTGACATTATTAACCCTTATAATCAGGCCTTTTGTCGATAGGCTCACTTGCTTTCCCCTCTCTTGCCGCAACCACGCTTTTATATTTAAGATAATCGGCTACTCTGCCGTTTTGCCAAAATTTTTCCCAAGCCGTTTTTTCATCCACATTTATCACCCTAATTTACTTTGTGAAAAACGCGGTAGATTATTATAGGTAAAATCAGTCAAGTCCGAAGCCGTGAATTGCTCCCTGCATATTACGCCAATTTTCCTTAACCTTTACCCAAAGTTTAAGCGAAACTTTTGTGCCGTAATATTGTTCAATATCTTTTCGTGCAAGGGTGCCGATTTTTTTAAGCGCGGCACCGCCTTTACCGATTATAATACCTTTATGGCTTTCTCTCTCGCAGTATATAACTGCGTTTACATTTAAAATCGGTTCGCCGTCACGGTTATCCTTTTCGAAAATTTGTTCAAGGTCTATTGCAATACCGTGCGGCACCTCGTTATCAAGGGTTAAAAGCAGTTTTTCGCGAATTATTTCGGATATCATAGTACGCTCTGTCTGGTCGGTTACGGTATCCTCATCAAAATAGTGCACCGAATCCTTGCAAAAACCGAAAAGCTCCTTAATCAAAATATCTGCGCCGTCACCGTTTTTGGCAGAAAAAGGCACTACTGCCTTGAAATCCATATACGAAGAATATGCCGTTATAATAGCAAACAGTTCGCTTTTGTCCTTTAGTAAATCAATTTTATTTATAGCAAGAACTGTGGGTATTTTGCGGCGTTTAAGCTCGTCCATAAGTTTGATTTCAGCAGGCGGAAGATTTTCCGCATCAAAATTAAACCTTGTTACTGCCTCGACCATCAGAATAGCCGCATCTACATCCGAAAGTCCTGCGCCAACCGCCCTCATCATATTCTCGCCCAGAGTATTACGCGGTTTGTGAAGACCTGGTGTATCTATGAAAACAAGTTGGTCTTCCCCTCTGGTTAAAACGCCAAGAATTTTTGTACGGGTAGTTTGAGGCTTGTCCGAAACAATGGCAACTTTTTGTCCTACCGCGCGGTTAACAAATGACGATTTGCCGACATTAGCTCTGCCAACAACCGCAATAAATGCTGTTTTTGTCATATTATTCACTATCTCCTCAAACCCAGCAGTTCCATTACTGCTTCTTCTTTTTCACGCATTATTTCTTGCTCAAGTCCGCCGTTTATGTGGTCATAACCCAATAAATGAAGCACCGAATGCACGGTTAAATACGCCGTTTCGCGCTCAAACGAATGACCATACTCTTTCGCCTGTACCTCTGCGCGTTCAAGCGATATTAAAACATCACCGAGCATTTTGGCATTCGTTTCGGGGTTGGTATCATAAACACCGTCTTCACCGAGCGGAAAAGACAAAACATCGGTTGCGCTGTCGATATTTCTGAACTCGCTATTTATATTTTTAATATCATCATCACAGGTGAACGTGACATTAATTTCGGCGTAATAGGGAAACTTTTCCATAAGGAGTGTTGCATTACACGCTCTTCGGATTAACATTCGCAGTCCCGTAGGGGTTTTAACCTTTTTTTGTTTGTTTGTTATTGTTACTCGTGCTTTCACTTTTTCTTTCCTCATATCTTTCGTAAGCCTTGATGATCTCGCCGACAAGGCGGTGTCTTACAACATCTCTGTCACTAAACCTCGACACCGCAATATCGTCTATTCCCTTAAGGATTTTAACAACCTCTTTTAGTCCCGATTTTTTGCCGTCAGGCAGGTCTATTTGGGTTATATCACCCGTCACAACCGCTTTGGAATTATAGCCGAGGCGGGTTAAAAACATCTTCATTTGTTCATTTGTTGTGTTTTGTGCCTCGTCAAGAATTATAAAACTATCGTCAAGCGTTCTTCCGCGCATATACGCAAGGGGTGCAACCTCTATGTCACCGCGCTCCTGACAGCGTTGAAAACTCTCGGCACCAAGCATATCAAAAAGTGCATCGTAAAGCGGCCGCAGATATGGGTCAACCTTTTGCTGTAAATCACCGGGCAAAAAACCTAGCTTTTCACCCGCCTCAACCGCAGGGCGCGTTAAGATAATTCTGTTTATCTGTTTTGAGCGAAAAGCATCAACCGCCATTGCAACTGCAAGATAGGTTTTTCCCGTTCCCGCAGGACCGACACCGATTGTTACGGTATGATTTTTAATAGCCTCTACATACTGTTTTTGTCCAAGCGTTTTAGGTTTCACAGGTCTGCCCTTTGATGTGACACAAATGCACTCTGAATCGGTTAAGGCATCAATTTTTTCATCCTCGCCGTCACCAACTAACGCAAAGACATACTGCAAATTTTGCTCGTTTATCGTTTCGCCTTTATTAATTATTTTCATAAGACAGTCAATAGCGCGGACGGCTGTCTGCACATTCAGCGGTTCGCCTTTTACGGTTATTCTATCGGCGTGTGATGTAACTGCAACACCGTACTTTGCCTCAAGATGTTTTATATTTTCATCAAAATTCCCAAAAAGTCCCGCTATTTGCTCAATCCGTTCAATATTTATGTTCCTTTCCAATCGACAGTCTCCTTTTATAATTATTCATAATAATTATAACACATAAATCTACTAATTTGTAGTGCCAAATAATATTTTTTCTGCAACAGCTATATTTTTTTGCAAAGTTACCTCGCAATTCAGCGTTAACGCATCCTCTGTGAGCGTTTTGTTTTCCTCTATTTTTATTATTTTTACGCCTTTAAGGCGCTCATTTATTTTCTCTCTTGCTATCTCTTCAGCCCTTTCTTCAGAGAGTAAAACGCTATCTTGCGCTATCTCACGCAGAGTGATTTTATGAAGAAACACAGGGACATAAGAATTGCCGTTTTTGAGCATTCGTTTTTCTGTATGTTTTTGAAATTCCCCCCGTTCCTCGCCGAGAAAAAGCGGTATTTTGAGCGAGAAGAAATCAAGTACATACTTTTGTTTTTCACGCCCTGTAAAGTGTTTTATGTTTTGTCCTAACGGCACGGTAACCGTGTGATTTTGCACCATTTCTGCCACTATTTGGCCACTGCTTTTGACAAGGTTGGTACTGCCGTTTGCAAGTTCATAAAACCCAGAAACGAGCAATGTGTTCTTAGTAACCGCATCACCGAGCGCCACCTTTATTTGACCCTCTGTTACCTCTATTTTCTTTATTATTCCGTCCTCACTTGCCACAAGGTTACAGGGCGAATAGTCTTTTTGCGGCGTAGGCACCGCTTCTTTTACATCTACAGTCAGCAAACAACCCTCAATATTTAGTGCCGCCCAAGCAAGTCCGTCCACCCGCGTTTGTAGTTCAACACGTTTATCCCACGCATCAATTTTTGATGCTCTCATTCCCTCTTTAATTCCTATACTTTCACAAGCGTCAATTATTGTTTCCGACTTTATTTTAGCATTGCCAACAACGCTTATGTTCCAAATGTATCCCGACATAACCTCTAACACCGTAAAAAACAGTAAGACGCCAAGCGCAATTCCATAACGATAACGATAGCGGTTAACTATAATCGGGACTCCGTATTTTTTACAAATATGAGCCCGTATACCTGTGTTTCTTAAAATTTTCGGCATTCGTTTCCAATCGGAAACCGACATAAAAAGTGTTAACTTTTCTTCACGCTTCCGTATGCCCCAAACCGAAACACCATTATACGCGCATAAATTCAGCACACGTTCAACAAAATCACCGCTAAAAGCAATTTTTAATTTACCCTTAAAAAAACGATATATTTTTAGTATAAGCACCCTTTATCCCGCCTAACAAAACTCTATTTTCGATATATTTCCACCTATAGTAAGACCATTAATATCTAGTATGGATATCTCTAAATTTGTGCCGAAAAACTCTATTGTACCGCGCCCCATATTAAGTTTTATGTAGCAATCGCTATATTCAAGCACTCCCTTTATTCCGTCAATTACCGCCTCTTTATTTGAAAAAAGTTCAATATGCGCCCCGTTTTCAAAAAGTCCGTTTGGCACCGAAAAATTTTTTAGCTTACGGTCTTTTTTCTCTTTGCCCATTACGCACTCCCCCGTTCAAGAAACAATATGAAAATAATATAATTATAATTCCAAGCGTATATTGTTTTGAGGTGGTTTTTGTGTTTTACTCATTAAAAATGACAGCACTTACGGCTATTTCGTTCGTACTTATGGGGTTGTGCCTTATAAATCCTATGGCCTCTCTTGAGGGCGCAAAGAACGGGCTTTTACTATGCTATAATGTGATTATACCCTCGCTTTTTCCTTTTTGTGTTATTGCACTTTTTATGTTCAAAAGCGGGATTGTTAATTTTCTTTCAAAAATTCTTGACACTTTTACAAGAAAAGTTTTTCATTTATCGGGCGAACAATTTTGTGTATTTTTAATGTCGTTTCTCGCAGGATATCCTGTAGGGATACGGCTTATAAGCGAACTCGTAAGCACAGATAAAATATCTAAAGAACAGGGCGCAAGAATGGCGCTTTATTGCGTGAACGCAGGTCCCGCATTTATTATTATTGCGGTGGGCGAAGGAATTTTGCGCAACCGCAAATTAGGGGTTATTTTGTTTTTGGCAAACCTTTTGGGAACATTAATACTTGCCCTTTTATGCGAACGAAAAAACTCTCCTCCCCCACAAGTTAACCAAAAAGAAAAGCCCTATATAAGCGATGCTTTTGTAGAATCGGTAGCAGACGCGGCTAGATCGGTTTTTTCGGTTTGCGGTTGGGTGTTGCTTTTTTCGGCATTATTAGCAACGCTGAATTTTAATGGTGTTTTTCGTGATACCATATACGCTCTTTGCGAAGTTACAAACGGAGTTGTTTTTTGCAAAAGAAATCTGCTTTTGGTCGCTGCTGTTCTAAGTTTTGGCGGTTTTTCGGTACACTCACAGATATATTCTATCGGCAAATCAGTTGCACCAAAGTACGTAAAATTTTTGATTTTCCGGGCATTTCACGCCGCACTTTCGGCCGCTTTTCTTTATTTGATGTTAAGAGTAAGCGGCATATCCGTTACCACCTTTTCAAACGGAATTACACCCATAAGACAAAATCTGTCTTTTTCGGTTGCGGGTGCTATTTCGCTCTTTTTAATGTCGCTCTTTCTCATACTCACAACACAGTTTGAAAAAAGAAATAAATTATTGTAGAAAAAAGTCTGACTTTATGGTACAATGTAAAAAAATGTTCGGCTGTGGTGATTATGGGAAATAAGCTTTTTAACAAAAAAATACCCCGTGCGTGTAAAAATTGTATTTTTTCACGTTCCTTTGGTGCAGAAAGCGAATGCATTTGTCAAAAACGCGGTGTTGTTTCTTTAGATGACAGCTGCAGAAAATATAAATATGATGCCACAAAGCGTGTTCCGTTGCGCGCCACATTACCAAACGACTACACAGCTGAAGATTTTTCGCTATAATTAAAAGTTTTTGTTGACAAATCTTATAACTGTGATATAATAGTTTTTGCGCTTGGTGCGCAATATGGTGGATGTAGCTTAGTTGGCCTAAAGCGCCAGTTTGTGGCACTGGAGATCGTGGGTTCGAATCCCATCTTCCACCCCAGTTCTTCGATTCGGGTGGCAAATAAGCCGCCTTTTTTTATTTACAAATCACATATAATGGGGCATCGCCAAGCGGTAAGGCAACGGACTTTGACTCCGTCATTCGCTGGTTCAAATCCAGCTGTCCCAGCCAGGCAAGCCGAGTTCTTTTGAACTCGGCTTGTTTCTTCTTTTTGCGGAAATTTCGGAAACTTTTTGGTTAAACTATATACATTATATAAGCAATTTTTGAATGGCTTTTGTGTTGTGGTTTTAGGGCTGTTGTGGTAAAATGAATTGTTTAATGGAATAGTGCGGCTATGCGCCGCAAAAGTATTTTTGGAAGTGACAGTTTTGGATATGATTTCCTTGCTTCAAAAACTCACTGACGTACCCGGAGTCAGCGGTGCGGAAACTGAAGCGGCACAGTTTTGTGCCGGACTTCTCGGTGAGTTTTGCGATAATGTATATATAAATAACAGAGGCAGTGTGGTGGGAGAGATAGACGGACATGGTCCGGGTGTAGTTCTTGACGCACACCTCGATCAGGTGGGCTTTATTGTTACTCATCTTGCCGGGAACGGTTTTGTTAAAGTGGACAGATGCGGACGCGTTGATGAGCGTACACTTTCCGGTCTTCCGGTTATGATTCTCGGTGCTGAGCCTGTTTACGGTGTGATTTCATCTGTGCCGCCGCATCTCGCATCGGTTTCTGATGCGGGTAAGGCGAAACCGGTAAATGAAATCGCAATTGATACCGGTCTCTCCGATGATGAGTTAAAAGAACTCGTATCTCTCGGCGACCGCGTTGTTATGCAACACAAGTTTGCAAGGCTGCTCGGTGACGAGGTGACTGCGGGGGCACTCGATGACAGAAGCGGAATCGCGGTGCTTATTCGCACACTCGAGATATTAAAAGAGAAGGGCGCACGCCCGAATCTTACGGTTACATTCTCGGTACAGGAGGAAGAGGGCGGACACGGTGCCGCAACGGCGGCATTTGACGGCGAATATGAATATGCCGTTGCGGTTGATGTGAGTTTTGCCCATACACCGGGTTGTACTCGCGAGGAGACAGCTGATATCGGTAAAGGCCCGATGATTGGGGTGTCTCCGATTATAAGCCGTGAGGTGTCGGATAAACTCTTTGCGATTTCAAAGGAACAGGGTATTCCTTATCAGCATGAAATTATGTCAGGCAGAACAGGAACACACGCTGATGAAATTGCAGTTTTAAAGACAGGCGTTAAGACGGGTATTGTGTCAATCCCGCTTAAATATATGCATACTCCCTGTGAGGTTGTGAATCTCACTGATTTGGAGAATTCGGCACAACTCATCGCAGGATTCTGCATGAGTGTGATGGACGGAGGTGCAAACGATGAATAAATCTCGTTTTTGTTCCTCTGAATTTATAGCTGAAATATCTTCGATTTACGGTGTTTCCGGACGAGAGGAAAAGGTGCGTGACTTCATCATTTCGAATCTTTCGAAGGATGTGAGCTATAAAGTCGACAAT
>JAZRZS010000076.1:0-3196 GCA_045601505.1 Acutalibacteraceae bacterium
ACCGCAATTTATAAAGTTATTTTTGTGGGCTTTGTGACTGTAGGCGCTATAGTAACACCATCTCTTGCATTCTCAATTTCCGACACATTTAACGCGCTTATGATGTTGCCGAATTTAGCGGGTGTTCTCCTACTTTGGCGCGAGGTTGTGGAAGAATAAAAACCTTTGCTTTTGTTTACAAATGAATAAATAGAGAAAACACCTGCTACGGCGTAGCAGGTGTTTTTTTATCCCAGATATTTTTCTGCAAAGTGTGCGTACTGCTCCTTAAAATAAGGGCTGTCGCTTTTCATAATGCGCAGTGATTCGTGCAGATTAAGGTTTTTCTCCTTTGCGTCAATAACGCAGGCGGCAATGTTGGAGCAGTGGTCGGAAATTCTTTCCATATTTGTAATAATATCCGACCAGACAAAACCTGTTTCAATATTGCAAACACCTTGTTGCATACGCTCTATATGACTGTCACGCATAAGTTTTTTGAGTTTATCGATTATCTGTTCAAGCGGTTCTACCGTCTGTGCGGCGGCTTGGTCGTTGTTTTTGAAAGCGGTGTAGGTGAGGGTTACGGCTTCCCGCACAGCCGAAACAATGTTGGCAAGTTCCGCCTTTGCGTTTTCTGTAAAGGTGATGTTTTTATGTTTCATTTCTTCGGCAGATTTAAGCAGGTTAACGGCGTGGTCGGAGATTCGCTCAAGGTCGCCTATGATTTTAAGCAGCATTGCCGCTTCTGCGCTGTCGCGGTCGCTGATTTGGTTTGCACTCAACTTTACAAGATAGGTGCCAATGACGTCTTCGTAATGGTCGGTGCGCTCCTCCCTTTCACGAATAATTTCCGCCGTTTTATCCTGATAATCCATAAGGCAGTCAAGTCCGTCTGTGAGGGCGCCGATAGCGCCGTCTGCCATATCGAGAGTGAGCAGTCGGCAGCGCTCAAGCGCGACAGATGGGGTTGCAAGTAAACGCTCGTCAAGTTCTTCAACTGTGTCTGGTGCTTTTGTTTCGGGCACAAGGCGGTATGCCAACCTTTCAAGCAAGCCGGATGCGGGCAGAAGTAAAATCGTGCAGAAGATGTTAAACGCCGAGTGTGCTACCGCAATTCCTGCAAGTGTTGCCGAAGAATCAAATAAAGCAGGTGCAAAAACTGCTTTTACCGCGCTAAACAACACAAGGCAAACCGTGGTGCCGAGTACATTGAATGATAGGTGAACAAGCGCCGCTCTTTTTGCGTTGCGATTGGTGCCAAAGGACGATAGAATTGCGGTTATGCATGTGCCGATGTTTTGTCCCATAATAATCGGGATGGCGGCACCGTAGGAAACCGCGCCCGTCATCGCAAGTGCCTGTAAAATACCGACAGATGCAGAGGACGATTGAATAACAGCGGTCAGCACCGCGCCGACAAGTACACCTAAAACCGGGTTCTTAAACAAAAGAAACAGGTTTTGGAATGCGGGTACATCCGCAAGGCCCGAAACAGCGCCTGTCATTGTGTCCATACCGAACATAAGCACCGCAAAACCGAGTAGTATTGTGCCTGTGTCCTTTTTCTTGTCGCCCTTGCAGAACATATAAAGCACAATGCCGATAAGTGCAAGTACAGGTGTGAACGAGGTGGGCTTTAACAGTTTTACAAAGGTGTTATCACTGCTTATTCCGCCAAGGCTTAAAATCCAAGCGGTGACGGTGGTGCCGATGTTTGCGCCCATAATAACGTTGATTGCCTGTTTTAGCGTCATAAGCCCCGAATTTACAAAACCAACCACCATAACGGTTGTTGCGGACGAACTCTGGATTACCGAGGTTACGCCAAGACCTGTGAAAAGCCCCGCGAATTTGTTGGTTGTGAGTCTTCCTAAGATTGTTTGCAGACGGCTTCCTGCTCTGCGCTCAAGTGCGAGTCCCATAAGGTTCATACCAAACAGGAAAAGGCAGAGTCCACCTATTAGTGTTAGTGCATCAAAAATTGTCATTTGTTCTTTTTCTTCCTTTCCATCATACATTCATTTTTTATATAAAGAGAGTGTCTCTTGTTTTCCAAAGAAAATTATAACAGGATATTGATATTAATCAATTCTTATGTTAATATGTTTAATATAAGTAATCGCTTATGAAAGGAATGGCTATGACACTAAGACACTTAAAAATATTTCAAACCGTTTGCGATAATATGAGTATAACGCGCGCGGCAGACAAACTTAATATGACACAGCCTGCCGTAAGCATTGCGGTAAAGGAACTCGAGGCATTTTACAGCACACAACTTTTTGACCGCGTGGGAAGAAAAATCACCCTCACCGAATCGGGCGAAAGGTTGCTTTCATACGTGCGGTCGATATTAAACGGGTTTGAGGATTCGGTTGCCGACATTCGTGATGCATCAAACCTCAAGGTCTGCCGAATAGGCGTTAATGTTACGCTTTCCGAAAGTTATCTTTCGGGGCTTACGGCGTATCTGCGCAAAAAAATCCCCTCGCTTTCGCTCAAACTTTTTGTAAACAATAATAAAGAACTTGAGGAACACCTTGCCCAAGGCGAAATTGACTTTGCGCTTATGGATTCGCCCATAAGACTGCCAGGGCGAGTCATTGAAAAACTGTTCGATGAAGAAATGTGCCTTGTCTGTTCGCCAAAACTCGTAGAAAAGACATCACTTTCTATGGACGAACTTGCAACACTTCCGCTTCTTCTGCGTGAAACAGGTAGCGGCTGCCGCCTGTGTATAGACCGAAAACTCAAAAAAATTGGCAAAAGCCCCAACATAATGGCAGAAAGCATCAGCAGTAAAACCCTCACACGTCTTGCACGTGAAGGTCTTGGCGTTGTGGTAATGCCGTCCGCAATGACAGAGGAATACGCAAACGATCCTGCGCTAAAGATGCTGACTATAAACGACGACAGCTTTGTACGACACTATTATTTGGCATATTTGTCTTCAAAATACCAAACGCAGACGGTAAAAACCGCCATTGCTTCGGTGCGGGAATTTTTTTCAGGACCGAAAAACGCTTGATTTTTAAATCTCATTTTATAATGTATTGGGGGTATTTGATTTGCAATCACCCATTACAAAGGAAGAAACACCCGCTACAGTTTAGCGGGTGTTTCTTTTTTTTATTATTCTGTTGTAGATTAAAATACCTGAAAAACTGATTATTCCAGTTATGCCGTAAAGCAGTAATGCGGCTATGTAATTTTT
>JAZRZS010000077.1:0-11101 GCA_045601505.1 Acutalibacteraceae bacterium
ATAAACTTAAAAAGGCTTGTTTTGTTGACGATATTGAGGGACTTGACGAATCACCTCTCGCTTGTGCTTATGCCCGTGCCCGCGGCACAGACAGAATGTGCTCGTTCGGTGACTGGGTTGCCCTTTCAGATATTTGCGATGTAACAACTGCAAAAATGATTAAGCGCGAGGTATCGGACGGCGTAATCGCACCGGGATATGAGCCTGAAGCCCTTGAAATTCTTAAATCCAAGAGAAACGGTAACTATAATATCGTTAAAATCGACCCTAACTTTGTTCCCGCCGAAATTGAGCATAAACAGGTTTACGGCATTACATTTGAACAGGGAAGAAACAATTTCACTATCAACCGCGAACTGCTTTCTAATGTAGTAACAAAGAATAAGGATTTACCCGAGAGTGCAGTACGCGACCTTATAATTTCGCTCATCACACTCAAATATACACAGTCAAACTCGGTTTGCTTCGCCGTTGACGGACAGGCAATCGGCGTTGGCGCAGGTCAACAGTCACGAATTCACTGCACCCGTCTTGCAGGGAGCAAGGCAGATACTTGGTTCTTGCGCCAGCACGATAAGGTATTAAACCTTCCGTTTAAGGCTGACATCGGCAGACCTGAACGTGACAATGTAATTGACGGCTATATCAACCAAAACGAAGAAGATGTTTGCGCTGACGGCAATTGGCAGAAGTATTTTACACAAAGACCTGCCCCCCTCACAGACGAGGAGAAAAAAGCATATCTTGCCACAATTGACGGCGTAGCCGTTGGCTCGGATGCTTTCTTCCCGTTCAGCGATAATATCGAACGCGCATACCGTAGCGGTGTTAAATACATTGCAGAGCCGGGCGGCTCCATCCGTGACGGCCTTGTAATTGAGTGCTGTGATAAATACGATATCGCAATGGCATTCACAGGAATGCGTTTGTTCCACCATTAATGGAGAAAAAGATATGAAAATTCTTGTTGTAGGTGGTGGCGGAAGAGAACACGCCATCATAAAAAAACTTAAAGAGAATAAAGATGTTACGGAGATTTTTGCTCTCCCAGGTAACGGCGGTATAGCGGCTGATGCTACTTGTGTGCAAATTGCCGCTACCGATGTTGAGGGAATTGTAAATTTTGCCTGTGACAATAAAATAGATTATGCCGTAGTAGCACCCGATGACCCGCTTGTGCTCGGCTGTGTTGATGCACTTGAAAAGGTTGGTATTGCTTGTTTTGGACCTAAAGCCAACGCTGCGATTATTGAGGGTAGTAAGGTCTTTTCCAAAAACCTTATGAAAAAATACGGCATCCCCACCGCACAGTATGAGGTATTTACCGATATAGAATCGGCACTTGGTTACCTCGAAACCGCGCCTATTCCTACCGTTATAAAGGCGGATGGATTAGCACTCGGCAAGGGCGTTATAATCGCCTTTACGCGTGATGAGGCTAAAGACGCCGTCCGTTCTATGATGGAGGATAAGGTCTTCGGCAAAAGCGGTGACAGTATAGTAATAGAAGAATTTTTGGAGGGACCGGAGGTTTCGGTGCTTTCGTTTACAGACGGAAAAACCGTCGTTCCGATGGTTTCTTCAATGGACCATAAACGCGCAGGTGATAACGATACGGGACTTAATACAGGCGGAATGGGCACTATCGCCCCCAACCCGTATTATACCGAAGATGTCGCTAAAGAGTGTATGGAAAAAATCTTTCTGCCCACAATAAACGCTATGAACGCAGAAGGAAGAACTTTCAAAGGTTGTCTTTATTTCGGCTTAATGCTTACAAAGAACGGCCCCAAGGTTATAGAATATAACTGCCGCTTTGGCGACCCCGAAACACAGGTTGTACTGCCACTGCTCAAGAGTGACCTTTTAACCGTTATGCAGTCGGTAACAAACGGCACATTAGCAGAATGCCCCGTAAAATTCAAAGACGGTTGCGCGGCTTGTGTTATTATGGCGTCAAAAGGCTATCCAACCGCCTACGAAAAGGGATATGAAATAACTATTCCCGATAATATAAAAGATAATGTTTATGTAGCGGGTGCCACGCTAAAGGATGAAAAACTATTAACAAGCGGCGGACGAGTGCTTGGCGTAACTAATACGGCAGATACACTTAAAAACGCTATTGACGGAGCATATTCGCTTGTAAATAAAATTCACTTTGATAATGCGTATTACAGAGGCGATATAGGCGCCCGTGCGCTAAAGGCTGTGGAGGATAAATAATGGTATTCAGAGTATATGTAGAAAAGAAAAAAGAACTTGCAAATGAAGCAAAAGCACTTCTTTCGGATGTGCGCGGTCTTTTGGGCATAAAGTCTTTAACGGATGTCCGCGTTATAAACAGATATGACGCAGAAAACATCACAGAGGAACTTTTTAGTTACGCAAAACAGACCGTTTTTGCCGAACCGCAACTCGATATAGCGTCTGACGAGGTAGACCTTTCGGGTGCCACCGTATTTGCAACCGAGTTTTTGCCTGGTCAGTTTGACCAACGCGCAGATTCGGCGGCGCAGTGCATACAGATAATCTCACAGGGTGAACGCCCCGTAGTTCGAACCGCTAAGATCTATGCACTTTACGGCGAACTTTCTGACGCGGAAATTGCCGAGATTAAAAAATATGTAATAAACCCCGTAGAAGCAAGAGAAGCGGCGCTTGATAAGCCCGAAACCTTGAAAGCGGTTTACGAAATTCCTACAGAGGTTAAAACTCTTGACGGATTTATAAAACTTGACCGCGCTGGACTTGAGGCGTTTGTTAAGGATTACGGTCTTGCAATGGACGCAGACGATATTGCATTCTGTCAGGAATATTTCAAGAGCGAAGACCGTGACCCTACAATCACCGAAATTCGTATGATTGATACATATTGGTCGGACCACTGCCGTCATACAACATTTTTGACGGTAATTGACGATGTTAAGTTCGAAGACGAACTTTTACAGAGCGCGTATGACGAGTATATTGCCGTCCGTAAAGAACTTGGCAGAACAAAGCCTATTTGCCTTATGGATTTGGCAACCGTTGCCGTTAAATACCTTAAAAAGCAGGGCAAGCTCGAAAAATTGGATGAATCTGAGGAAATCAACGCCTGTACCGTTAAAATTGACGTTGAGGTTGACGGCGTAACTGAGCCTTGGCTTTTGCTCTTTAAAAACGAAACACATAACCATCCCACAGAAATCGAACCGTTTGGCGGTGCCGCAACCTGTATCGGCGGTGCAATCCGCGACCCGCTTTCAGGCCGTTCGTATGTATACGGCGCAATGCGCGTAACGGGTGCCGCAAATCCTCTTAAACCTGTATCAGAGACCATTAAGGGTAAATTACCTCAACGCAAACTTGTAACAACTGCCGCTGCAGGATATTCTTCCTACGGCAACCAAATCGGTTTGGCTACCGGTATAGTTGACGAAATATATCACGATGGCTACGCCGCAAAGCGTATGGAAATCGGTGCTGTTATAGCGGCTACACCTGCAGAAAACGTAAGACGCGAGGTTCCCGCACCGAGCGATGTTGTAATTCTTCTCGGCGGTGCAACAGGACGTGATGGTATTGGCGGCGCAACAGGCTCCTCGAAATCGCACAACGCACAGTCGGTTGAAACCTGCGGTGCAGAGGTACAAAAGGGTAACGCACCCGAAGAACGCAAATTGCAACGCCTGTTCAGAAACAAGGAAGTTACCCGTATGATTAAGCGCTGTAACGACTTTGGCGCAGGCGGCGTTTCGGTTGCTATAGGCGAACTTGCTGACGGACTCTGTATCGACCTTAATGCTGTTCCCAAAAAATATGAGGGACTAGACGGCACAGAACTTGCGATAAGTGAGTCGCAAGAAAGAATGGCTGTAGTTATTGAGAAAGAGAATGTAGATAAGTTCTTAGAACTTGCCGAAAAAGAAAATCTTAACGCTTGTCCTGTTGCGGTCGTAACAGAGGAACCACGCCTTGTTATGAATTGGAACGGCAAGAAAATCGTTGACATCAGCCGCGAATTCTTGAATTCCAACGGCGCAGATAAGCATATCAGCATTGCTCCAAGCAAACCCGAAAAGTATGATAAAAATGTTGACGGCACATTCTCTCGGAATATGACGGCGTTAGCTGGGGATCTTAATATATGCAGTAAGCGCGGTTTGTCAGAACGTTTTGACTCTACAATCGGCGCTGGTACTGTACTAATGCCATTTGGCGGCAAAAATCAACTTACACCCATTCAGGCAATGGTTCAAAAAATCTCTACCGAACAAAAACATACCGATAATTGCTCGTTTATGTCTTGGGGTTATAACCCGTTCATAACCGAAAAGAGCGCATACCACGGCGCCTATCTTGCTGTTGTAGAATCGGTTTGTAAACTTATTGCATCGGGTGCAGATTTCTCTGATGTATATCTTACTTTCCAAGAGTATTTTGCTCATCCCGGTAAAGACGGTAAACGCTGGGGACAGCCACTTGCGGCTTTGTTGGGCGCATTTAAAGCGCAAAAGGAACTCGGAATTGGCTCCATCGGCGGCAAAGACTCTATGAGCGGTACCTTTGAAGATTTGGATGTTCCCCCTACACTCGTATCATTTGCTGTTACAACAGGTAAGGTATCAGAGGTTGTATCACCCGAATTCAAGAATGCGGGTAACAAGGTCGTAATCTTGAAACCCGAATATGACGAAAACGGTCTGCCCGTTACTGTATCGCTTATTGATACCTTTAATACCGTAACAAAACTTATGCGTGAGGGTAAAGCAGTTGCGGCATATACATTAGGTCTCGGCGGAATGGCAGAGGCTGTTATGAAAATGTCGTTTGGTAACTCGTTAGGATTCAAATTTGCTGATAACCTTTCACTTAAGGATCTCTTCGGTTATAACTACGGCGCGTTCTTACTTGAGGTTACAGAGGATGTTGCATTTACAGAGGTCGGCACAATAACGGCTGACGGCAAGTTCACCTATAAGGACGAAACACTTTCTGTAAAAGATATTCTTAAAGTTTACGAAGATAAACTTGAAAGCGTTTATAGTTGTAATATCGAGCAGGGCAAAGGAATTATCGAAAACTTTTCGTACGCTGCAACTTCATATCCTGCACCGGCAGTAAAGGTTGCACGTCCAAAGGTGTTAATTCCTGCCTTCCCAGGCACTAACTGTGAATATGATTCTGCAAAAGCAGTGCGTGACGCAGGTGCCGAGCCGCAGATTATGGTTATCAATAACCTTTCTGCAAGTGGAATTCAGCGCTCGGTTGAAACGTTTGCAAACCTTATTAAAGAGTCACAGATGATATTTATCCCTGGTGGTTTCTCCGGCGGTGACGAGCCTGACGGAAGCGGTAAGTTCATAACAGCGTTCTTCCGCAATGCCGCTATTAAAGAGGGCGTTCAAGATTTGCTCCAAAACCGTGACGGTCTTATGTGTGGTATCTGTAATGGCTTCCAAGCTCTCATAAAACTCGGACTTGTGCCATACGGAAAGATTATCGATACCGATGAAAATTGTCCCACACTTACATTTAATACTATCGCGCGTCACCAGTCGCGTATTGTCCGCACACGCGTTGCATCCAATAAATCACCTTGGCTTTCACTCACCAATGTGGGCGATGTTTATAACGTTCCGATTTCACACGGTGAGGGTAGATTCCTTGCAAGTGAAGAGCTTATAAAAGAATTAGCCAAGAACGGACAAATTGCAACACAGTATGTTGATTTGGACGGTAACGCTACGAGTGATGTTCACTTTAATCCCAACGACTCTATGTATGCTATCGAGGGTATAACTTCACCCGATGGACGCGTATTTGGTAAGATGGGTCATAGTGAACGTATTGGTAAGGGACTTTATAAGAATGTAATTGGCGAATATGATATTCGCATGTTTGAAGCCGCGGTAAAATACTTTAAGTAATAGGGGAGAGTAAAATGGCGTATAAAACCGATATTGAAATCGCACAGGAGTGCGAAATGTTGCCAATAGGCGAAATTGCAAAAAAAGCCCATGTTGACGATAAGTATATCGAACAGTACGGCAGATACAAAGCCAAGATTGACCTCAAACTTTTAGAGGAAACAAATCGCGAAAACGGCAAACTCATTCTCGTAACCGCAATAACCCCAACCCCTGCGGGTGAGGGTAAAACCACCACAACAATAGGCCTTGCTGACGGACTGAAAAGAATTGGCAAGGATGTAACCGTTGCCCTGCGTGAGCCGTCTTTAGGACCTGTTTTTGGCGTAAAGGGCGGAGCCGCAGGTGGCGGATACGCACAGGTTGTACCTATGGAGGATATTAACCTTCATTTCACAGGTGACTTTCACGCAATCGGCGCGGCAAACAATCTTCTTGCCGCAATGCTTGATAACCATATTCAACAGGGTAACACTTTGGGCATAGATGTTAGAAAAATCACCTGGAAACGCTGTGTGGATATGAACGACAGACAACTCCGTTTTGTTGTTGACGGTATGGGTGGCAAAGCCAACGGCGTACCGCGAGAGGACGGATTTGATATCACCGTTGCATCCGAAATAATGGCGGTGCTTTGCCTTGCAAATTCCATTACAGATTTAAAAGACAGACTTTCTAAAATCATCGTTGGCTATACCTATGATGATAAGCCTGTAACCTGTGGCGAACTTAAAGCCGCAGGTGCAATGACGGCATTGCTAAAAGATGCATTAAAGCCCAACCTTGTGCAGACTCTTGAGGGCACACCTGCATTCGTTCATGGCGGACCTTTTGCTAATATTGCACACGGTTGTAATTCGGTTATGGCAACAAAACTTGCGCTTAAAATGGGCGACTATACAGTAACAGAGGCAGGTTTTGGTGCCGATTTGGGTGCAGAAAAATTCCTTGATATCAAGTGCCGTATGGCAGGTTTAACACCCGATGCTGTGGTTGTTGTTGCAACAGTCCGCGCACTTAAGATGCACGGCGGCCTTGCTAAAATCGAACTTGCAACGGAAGATTTAGATGCCCTTGAAAAAGGAATACCCAATCTTCTTCGTCATGTTTCTAATATCAAAAATGTCTATAAACTGCCCTGTGTAGTTGCGGTTAACCGCTTCCCGACCGATACTGATAATGAAATTGATTTTATTATCAGAAAGTGTAAAGAACTCGGCGTAAACACCGTTCTGTCAACTGTTTGGGCAGATGGCGGCAAAGGCGGCGAAGCGTTAGCGCGTGAGGTTGTTCGTCTTTGTGATGAAGAAAAAGGCGATTTCACATTCTCATATGAAGATGACACTACCATAGCAGAAAAAATAGAAGCTGTTGTTAAAAAGGTTTACGGCGGTGACGGCATAAATATTATGCCTGCGGCTAAAAAACAGATTGAACAACTTGAGAAATTAGGTTTTGGTCAATGTCCTGTTTGTATTGCTAAAACGCAGTATAGCTTTTCGGACGACCCGACAAAACTCGGCGCACCCGAAAACTTTACTGTAACCGTTAAAAACGTTAAGGTTTCGGCAGGAGCGGGATTTATTGTTGTGCTAACAGGCGACATTTTAACAATGCCCGGTCTTCCAAAAACTCCTGCGGCAGAGCGTATTGATGTTGACGAAAACGGAAAAATTATAGGACTTTTCTAAAATGTGAGAAGACTTGCGAAGAAAAATCTTTGCAAGTCTTTTACTTTAATTTTTATAAATATAATATTATCTGATAAAAATAGAATTTTTTTTAAAAAAACGCAAAAAAAGCATTGACATTAGCGCTTTAATGTGGTAAAATGTTGAAAACAAAAAGTAAAATCGATAAATTCGGTTAAAAGTCTGGGCGGTTATTATGATATCCAATTTTGCAATACTCGGTATAATAATAGTCAGCATTATTCTACTAGTGGTGAAAACACAAGTGAATAGTGCTAAAAGTTGTGCCTAATTTGCAAAGGTCGGTCGGCGGATAACGGTTTACCGCACAGAAAACAAGAAAGTTGTTTGCAGCCTTATGGACTAAACTTTTAGTTCGTAGGCTTTTTTATTTTTCAAGGGGGTTTTGCCGCAAATGAAAATAACAGGCGCAAAAATTTTAATGGAATGTCTGCTCGAACAGGAAGTCGATACTATTTTTGGTTATCCGGGCGGAACAATTCTTAATGTGTATGACGAACTTTACAGTTACGGTGATAAAATAAAACATATCCTCACCTCGCACGAGCAGGGGGCAGCCCACGCGGCAGACGGATATGCAAGAAGTACAGGAAAGGTAGGCGTTTGTTTTGCAACAAGCGGACCCGGTGCTACGAATCTTATAACGGGTATAGCCACAGCGTATATGGATTCTTCGCCCGTAATATTTATTTCTTGTAATGTAACCGAAAACTTAATAGGTAAAGATTCTTTCCAAGAGGTTGACAGCACGGGAATTACAATGCCTATTACAAAATGCAATTATCTTGTAAGTGATGTAAATTCTCTTGCTAATATATTGCGTGAGGCGTTTGCAATCGCAAAAAGCGGCCGACCGGGACCTGTGTTTATTGACATTCTCAAAAATGTCACTGCTGAAAAGGCAGAATATACACCCTTGCCTAAATCAGAACACAAAAACAGCGGAAGACTGCAAGGTCTTATGAAACGTTCTTCGTTTGATTTTAAACCTGCCGCACCTAACGAACACGATGTTGATACATTGGTATCAATGATAAAAGAATCGAAAAAACCGCTTCTTATCTGCGGTGGCGGAGTTGTAAGAGGACGCGCACATAAGGAATTTACAGAGTTTGCCGAAAAAATTGATGCACCCGTTGCAATTACCGTAATGGGCGCAGGTGGATTTGTAGGACGCAATCCTTTGACAACGGGTATGATAGGAATGCATGGCTCACAAGCTTCAAATATGGCGTGTGACGGATGTGATTTGCTTATAGCCGTTGGCTGTCGTTTTTCTGACCGCGTGGCACTCAAACCTGATAGTTTTGCTAAACAGGCAAAAATTGTTCAGATTGATATCGACCGTGCGGAAATCAACAAAAACGTTAAAACCGACCACCATATTGTAGGTGATGCTAAGGTAGTGCTTTCACTTCTTAACGATAAATTAGGCAAAGAAGACCATACTGAATGGAAAAAATATGTTTTCTCATATAAAACCGAAACCGAGTATGACGAGGACGCTAATACCTTAACACCAAAACAGATTTTGAGCAGTATAGCAAAGCTTCTTCCCGAAGACACAGTTGTTTCAACCGATGTAGGACAGCATCAGATGTGGGCAATTCAACATTTTCATTTTGATTATCCTGGTCAGCTGCTTACTTCGGGCGGATTTGGCACAATGGGCTTCGGTCTTGGTGCCGCAATAGGCGCAAAGGTTGGTAATCCGCAAAAAGTGGTAATACATATAACGGGTGACGGAAGTTTCCGTATGAATTGCAACGAACTTGCTGTTGAAGAACATTACGGTATCCCCGTAATAACCTTTATTTTCAATAATAAAACGCTTGGAATGGTGCGCCAATGGCAAAATCTTATTTATAATAAGCATTTTTCCGAAACAACATTGACACACGGGCCCGATTTTGTGAAACTCGCAGAAGCCTACGGACTGAAGGGAAGGCGTGTGTGCAATATTGAAGAACTTGAAGCGGCAATAAATGATGCACTCGCAAGTGGACACGGCTATGTTATTGACTGTGCGATTGACACAGATGAAATGGTACGCCCGATGGTAAGCGGCGGTGCGCATATTACCGAATTTATTGTAAGTTAGGGGTGGAAAAATGAACGATATAAGAAGACATACCCTTGCGGCTATCGTTGATAATGAGGCGGGTGTTTTATCGCAGGTTTCACGCCTTTTTTCAAGAAAAGGCTACAACATTGAATCACTTGCGGTTGGGACAACTAATAAACCCGATACCTCGCGTATAACAATTGAGGTTATGGCAGACGATGACCATATAAAACTACTTGCAAATCAGCTAAGAAAGCTCTTTCCGGTACATTCCGTAAAGGTGCTGACACCCGAACACTCTATAAGAAGGCAGCTTGTACTTTTTAAGGTACGCGCTCCAAACAGTCAGGTTCGTAACGAGGTAATTCAAATTGCGAACATATTCAGAGCAAACATTTTGGATGTCAGCATAGGCTCTCTCACCCTTGCAATGATTGGTGACGAAGAAAAAACAATGGCAATAGAAAAAATTCTGGAGGAATTTGAGGTTTGTGAACTTGTAAGAACAGGTATCATAGCCCTTGAACGAGGACAGGAAACAATATATGATGAAACAAAAGAAAAAGGAGAATTTAATTATGGCAAAAATGTATTATGAAAAGGATTGTGACTTGAACAAGTTAGCAGGTAAAAAAATTGCGGTTATTGGCTACGGCTCACAGGGACACGCACACGCGCTCAATTTACGTGATTCGGGCTGTGATGTAATTATAGGTCTTCGCAAGGGCGGAAAATCCTGGCCCGTAGCAGAGCGTGACGGTTTTACCGTTATGACAGTGCCGGAGGCAACCAAAGAAGCCGATATCATTATGATTCTTATCAACGATGAAGCACAGGCAGATATGTATAAAAAAGATATTGCACCCTACCTCACAGCAGGTAAGGCAATTGCCTTTGCACACGGTTTCAACATCCGCTATAAGCAGATTGTTCCTCCTGCAGATGTTGACGTATTTATGGCTGCCCCCAAGGGACCTGGCCACACTGTAAGAAGTACATATGTTGCAGGTAAGGGCGTTCCGTGCTTGATAGCTATTGAACAGAATGCAACAGGTAAGGCATACGATATAGCACTTGCATATATCGCAGGTATCGGCGGTGCAAGAGCAGGAATTATGGAAACCACAATGCACGATGAAACAGAAACAGACCTCTTTGGCGAACAGGCAGTTCTCTGCGGTGGTGTTGTTGACCTTATGCGCTGCGGATTTGAAACACTTGTAGAGGCTGGATATGAGCCTGAAAATGCATATTTTGAGTGTATCCACGAAATGAAACTCATCGTTGACCTTATCAATAAGGGCGGTGTAGCCGCAATGAACTACTCTATTTCCGATACAGCAGAGTACGGCGAGTATGTATCTCGTCCACGCGTTCTCCCCTATGAGCAGACCAAGGCAAACATGAAGGCT
>JAZRZS010000078.1:0-5075 GCA_045601505.1 Acutalibacteraceae bacterium
TTCAATTGCCAGGCGGTATTTCATTGCAAGACTTTGATAGATACAACGCAAAATCTCGCCCATTCCGTTTGGAACATATTGTCCTGTTTCTTTACAATAATCAACTACACGCTTGGGCATATTACCAGGGGGATTAAATACAGGTGCATCAGGATTTATGAAACACTTAAACGGCTCTGCCGCACGGGCACTTGTCTCCATTTCGTCAAACGAAACATTAAGTCCCTGACGTTTCCATTCACCGCGTGACTGCTGAATAAGCCATAAACCTATTATATTGCGCAAATATCGGATTTTTCCGTCATATGCACCCTCGTTTGTAAAGCCAACGGCACATGATTCTGCCGTTGTTATTGGCGCATCGATAACTGTACCGAGAAGTGACCATGTACCGCAACTGATATACGCATAATCCTTTTCTTTTGTGGGAACAGCGCAAACAGCCGATGCTGTATCGTGTGTTGGTGCGGCAATTACAGGCACACTTTCACAATGTAGTTCTTCGCAAATTTCAGGCAACAAGTTTCCGTAAACCTCGCCCGGTAAAATCATTTTGGGGAACAAATCTTCTCTAATGCCAAGTTTTGAAAGCAGTTTTTTGCTAATTTCTCTCTTTTGGGCATCGAGAATATTAGATGTAGACGCATTAGTATATTCAAGACGCTTTTCGCCTGTGAGCATATATGCAAATAGGTCAGGCATCATCAAAATGGTTTCGGCTTGTGCCAAAACCTCTGGACGATACTTTGTAAGGTAATAAAGTTGATAAAGAGTATTAAAACTCATCTTTTGTGTACCCGCAATAGAATAGATTTCTTCCTCGGGAACTATAGAAAATACCTCTTCGGGAATACCCTCTGTTCGTATATCACGATAATGAACAGGATTGCCTATCAATTCGCCATGTTTATTTATAAGGCCAAAATCTACGCCCCAAGTATCAATAGCAATAGAATCAAATCCACCGTCCTGAACGGCAAGAACTATTCCTTGTTTAATTTCGTGAAAAAGTCTTAAAACATCCCACGAAAGCATTTTCCCTACAAGGACAGGTTCATTCGCAAAACGATGAATTTCCTTAACTTCAATTTTGCCGTTTACAAGTTCGGCAATCATAGCTCTGCCGCTTGAGGCGCCAAAATCAAATGCTAAAATTCTTTTTGAACTCATTTTTGTTCCTCCATAATTTTTGTATATTTTTTAATTACGGTCACATACTATATCTGGGACCATAAAAGGAGTTGAAATATATGCTTGACAGAATTTGTCTTATCCTGACAATAATAGGTTCTCTTAACTGGGGAAGTGTCGGTCTGTTCCAGTTCGACATCGTTGCTTGGTTATTCGGCGGTGCCGATGCACTCATCAGCAGAATAATATACACCGTTATTGCTCTTGCGGGTGTGTGGTGCATATCACTCCTCTTCAGAGAAAGAGAACACATAGTCAAAGACGTTGACTAAACACAAGTGCGGCCTGTCAATGACGGGCTGCATTTGTTTTTTCTAAAACTATACTTTTTTTGCTCGTGTTAAAGGTGATGTCACCGTTCTCTGCCGTGGTGTACATAACAATACCGCGCTGTTTTATACGGTTTACAAACTCTTCATTTGGAAAAGAATAATCGTTATCCTTAGCACAAAAACAAACACAGTACTGTGGGGATACATAATCTAAAAATTCATCACAACCGCTATTTTTGCTTCCGTGATGTGAAGCCTTTATAACATTAAACCCTGAAAGAACGCCGCTTTCAAGCATTTTTCTCTCGATAGTGTTTGAAATATCACCGCCAAAGAAAAATGTTAGGCCATCACAATTGGCACCCACAACAAGTGACGAATTGTTTTCATTAGTGCTCTGCGGAGTCCACAAAACTGTAAAAACTGCATTACCCATAAAAATTTTATCGTCTTTTTTAAGATAGATTACCTTTGTTTCTTTAGGGCTAACGCCAGATATAATATCAATATACAGCGGCTCTTCCCTGTCGCACACAGCCGAAAGATATATATTCTTTACTTGAAAATTTTCTAAAATGACAGGAAGGGAGCCAACATGGTCACTATGTAGATGGCTTATTATTACACCCTCTAAAACATCCACGCCGTAATAGCGAAGTTTCTGTAAGACTTTAAAGCCGTCATCAAGGTTGTTTCCTGCGTCAATAAGAAAGAATTTACCACCGTTTTGAATAAGCGTACAGTCTGCCTGGCCCACATCAAGAAAGCGCACATAGTTTTGCTTTTCTACCACAAAAATTGATTGCAATTTGTGTATATAACCGAGATTATCAGCAAGTATTACAATCACCAACAGTAATACTGTAATCAAAAGTACAAATGCGATATTTTTAATAGGACGCCTATTATTCATCTGACATTGCCTGACGTTCTTGCAATTGCGCTTTAGAAATTAATACCTGACGCGGTTTTGAACCTTCATACGGACCGACAATTCCGCGTTCTGCCATTTCGTCAATAATTCTTGCTGCACGGGCATAACCAAGACGCAATTTGCGCTGCAAAAGTGAGGTTGATGCCTGTCCTGCTTCAACTACAACCTGAATAGCGCTTTGAAGCATTGGGTCATCAGAAGGACCATCCTCAGAGAGTCCTGTTTTCTGTTTCTTTTCAACAGCCGCCTGTCTTTCAATCTCATTCATAACATCTTCGTCATATGAAGTTGTGTGGTCGGATTTTACATAATCAACAACATTTTCAACCTCTTCATCGCTTACAAAACAACCTTGAACACGGTTGGGTTTTGTAGCACCTACTGGATTGAAGAGCATATCACCGCGGCCTAGCAGTTTTTCAGCGCCGCCAACATCAAGAATTGTGCGGCTATCAACCTGTGAGGACACCATAAACGCAATTCTTGAGGGTACATTTGCCTTAATAAGACCTGTTACAACGTCAACCGAGGGACGCTGTGTTGCAATAATGAGGTGCATACCTGCAGCACGTGCCTTTTGCGCAATACGGCAAATCGATTCCTCTACCTCGTTAGGTGCGGTCATCATAAGGTCTGCCAACTCGTCAATAATTATAACAATTTGCGGCATTTTTTCTATATCTTCATTTGTTTCCGCAAGTTTATTATAACCTGCAAGGTCACGCACATTATTTTCCGCAAAAAGTTTATAACGTTTTTCCATTTCGGTCACAGCCCAACCGAGAGCACCCGATGCTTTTCTCGGGTCGGTTACGACCGGTACCAATAGATGCGGTATACCGTTATATACGCCAAGTTCTACAACCTTGGGGTCTATAAGCAACAATTTTACTTCATCAGGATTAGACTTGTATAGCAAACTGATAATTATTGAATTTATGCAAACAGATTTACCCGAACCTGTAGCACCTGCAATAAGTCCGTGAGGCATTTTAGCAATATCTGCAACCACAACATTACCTGCAATATCGCGTCCGAGCGCAACTGTTAATTTGCTTTTTGAATTAGCAAAAGTCGGTGACTCAATAACCTCTCGCACACATACGCTACAGGTGTTTTTATTAGGAACTTCTATGCCAACTGCGGCTTTATTGGGAATCGGCGCCTCAATACGCACACCCGCAGACGCAAGGTTGAGCGCAATATCATCAGCAAGGTTTGTTATTTTACTGATTTTTACACCCGCGCAAGGTTGTAATTCATATCTTGTAACCGCTGGACCTCTGCTAATATCTACAATGCGTGTTTCAACGCCAAAACTTCTAAGCGTATCAACAAGGCGTGTTGCGGTAGAATCAAGGTCTGCACTTGCCGATTGTGCGTCTTCAAATTTTGGCTCATTTAAGAGCGAAATCGGTGGAATTCTATAACCCTCATCAGTAATGGAAATTCCACTACTATTTTTAATTGAATTGTCAGTTCCCTGTTCTTTTTCCTCCGAAACAGGCTTTTCATCGGTCTGTTTTTTATCTGACCCTATAACAACATCTTTAGTTTCAACATCGTGATACGCAGCAACAACACGCTGTTGCATATCGGTCATATCCTCTTTAACAGGGTTTCGCTCTACCGGTATATCATCGACAGGAATGTCAATAAGACGGCTGTTTTTCTTGCGTTCTTTAATTATACGCAGTTGTTCTGCAGTATCATCTTCTTTTACGGTTTCTTCCGTCTGGGGAGAAGAAATTTTATCTGCATAGGCGTTCTCTGCCTGTTCTTTAATTTTACGGACTGAACCAAACATTGCTTTAAAGAGCGCGATAAGCGTAGTACCTGTTATGAGCATTAAAAATACGCAAGATAGCAATATAATTGTAATACCTGCACCCGTTCCGCCAAAGGCTTTGTATATTGGTGTTCCTACCAGCGCACCAAGGAAACCGCCGCCTTTAATCCCCAGAGAATAGGAAGACAAAAGGTGATTCCAAAATGTAGCATCAGCATCTCGTTTTGTGAAAATATCAATTGCGGCACCTATGAAAACGATAAGCACTGCCGATTCTATCACTTTTGCAGTCAGTGTACCGTAAAGTTTATCAAGCGCGTAAAGCACCGCCACCAAGCCAATAAGGAAAGGCAGAAAAATAGCGCAAAACCCAAATACGCCAAACATAAAATTATGTAAATAAAGCCATAAGTTTTCGCCTTTTATACACACAACAAAAAGCAAAAATACAGCAACCGCAAACCAAACAATAGAAGAAATCTGACGCTTTCCATTCTTTATATCGTTTGAACGTTTTTTGTTTTCAATAGCCGTTGCAGTAGAACTTTTTTTCGGTCTTCCCCTCTTTTTAGCAGGCATTTTGACATCTCCTTTTTATGTATATGCGTACAAATGTACGCACTTATTTTTGGTTTTTTTCAATCATTTCCGAAAGACAAGAAATAGCATCAGACAGGTTGCCGAGTTTATCAATAAGACCTGTTGACACAGCGTGCTGTCCCTCAATAACAGTACCCATATCGGTCACAAGTTCGCCCGTGTTCATCATAAGTTTTACAAACACATTTTCATCAATTGAAGAATTTTCGGTTACGAACTTTGTAATTCTATTTTGCATACGCTCAAAATAATTAAGCGTTTGCGGAACACCAAGTACAAGTCCGTTCAT
>JAZRZS010000079.1:0-7470 GCA_045601505.1 Acutalibacteraceae bacterium
CACGCTGAAGAGGTAGCAAGGGGTATAGAAACCTCGCTCGTTTCGTCTTCAAAAAGTAAAAGTGCGTGTGAGTTAGTACAAAAGGTTTTTTCGGACAGCAAACTCAGGGTATATACCAACGATGATACCGCTGGGGCAGAACTCGGCGGTGCGCTTAAGAATGTAATAGCAATCGCATCGGGATTTTGTGACGGAATGGGGCTTGGCGACAACACCCGTGCCGCACTTATAACAAGAGGTCTTACGGAAATTGCGCGTCTTGGCGTGTATATGGGCGCAAAGGAAAACACCTTTGCAGGACTTACGGGTGTCGGTGATTTGATAGTAACCTGTATGTCTGAGCACAGTCGTAACCGCCGTTTTGGCAGACTTGTGGGCAGCGGTGTTTCGGTAGAAGAAGCGCTAAAACAGGTTGGTACGGTAGAAGGGTATTATGCCGCTAAAACCGCCCACAAACTTTGCGCGGTTTATGGCGTTAATATGCCGATAATAGAACAATGCTATAATGTTATGTATAACGGTGCTGATGTCAAGGATGCACTGCGTGAACTGATGATGCGTCCGCAATGTGCCGAAACCGATTCAGGCTGGATAAAATAAAATTATCAAAAAAGGGCAGAGAACACAAAAGTTCGCTGCCCTTTTTTATAGGTTTAATATTTATTTTCTTTTCCTCGTTGCTCCAAGCACTTCTTCAGTTGCTTGTTCTTTGGCATCATCGATAGAACGCAAAAATATACCGTCCGGTGTGGTGGTTATTACAACCTGAGCGCCTTTATCAATATCGTATGCCCTACGCATTTCTATAGGCAGACAAATTCTGCCAAGTCTGTCAACAGGTCTAATATACATAAAATCTCTTTTCATAAAAACCCCCGTAAATAAAAAAGTGCGCAACCGAAGCCGCGCACCGAAAAACGCATCTCCGATTGTTGTCACACAAGCTATAGCAAATCACAAGGAATGCATAAGCAGAGATTGCATTTTTACCGAGGTAAAATACAATCCTTGAAATTTGCTACGATATTAAACTTGTGTGACAATTGAATTATACCATAATTACCATAAATTGTAAACAATAAAATATTTACCTTTTTCGACAAAAAATCACGATAAAAAAGAAAAACACCTAAACGACCGTCTATGGCGGTTCCAAGGTGGCAACCTTGCCCGTTTGGGGTGAGCGCAAAGGGATAAATATGAAAAATTAGTACAGATTTCGTTTTGACGATAGACGTATCGGCAAAACGCAGTTGATAAACATAAAAATGCCTTTGTCGCGAGGGGAAATCGGAATTCCCCTCAAGTTTTTCTTTGCTCCCTTTCTGCAAACGGGCAGAAAGGGAGTGCCTCGCGGCACAAGCGGTAATGAATTTAAATTTTAGATAAAAATTAAACGGGAGGAACAAAGTTCCTCCCCTACGAAGTATAAACATCGGTATTTTTTATAAAAAACAAAAACGGTGGACAAAATCCACCGTAGTTTGTTATATAGCTCTTTCCACCTTGCCTGAACGGAGGCAACGGGTGCAAACGTTAATGTGACGCGGTGTACCATTTACAATAGCCTTAACGCGCTTAACGTTGGGCTTCCATACTCTGTTTGTACGTCTGTGAGAGTGAGAAACCTTAATACCAAATGCAACTTCTTTGCTGCAGATTTCACATTTTGCCATGTGTCTGCACCTCCTTTTAATCTCGATAGCCGTACTATAATATCACAAACTGAGAAATAATGCAAGTGTTTTTTGAAAAAAGTATATTTTTCTTGAATAGACGGCGGTTATATTATATAATAAAAATATTAAAATTGGGGTGATATATGTGATTAAGGCAATAATATTTGACCTTGACGGTACACTTGCAAACACGCTTTACGATTTACAAGATGCCGTTAATCAGTCGCTTGTTAAACACGGCTTTGCTGAGCATAGTCTTGAAGAATATAGAAAATTTGTCGGCAACGGAATGGACAACCTCGTTTTACGCGCATCGGGTGGCTGTGATGATAAAGAAATGCTTTCTAAAATCAAGAAAGATTTTTTGGATTACTATACGGTTCACAGTTGTGATAAAACGGTTGTGTATGACGGTGTTAAAGAACTTTTGGCGGAAATAAAGTCTATGGGACTTAAAACCGCCGTTGTAACAAATAAAGATGACGCCGCCGCAAAGGATGTTGTTAGTTTTCTTATGGGCGATGTGTTTGATATTGTTGCAGGACATACGCCGCAGTTTCCGCATAAACCCGACCCAGCACTTACGCTGTCTGTAATGGAAAAACTCGGGGTAAAACCGTGTGAATGCGTTTTTTTAGGTGATTCCGGCGTGGATATTAAAACAGGCGTGAACAGTGGCGCTATCCCCGTAGGCGAAACCTGGGGTTTCCGCGATGAAGAGGAACTGCTTGAATGTGGCGCCAAATACATAATACATAAACCCGCGCAACTTGTCGATATAATAAGGGAACTCTCAAAATGAACTATCGCCTTACAAGAATAGCCTGTTACATATCCTACATAGTAGGTGCGGTTGTCTGTAATTTTTTACCGCTGCTTTTCGTAACGTTCAATACAAAATATGACATAAGTTATGAGCAACTCAGTTTTTTAATACTTATAAACTTTGCAACTCAACTGCTTACTGATATTGTGTCAATAAAACTTTTCTCCCGCGTTAGTTCACGCGCAATGGTAATGGCGTCAAATGTTTTTTCGTTTATAGGTTTTGTGTTACTCGCACTGCTTCCGAACGTGATGGACAATGTGTTTTTTGCGCTTTGTATTGCAACCGTTATTTTCTCTATAGGCGGCGGTTTGGTTGAAGTAATGATAAGCCCTATTATCGACCGTCTACCACGACCTAACAGCAGAGGGTATATGGCTTTTTTGCATTCGTTTTTCTGTTGGGGACAGATACTTGTCGTTTTGGTCACTACCGTAATAATAAAGTTAGCGGGTAGCGACTCTTGGCCATACATTACGCTTATGTGGGCGGTAATACCATTTCACAACACTTTTTTACTTGCCCGTGTACCGATAGTGGAGGATGTGCGGGAAGAAGAACGCACACCGCTTAAAACGCTTTTTGGCAATAAACTTTTCATAATTGTTGTAATCTTGATGTTTGCTGCGGGTGCATCAGAACTTGCAATGTCGCAATGGGCGTCCACCTTTGCAGAACAAGGATTGGGACTCCCCAAAATGTTAGGCGATATTTTAGGCCCTTGCTCATTTGCGTTGTTTATGGGCGTGGGCAGAATATCTTATTCCCACATAGCAGATAGATTTGGTTCAAAAAAAACACTCGCCGTATATAGCGCATTTGCGGTTATATGTTATCTTATAACGGCACTCTCACAAAACGGAATTGTGTCGGTGCTCGGTTGTGCACTGTGCGGTCTTGGTGTAAGCGCTCTGTGGCCGGGGATATATTCTCTCACAAGTGAGTGTTTCAAAACGGGCGGCAACGCAATGTTCAGCACACTTGCAATGGCGGGAGATATTGGATGTTCTGTGGGACCTTGGCTTGTCGGTATGCTTGCGGGTGGTGCAGATTTCAAAATTGCAATACTTATTGCAACTGTTTTCCCGCTTACCGCTTTAATAGGATTCTTTTCAATCAAAATAAAGAAATAAAACAAAGGGGATAATTTATGAAACGCGAAGACTATATTTCTTGGGACCAATATTTTATGGGTATTGCCATTTTTTCGGCATACCGCAGCAAAGACCCGTCAACACAGGTTGGCGCCTGTATCGTAAGCGAGGATAATAAAATTCTTTCTGTTGGATACAACGGTATGCCGCAAAACTGTAATGACGATGTTTTTCCGTGGGAGAGAAACGGCTCTGCGCTTGATACAAAATATATGTTTGTCTGCCACGCAGAACTAAACGCTATTTTAAACTATAGAGGTGCGCGTTTGGACGGAAGCCGTCTTTATGTAACCCTTTTCCCGTGTAACGAATGCGCAAAAGCCATCATTCAAAGCGGAATTAAAGAGGTTATTTACGGGGATAACAAGTATGACGGCACCGACAGCGTAGAGGCATCAAAAAAGATGCTCGCCGCGGCGGGTGTTAAATGCCGCCGTTACGAACATCTTGGTAGAAAGATTGAGTTTTCGCTTTAAAAAAGTTCATCCTTAAACCAAACCTTTTTAACTGTAAAGGTCTTGCCGTTAAGATAATTTAGTATTCCTGCATCGGTAGTGAAATTGAATCGCAGTTTGTAGGAATAAAGCGCTTGATGCTTGAACCCTTTTTTGCGGTCGTCCGCCGTTTTGCCGTATTTTCCATCACCCAAAAGGGGATGACCGATAGATGCTAAATGTGCGCGTATTTGGTGGGTGCGCCCTGTCAATAGCTCCACTTCTAATAGTGAAAGACCATTCTTTTCTTTGAGTACGCGGTAATGGGTTTTAATGGTTCGGGCATTTTCGGTCTTATGTTCGCCAATGAATACACGGTTGCGGTTTTCGTCCTTGGTTAAAAAGCCGTCAAGCACAGCCTCTTTTTCTTTTGGGCTGCCGTGAACAACCGCTAAATAAAACTTATCAAGTTCGCGGTATTTAATTTTATCGCATAAAATTCTAAGTGATTCGGCGTTTTTTGCCGCAATAACAATTCCGCCTGTGTTTCGGTCAATTCGGTTGGCAAGTGCGGGGGAAAAAGAATTTTCGGCGCGTGGGTCATATTCACCCTTTTCATAAAGGTAGCGCTGAATGCGTGAAATCAGAGTGTCTGTGTATTGGTTGTTGTCAGGGTGGACGAGCACACCCTGCTTTTTGTCAATGAGAATGATGTTTTCATCCTCATATACAATTTCTAGATTACGAGAAGATGAAAGAAAATCAAATTTTTCTTCACCTTTTTCAAAAAACTCATCGTTTATGTACGCATCTACAACAGAGCCGACATTAAGCCTCGTGCTTATTTCGGCGCGTTTGCCGTCAACCTTAATGCGTTTTAAGCGAATGTATTTATACATAAGCGATTTAGGCAATAACGGCATAGTTTTATTTATGAATTTGTCAAGGCGTTGCCCAGCATCGTTAGGGCCTATAGTAAAACTCTTCATTTAATACTCCTAAGTAATATTTCGATTTAATTATACTCCATTTTGAAAGGTTGTGCAATACATTGCCGAAAACAAATAAAAAATCGAAAAACAATGTGCACAACGGGCACAGAAAGCGCGTTAAGAAACAGCTGCTTTCGGGTGGATTCAACGGTCATACTCCTAGCCATCTTTTGCTTGAAACTTTGCTTTATTTTTCAGTGCCGCGCCGCGACACAAACGAAATAGCGCATGAACTTATAGATAGCTTTGGCAGTCTTTCCAATGTTTTGTTTGCCCCAAAAGAACAACTGATAAAAATTGATGGTGTAACAGAAAACACAGCGGCACTTTTTGAAATTATACGCCATGTTAATATGCGCGTTGATGATGAGTTTTCGGAAAAGAGAAAATTTGTCCGTAGCCGTGATGATATGGGTAATTATCTTATAAAGAAATTCAGAGGATATAAAGAAGAGTCGATGGGACTTCTTTTTTTAAAACCCTCAGGTGAAATTATGGGATTTGAAATTGTTGCAACGGGTGATATTGTTTCGGTTGGAGTTAGCGCAAGAAAGGTTTTGGAGTCCGTTATTAAGTACGGCGCAAATATTGTTGTGTTGTGTCATAACCACCCAAGCGGTACAGCCTTACCGTCCGAGTGTGATATAGCGGTTACCACAGGTGTCAAAGAGGCGTTAAAACAAATTGAGGTTAACCTTTATGACCATATAATAGTTACGCATAACGATTTTGTATCGATGTCGTCTTCACCAATGTATAAAAGTCTGTTTTAGGGTGTTGAAATATGAATTATAATAAAATAGAGTTCGAAGCCGCGTTTGGTACAGCGGCACAGTTGCCACCATCTACAGTGGCGGAAATATGTTTTTCGGGCCGCTCGAATGTGGGTAAATCTTCGCTTATAAACCGCGTAATCGGCAGAAAAAGCCTTGCGCGTGTCAGCACAAAACCCGGTAAAACTGTTACAATAAATTTTTATAGCACAGACGGGGTACGCCTTGTTGATTTGCCGGGTTACGGTTATGCTAAGGTTGCAAATGCCGAGCGTCTGCGTTGGGCGGATTTAATGGAAACTTATTTTGGCAGTAACAGAAACATTAAAATGACATTTCAACTTGTTGATATGCGTCATAAACCGAGTGATTTTGACCTTGATATGATAGATTACCTGCGAACGATGCAAATTCCGTTTACGGTTGTGCTGACAAAAAGCGATAAACTAAACAAAAGCGAATACAAAGCGGCGTGTGAACGGATGCGTGAAATTTTAGGTGATGATAATTTTATACCATTTTCAGCACAAAACGGTGACGGTGCAGAAAAAATAAGAGAAGTAATTGAAAAGGCGGCGATGTAAATGCCCACCTGCAGTATATGCAATCGTTTAGTTGTAAAAAGCAATGCTAAAATAAATATTGCGCTTTCGGTGTACGATGCACTTGCAGACGGCTATCACAATATTTCATCGGTTATGCAAACGGTAAGCCTTTCGGATACCATAACTGTGCAGGAGCACGATTTAATAAGTGTAACATCGGATAATGCGCCTTGCGGTGAAGAAAATATCTGTTACGCAGCAGCACGGGCGTTTTCGCGATTTGGCGGTGCGCGGATACACATAGAAAAAAGAATTCCCATGGCGGCAGGTCTAGGTGGTGGCAGCAGTAATGCAGCTGCGGTGCTTTTAGCGCTCAACCGTATATACGGCACCCCTTATAGTGATGAAAGACTGGCGAAAATTGCCCTGTCACTCGGCGCTGATGTCCCGCTATTCTTAAAGGGCGGCACACTTTTAGTTGATGGCATCGGGGAAAAGATTTTAAGTTTAAGTCCACTGTCTTGCGGTATTGTTATTATAAAGGACGGGCTTAAATCCTCAACGGGTGAAATGTATAAAAAACTTGATAAAATCGGACTTATAGACCGCCGTGCAGATGTAGAGCAGATTACAAAAAACATTGAAAGCGGCAATCTTTTGGCGGTAGGAGCTTCACTGTTTAACGATTTTGAAAGGGTATGCTCCTGTGACGAAATAAAGTCAGACTTGTTGTCCTGCGGTGCGTACGGCGCCTGTCTTTCGGGTAGCGGACCATCCGTTTTCGGCGTTTTTGAAAACCTAGAAAAAGCCGAGTCGGCGGCTTTGGCTCTCCAAAAAAAATATAAAAATGTTTTCTCTTGCCAAACGGAAAAATATGGAATAAAATTTGAATAAAAAACATCTCTTCCGTCAATTATCTAAGCGAAAGGACGGAAAGAGGTTATGAAATCTAAAATTAAAGTTTTTAACATTTCGCTATGTATTGCACTTGTATTTTCGGTGCTTTTATCAATGACAAGTTTTGATGCTTCGTGTGAAGAGCTTCGCCAAAATGTTTTGCGGCTTCA
>JAZRZS010000080.1:0-14768 GCA_045601505.1 Acutalibacteraceae bacterium
AAAATGCCGTGATTAGTTTGAGAATTGTATTTACGGCAATTATTGCGGGTTGTATACTGTTATTGTTTATGCCTTTTATGGCAGAATTTAAAGCACTGTATTCGGATATATTTTCCATTGCAAATGTTGCCTTAACGGTTACGGCGGCAATTATAAACTTTGATGTTTTCAAAAGTTTTGCATCTCTTTTTGGTAGACGCACCGATACCGATTTATCACTTGCACTTTGCACTATCGTTTCGGTAGTTTACGGCATTTACTCTGTTGTGAGCGGGGATTTTTCATCAGCTCAGTTCGGCGCCATTGCCGTTTTAGGTATGCTTTTCTCTTTGGTGGCTAAAAAACAAAATGCAACACGCATACTTAAAAACTTTGAATGTGTTTCAAACAGCGATGAAAAATATGCGTTACACCTTATTGATGAAAATAACGGCTCGTTCACCATTGCATATGACGCTATTGACGGCGAGGCCCTTGTTGCCACAGGTAAAAAAACTACTAATGTTTTAGGATTCCTTAAAAATTCTTACAGCAGAAATCCTTTTGAACACAAAGGGTTCGTGCTTTCTGCAATTGGCGCAATTATATGTGCTATTATGGCCGTTTACTGTTTTGTAACTCTTGAAACAGCCGAAGCATTTGGTTGTACCGCTTTAATGTTTGCGGTGTCAGCACCATTCAGCACAATGCTTATATCTTCTTTGCCTCTTAAACTCGCTTCACGCAGACTTTCAGGATACGGCGCAATGCTTTCGGGTTACAAGGCTGTAGAAAAGATTGAGCCTGTTAATGCTATAGTGCTCGACTCGGGAAGCATTTTCCCACGCGGAACGGTTAAGATGTTTGATATGAAAATTCTTGCTACAAACAACCTCGAACGCACCATATTTAATGCGGCGGCGGTTACAACCTCTATCGGAAGTCCTCTCGGCCACGTTTTCCGCCGAATTGCACGAACAAGTGACGATTATGTTCTACCTGCAGCAGATTCGGTTAAATACGAAAAGCGCATGGGCATTTCTGGTTGGGTTGGTGATGAACATTTGCTTATCGGCAACCGCACCCTTATGGAAACCCACGGTGTTGCTGTGCCGTCTGTTGAGGTTGATAAAAAGATTTTACGCAGCGGTTATTTCCCCGTTTATGTTGCATCGGGTGGTAATCCCTGTGCTCTCTTGATTGTGGGTTATGAAAACGATAAGCAGATTACAAAAGAACTTCACAGACTTTGTGATATGGGCGTTACACTGCTTATTAACAACTGCGACCCCAACATAACAGAGGAAATGATTGGCGATTATTTTGACCTTCCCAATGATTTCGTTAAGGTTATGAAGAGCGGTAGTGTTAAAAAATATGAAGAATGCACTGTACCTGAAGAAAGCGTTGAAAGCGGTGCTTGTTTTTCAGGCGGCGCACCCGCTATTGCCTCTATTATTACTGCGGCAATCAAGGTCAAACGCCTTACTACCTTTATGACTCTGCTACATACTTTGACCTATATACTAGGCCTTGTAGGTGCCGCACTTCTCATAATACTTGGCAATTTCACATATCTTACGCCCCTATTTACACTCGCATATCTTATTTTAAGTCTTATTACGGTATATCTTGCACCGTTATTCTATAAGCCCTAACAAATAAGGTTTTATTAACTCCTTGGAGGAATTGAAATGGAAAAACAAAAATTTTACATCACTACTGCGATAGCGTACAGTTCTCGCAAACCGCACATTGGAAACGCTTATGACATTGTTCTTGCCGATATGATTGCAAGATACAAGCGAATGATGGGCTTTGATGTATATTTTATGACAGGCTCTGACGAGCATGGACAGAAAATTGAAGAATATGCCAAAGAAAGCGGCAAAACACCCAAGGAATATGTTGACGAAATTTCTTCTCAAATTAAGCAGGTTTGGAATTCGCTTAACACATCATATGATAAATTTATCCGCACAACCGATGATTATCACGAAAAGGCTGTTCAGAAAATTTTTAACAAACTTTATGAGCAGGGCGACATTTATAAAAGCGAATATTCGGGTAAATACTGTGTTCCTTGTGAATCGTTTTTTACTTCTTCACAACTTGTTGACGGTAAATGTCCCGACTGCGGACGTGAGGTTGTTGATGCAAAGGAAGAGGCATATTTCCTGCGTCTTTCAAAATATCAGGATAAACTGCTTAAATATTACGAAGAGCATCCCGACTTTATTGCACCTGAATCACGCCGAAACGAGATGATTAACAATTTCTTAAAGCCCGGTCTTGAGGATTTGTGTGTTTCACGTTCTTCGTTTAAGTGGGGCGTTCCTGTTGAATTTGATGAAAAGCACGTAATATATGTTTGGATTGACGCGCTTTCCAACTACATTACAGGTATTGGCTACAACCCCGATGGCAGCAGCGAAATGTATAATAAATACTGGCCTGCCGATCTGCACGTAATTGGCAAAGACATTGTGCGTTTTCACACAATTTACTGGCCGATTATCCTTATGGCGCTTGGCGAACCGTTGCCTAAAAAGGTTTTAGGACATCCATGGCTTTTATTCGGCGAGGATAAAATGAGCAAGTCAAAGGGTAATATTATATATGCTGACGAACTTGCCGCAAGATTCGGCGCCGATGCTGTAAGATATTATCTTTTAAGCGAAATGCCTTTCGCACAGGACGGCACCATCACATACGAATCTTTTATTGCTCGTTTCAACACCGACCTTGCTAACACTCTCGGTAATCTTGTGAACCGCACCGTTGCGATGACCAACAAGTATTTTGATGGCAAGGTACAGAAATCCGCGCCTTGCGGTGAATTTGATGAAGATTTAGTTAATTGTGCTGCCAAGACTCTTTCTGACTACACGCGTCTTATGGACGACTATAAGAATGCAGACGCTGTAGCGGTTATTATGGATTTTGCGCGCCGTCTAAATAAATACATTGACGAAACTACTCCTTGGTCACTTGCTAAAAATGAGGACGACAAGCCACGCCTTATGACCGTCATTTACAATCTTTTAGAGGGTATTCGTCTATTAGCACGTATGCTGACACCTATTATGCCCGACTGCAGTAAAAGCATTTTAGAACAACTTGACACCAATGAAGATGCCGATGCTTTTGGTAAGTGTGAGGACTACAGTGTTGGCACTGCTACTCCCCTATTTGCTCGTCTTGACGCCGAAAGGGTTATAGCAGAACTTATTGAAGAACAGCAAAAAAAGATGTCTGAGGCTGAAGCTGCAAATATCATAACTTTACCTCAAATTTCTATTGAAGATTTTGCAAAAATCGAACTCAAGACCGCAAAAATTGTTAAATGTGAACCTATTAAAAAGGCGAAAAAGTTGTTGAAGCTCACTCTTGATGATGGCAGCGGAAAAGAACGCATTGTGGCATCAGGCATTGCAAAATATTACACACCCGAAGAACTTATAGGTCACACCGTTATTGTCGTTTCTAACCTTAAACCCGCTGTGCTTTGCGGCGTTGAAAGCAACGGTATGATATTAGCAGCTGACGATGGTGAAGATAACATTAAGGTTATTTTTGCTGACGAAATTTCGCCTGGTTGCAGGGTAAGATAATGACAGAAATACAAATTGTTGAAAACTGTGCGCCCTTTGGCTCTATCTTTGACACACATGCCCACTACGATGATGAGAAATTTGACGGAATGAGGGACGAGTTGTTCTCTGCCCTTTCAAAATTCGGCGTTTGCGGTATTATAAACAACGCTGTTGATGATGTTTCTGCCGCGCGTGTTGCCAAGATGGCAAAAGATTTTCCTATTTGCTATTCGGCATTCGGGTATCACCCAGGTGACATACCGAAAACAGAGCCTGACCTTTCTAAAATTGAGTCTTTTTTTGACAGCGAAAAATGTGTTGCGGTTGGAGAAATAGGACTTGATTATTATTGGACACAGGAAACACGGGAACTGCAAAAGCGGTGGTTTTCGGCACAATGTGATTTTGCAAATGCACGAAAATTACCCGTCATTGTTCATGATAGAGAAGCACACGAGGACACGCTTTGCATACTAAAAGACCTTAAGCCTCGCGGTGTTTTACACTGTTATTCGGGTAGCGTGGAAACCGCAAAAGAAATTCTAAAACTCGGCATGTATATAGGTATCGGCGGTGTTGCCACCTTTAAAAATGCCAAGCGTGTGCGCGAGGTTATAGATGCTATTCCGCTTGAACGCATTTTGCTTGAAACCGATGCTCCCTATCTTGCACCCGAACCATATAGAAGCAAAATCTGTCATTCGGGAATGATTATCCGCGTTGCTGAAAAAATCGCCGAAATCAAGAATACCGATGTGCAGACGGTATTATCGCAGACAAAACAAAATGCCTTTGATTTATTTAATATAAAATAGGTATATTCACCCCGTAAACGCTAATAATAATAGCGAAAGCGGGGTGATTTTTTATGTCAGAAAATCAGAACAAACAGAACAACCAGCAGAACAAACAGAACAACCAGCAGAACAAGCAGAACAACCAGCAGAACAAGCAGAACAACCAGCAGTCTACTGATAGAAAAGACAACTAAAACTTAAGGTTTTGGGGGGCAAAAAAATTGTCCCCCTTTCATTTTGTTATATAAAAACTGTGAAAACACAAAATATAGTTTGACAAATACCCATAATATATATATAATGTATATATCTACTAATAATTTTATCGGCAAAACTACATTCGAGTGTGACACAATTTTAATATGTCACAATAGGGAGTGCCTTTTTTGGATAAGTTTATAATTACAGGTGGGAACCGACTTAACGGTTCCGTTAACATAAGCGGTGCAAAGAATGCTGCAGTTGCTATACTGCCGGCAGTTTTGTTGTCTGACGGCGTTTGTCGCATTGAAAATTTGCCCAACATATCTGATGTATTTGCTATCATCCGTATCCTTCGCGAGTTGGGTGCGGATGTTCGTATGATTAACAAAAGCACGGTAGAAATTGACCCCGCACACATAAACTCTTTTGTTCTTCCTTTTGAGATGACCAAGCACATGCGCGCTTCAAGTTATTTTATAGGCGCTATGATTGGACGTTTCAAACGGGCAAAAGTTGCGCCTCCCGGTGGATGCGACTTTGGTGTGCGACCTATTGATCTGCATATCAAGGGTTTTGAGGCGCTTGGTGCCACTGTTACCTTTGAAAACGGAATGGTTGATGCAAGGGCAACAAGACTTATCGGCAGTCCTGTTTATCTTGACAAGGTTTCGGTTGGTGCCACCGTTAACATTATGTTGGCGGCTGTTAAGTCACGCGGACTTACGGTTATTGAAAATGCTGCGCGTGAGCCACATATTGTTGACCTTGCCAACTTCTTAAACTCTATGGGCGCAGACATTATGGGTGCCGGTACGAGCGTTATTAAAATTCGCGGAGTTGAGCGTTTGCACGGTGCGACATACAGCATTATTCCCGACCAGATCGAAGCGGGAACCTATATGACTGCTGTTGTTGCAGCAGGCGGTGATGTTTTTATTAACAATATCACACCAAAACACCTTGAATCTATAACTGCTAAACTTTTAGAAACAGGCGCATCTATCGAAGAGTTTGACGAATCTATAAGAATTAAGATGGACAAGCGTCCTAAGAGATGCAACATAACTACTATGCCACACCCTGGCTTCCCCACTGATATGCAACCACAGATTACAACGCTACTTGCTATTGCTGATGGGACAAGCGTTGTTGCTGAAAGCGTTTGGGATAATCGTTTCAAGTATGTCGAACAGTTGTCACGAATGGGCGCTAACATTCAAGTTGACGGAAAAGTTGCCATCGTTTCGGGGGTTGACACTCTTAAAAGCGCACCCGTTATTGCAAACGACCTCCGTGCAGGTGCGGCTATGCTCATAGCAGGACTTGTAGCCGAGGGTACGACCGAAATTGAAAACATTGAACTGATTGACCGCGGTTATGAAGATGTTGTTGAAAAACTTACAGGTCTTGGTGCACAAATCAAGCGCGTTCCTATCACCGCACCAATAGAACAAAAGAAAGCTTTATAATTTTAAGGGAATACAGTTTTGTATTCCCTGTTTTTAGTAAAAAATTAAAAGGGGGTATTCTTATTTCAAGGTTTTGTCCGCTTTTTAGCGGCAGCAGCGGAAACAGCACGTTTGTTGGCACATCGCAATATGGAATTCTTGTTGATATTGGTTGTTCCTATAAATGCACCAAATCTGCTTTGATGGACCGCGGAATCACCCCCGAAGATATATGTGCTGTTGCAGTGACACACACCCACAGCGACCACACACAAGGGTTAAAAACATTCCTCAAAAAACATCCAGTTCCCGTAATTGCATCTCGTATCACGCTTGACGCGTTGGTTGAAAACGCTATTATAACAGACACCCACCCCACGCTTTGCGCTGATGATGGTATGATTAATGTTTGTGACATTACGCTTAAAAAAATATCCACAAGCCACGATTGTGATGGCTCTGCGGGATACATATTTTCTCTGCCTGATGAGCGAAAAATTGCGGTATTTACCGACCTTGGTTGCATAAGTGACGAAATTTTAGATAGCATTAAGGGTTGTGACCTTGTTATGCTTGAATCCAACCATGATATAAATATGCTTAAAAAGGGCAATTACCCATTTTATCTTAAAGAGCGAATTTTAAGTGACTGCGGACATCTTTCCAACGCCGCTTGTGCCGCTGTTCTTCCCACGCTTGTTAAAAATGGTACTACTCGTATTGTTCTTGCACATCTAAGCCGCGAAAACAATTTGCCTACACTTGCTCTTTCTACTGCAAAATCTGCCCTTATAGATGCGGGACTACGAGAAGATATAGATTACATATTATATGTGGCTCCTGTTCGTGACGGAAGGATGTTTATTTTATGATTAAAATTACTATTATTGCCGTTGGAAAATTAAAAGAAAAATATTTTTTATCGGCGGCAGACGAATATATAAAACGCCTTAGCCGTTTTTGTAAGCTTTCCGTTATTGAGGTTGAGCCGTGTAAAACAAGCGATAACCCCTCCCCTCGTGAAATAGAGCTTTGTCTTGCTGATGAGGGGCGGAAAATTCTTGGAAAAATTTCAAACGATGCATATGTTACAGCGCTATGCATTGAGGGCGATATGCAAAGCAGTGAGCAACTTTCGTCTTCAATTCAAAAGTGCGCCGTAACGGGACGGGGCGAACAGGTTTTTATTATCGGTGGCTCTTACGGGCTGTCTGATGATGTCAAAAAACGCGCCGACAAAAAACTTTCTATGTCAGCCATGACCTTTCCGCACAAACTTGCGCGTGTTATGTTGCTTGAGCAAATTTACCGCGCTTTTATGATTACTGAAGGTGGTACATATCACAAATAAAAACATACATTATATATAATGTAAAAAAATACTTGACTCTTTTGGGGGAATGTGGTATTATAGCATTACCTCTGCAAGAGTCTTTTTTTTTGCATAAGATTCTTTTCATTGTCAGACAGTGTGCATTGCTTCTTCACCCGTTCGGGTGGCACACTTTATGACTGATTGAGGGAGGCTCAAATTTACTTTCGCACTTGCGAAAGGAAAAAATATTTCCGTAAAACGGGAGGTGCCGTCATGAGAGTTAAAATTACGTTAGCTTGCACTGAATGCAAACAGCGCAACTACAACACAATGAAGAACAAGAAGAACGACCCCGACAGACTTGAAATGAACAAGTATTGCAGGTTCTGCAAGAAGCACACCCTTCACAAAGAGACAAAGTAGGGGGTTGACAAAATGAAGGCTATAAACAAAATTTGTCAAATCCTTGCACTTGTACTTTGTGTTGCTGCACTCAGTTTCTTCATCTTCCCTGATTTTGCTACTATTGTTGCCGAAAAAGAAAGCGTTGGCCTTACCGGTATGCAACTTGCATTCGGCGGTTCGGTTGATTACGCTGATGGTACAGTGAAAATGGCAAAATCAGCAGACATCTGGGTTTGCTTGATACTTACAATGTTTGGAACACTTTTCAGTGCTCTCACATTTAAGTTCAAAGGTACAAGATATGCTGCTCCGGCTGTTACTATTGCCGCTGCAATCTATATGCTTGTTATCACTTTAAGTGATGCTGCTAAATTTGTGGACACCCGTCCAATTGGCCCCGCAGGCGTTGTTTCGCAATACAACACGCTTACAGTTGTTGTTATTACGGCTGTTTTGTTTGCTTGTGCCGCTTTCTCGGTTGCCCATCTCTTGATAGCAGACAAGATTGAGGTTGCAGGTACCAAGAAGCTTACCATTCCCCAGAGAGTTGTCGCATTCTTCAGAGATTATAAGAGCGAAGTCAAGAAAATCGTTTGGCCGAACTTTAAGTTTGTTGTCAAAAACACACTTGTTGTTTTGGTTATCTGCGCTATTTTGGGCGTTTTCATTTGGTTGCTTGACCTTGGCCTTTTAGAGCTGATTGGTCTTATCCTCGGCGTATAATCTCTTTGATTTTTGGGAGGAAAGCTGAATGGCAGATTACAATGATGCAAAATGGTATGTAATTCATACCTATTCGGGTTATGAAAACAAGGTTGCTAAAGACCTTGAAACCATTGTTGAAAATCGTAAACTTCAGGATTACATTATGGATATCAAAATTCCTACCGAAGTTGTAACAGAGGTTAAGGAAGACGGTACCCAGAAGCAATATGAACGCAAGATTTTCCCTGGATATGTGCTTATTAAAATGATTGTTACCGATGATTCCTGGTTCATCGTGCGTAACACACGCGGTGTTACAGGTTTTGTTGGCCCGGCTTCAAAGCCGGTTCCCCTCTCCGATGCGGAGGTTGAATCTCTCGGTGTTGAGAAGCACTCTGTTGAGGTCGCCTATAAAAACGGTGATAACGTTAAGATTATCAGCGGTCCGCTTGAGGGATTTGTGGGCATCGTTCAAAAGGTTGATGTTGCCGCAAACGATGTTACGGTTCTCATTTCCATGTTTGGAAGAGAAACCCCCGCACAGTTTGAGCTTGACCAGGTTGCTCTGGCAGACTAACTATGTGTTATATTATGTATTAAACGCGGCTGTTTTGCCGCCGGTACCCAATGGGTACCACGGTGGGAGGAACGCAAAAAAGTTTTGCGCTCCGTCAGGTGTTTTTGACACCGCTACCACGAATTTTGGAGGTGCAAATAATGGCTCAGAAAATAACAGGTTACATTAAATTACAGATACCCGCTGGCAAGGCTACTCCGGCTCCCCCGGTTGGTCCTGCTCTCGGTCAGTATGGTGTAAACATTATGTCTTTCACCAAGGAGTTTAACGAGCGCACAAAGAACGATGCCGGTCTTATTATTCCGGTTGTTATCACTGTTTACGCAGACCGTTCTTTCAGCTTTATTACTAAAACTCCTCCTGCTGCCGTTCTTATTAAGAAGGCTTGCGGAATTGAAAGTGGCTCCAGTGTTCCGAATAAAACTAAGGTTGCCAAAATTACAAGCGAACAGGTCAGAAAAATCGCTGAACAGAAAATGCCCGATTTGAATGCCGCTTCGGTTGAAACTGCTATGAGCATGATAGCAGGTACCGCACGCAGCATGGGAATCGAAGCAGTTGACTAATACTCCCCCGTGGGAGGAAATTTCCGATTTTACCACTTATTGGGAGGTTTACTAAAATGAAACACGGTAAAAAGTATAATGAAGGCGTAAAGCTTATTGAAACAGGTAAGCTTTATGATGTTGATGAAGCTTTGGAGATTGCCCTTAAGACCGGCACTGCAAAGTTTGATGAAACTGTTGAAATTCACGTTCGTTTGGGTGTTGACTCTCGTCACGCTGACCAGCAGGTTAGAGGCGCTGTTGTTCTCCCCAACGGTACTGGTAAAAAGGTTCGCACCCTTGTTCTTGCTAAGGGTGACAATGCAAAGGCTGCTGAGGAAGCAGGTTCTGATTTCGTTGGCGCTGAAGAACTCGTTGCCAAGATTCAGAACGAGGGTTGGCTCGACTTTGACGTTGTTATTGCCACACCTGATATGATGGGTGTTGTTGGTCGTCTTGGTAAGGTTTTGGGACCGCGCGGTCTTATGCCTACACCTAAGGCTGGTACCGTTACACCTGATGTTGCTAAGGCTGTTACCGAAGCAAAAGCAGGTAAAATTGAGTACCGTCTTGACAAGACTAACATTATTCACTGCCCCATCGGCAAGGTTTCTTTCGGTGCAGAAAAACTTAAAGAAAACCTTGATACCCTTATGGGCGCAATCGTTAAGGCTAAACCTGCTGCCACTAAAGGTCAGTACATTAAGTCTTGTGCTATTGCTACCACAATGGGTCCCGGCGTTAAACTCAATCCTAACAAGTTTGGCGCATAAAAATTTTGCTTGACAACCACAGGCTTCTGTGGTATCATACTTGTGTTGCAAATCTAAAGACAGTAGGTGCTTCGGCGTAAATCCTACCGAGGATGGCATTACAAACCTTATACTTTTGTATGTTTGTGCCCGTCTATGTCTTTAGACGGGCACTTTAATTTTTGGAGGTGAATTTAATTTGCCAAGCGATAAAGTTTTAGAACAAAAAAAGCAAATCGTTGCTGACCTTACCGAAGAGTTAAAGGCTTCCTGCGTTGGTGTTGTTGTTGATTACAAAGGCACAAACGTTTCTGATGACACCGCACTTCGTAAGGAATTGCGTGAAGCAGGTGTTCACTACACCGTTGTAAAGAACACTCTACTCGGTCTTGCTGCTGATAATGCAGGTCTTTCCGAGATGAAGGATGTTCTTGAAGGCACCACCGCTATCGCAATGAGCGCAGACGATTATACTGCAGCTGCTAGAATTCTTAAGAAGTTTGCTGATACTCATGAGAGTTTCAATATCAAATGTGGTTTCCTTGATGGAAAAGTTATTGATGTTGCTACTGTTGAGAGCCTTGCAAAACTTCCGTCAAGAGAAATTCTTCTTGCTACAGTTTTGGGTGCTTTCAATGCACCGATGGCAGCATTTGCACGTGCTGTTCAGGCTATTGTTGATAAGGAGAACGACACTCCTGCCGAATAAGTCGTAATTAAACTAAAAAATCTTAAAAATATTTAATTGGAGGAAAATAAAATGGCATCTGAGAAAGTTACAGCTATCGTTGAAGAGCTCAAAGTTCTTACCGTTCTTGAGCTTTCTGAACTTGTTAAAGCAGTTGAAGAGGAGTTTGGCGTATCCGCAGCAGCAGCTGTTGCAGTAGCAGCACCTGTTGAGGGTGGCGCAGCAGCAGCAGAGGAGAAAACAGAGTTTGACGTTATTCTCGCAGACGCTGGTGCTGAGAAGATTAAGGTTATTAAGGCTGTTCGTGAGGTTACCGGTCTTGGTCTTGCTGATGCAAAGGCTCTCGTTGACGGTGCACCTAAGACCCTTAAAGAAGCTGCTTCTAAAGATGACGCTGAAGCTATCAAAGCTAAGCTCGAAGAAGTTGGCGCTAAGGTTGAACTTAAGTAATCTGACTTTACATGCAAAAAGCACTTGTCTTTTGACAAGTGCTTTTTATTTTTTAATCTTCATATTTTAGGCATTTGTTCTCAAACAGACGGGATTTATATCTGCTTATATAATATTTTGCCATAGATAGATTTTGTTCTATGTAGTTTCCGCACTGCTCAGGTGCGGCACCGGGGATTTCCCCCTCATATTCGATTATAAAATTACACATTTGTAAAACCAGGGGTAATACATCTTCACTATCAAGATTACCAAACATTAAAAGATAGCATCCCGTTCTGCAACCCATTGGTCCAAAATAAACAATATTATTTTTGTGAGTGCTATTACGTAAATATGTTGCTCCCAGATGCTCTATTGTATGAAGAGCAGCAATATCTACGGCAGGTTCCTTGTTCGGTTCTGTTAGACGAATGTCGAAGGTTGTAACACAAACATCGCCCTTAAAATCTCGGCGTGAAACATAAAGTCCCGATTTAAGTGTGAGATGGTTAATCTTAAAGCTTTCAATTTTTTCCATATTTGCACCTATTTTCTCTTTTGCTTTCTTTTAGTATGGTTTGTCAATCTTCCCTGCTTTGCGGTAATTTCGGCTTTTACTAGGCAATTTTTACCTGTTCCTATTAAATCATATCTTCCTGCTTTTTTAAGCGCTGTGCGCACAACCGCCGCGTTTTCGGGACGGAAATACTGCAAAAGCGCACGTTGCTCTGCCTTTTCTTTAGGAGTGCGCGGCACATAAACCTCTTCCATAGTATAGGGGTCAAGCCCTGTATAGAACATACAGGTCGAAATTGTACCAGGTGTGGGATAGAAATCCTGAACCTGTTCAGGATGTAGCCCCTCTTTTTTAAGAAATAGCGCAAGTTCAATAGCGTCACTTATAGTGCTGCCCGGATGAGACGACATTAAATACGGCACCAAGAACTGCTTTTTGCCGACACTTTGTGTAAGTTCATAAAAACGCTTTTTAAATCTACTATAAACCTCCACAGGTGGTTTACCCATTCTTTTCAGAACATTATTAGAACAGTGTTCGGGCGCCACTTTTAACTGACCGCTGACATGATGGCTGACGAGTTCTTTGAAAAAAGTTTCGTCCTTATCCGCCAACAAATAATCAAAACGGATACCTGAACGGATAAATACCTTTTTAACCTTTGGAAGTGCGCGTAGTTTGCGAAGAAGCGAAAGATAATCACTATGGTCAACCTTTACCGCGGGACATACAGACGGTGCCAAACATTTCTTATCTGCACAGGCACCTCGCTTTAACTGTCCGTCACAGGCAGGCGCGCGGAAATTGGCTGTGGGTCCGCCCACATCATGTATATAGCCCTTAAAATCAGGCATTTCGGTTATCTTCTTTGCCTCGCTTATAACAGAATCGTGACTGCGTGACGCAATTTGTCTTCCCTGATGATATGCAAGTGAGCAGAAATTACAGGCACCAAAACAACCGCGGTTGTGTATTATTGAAAATTTAACCTCTTCTATGCCCGGCACACCGCCCTGCGCTTCATAAGACGGATGATAGTCGCGCATAAATGGGAGGGCATAAACTGCGTCCATTTCCTGTTCGCTTAAAGGTGGCATTGGCGGATTTTGTACAACTATTTTTGAGCCGTGCCGTTGAATTACGGTTTTTCCGCGCACAGCATCATGCTCTTTTTGTTGTATGATGCAAGATTTTGCGTAGTTATGTCTTCCCTGCTCTGAATTTGCTGAAACATTTTGAAAACTTGGACATTCCTTTACGGGCATGGGTTTATAATCTTTTGTTTCAACAGCATAACAAGTGCCGCGAACATCGGTTATATCTCTCATTCTCACACCCGACTGCAGACGGTCGGCAATTTCGACAATATGCTTTTCGCCCATTCCGTACATAAGAAGGTCGGCTGTGGAATCTATAAGAATTGATGGGCGGACAGCATCGTCCCAATAATCGTAATGGGCAAAACGGCGCAAGGATGCTTCTATTCCTCCGATTGCGATATCTACATCTGAAAACAAACGGCGGATATTTTTACAGTATGTAATAACGGCGCGGTCGGGTCTGGCACCTGCTTTGCCCCCAGGTGTATAGGCGTCATCACTGCGGCGTTTCTTTGCCGCCGTATAATGTGCGACCATCGAATCTATATTTCCGCCGTTGACAAGAAAAGCAAGACGCGGTTTGCCAAAACGCATATAATCCGCATCCGTTCTAGGTTGCGGAATAATACATACACGGTAACCCGCCGATTCAAGCACACGCGAAATAATTGCGGTACCAAACGATGGGTGGTCAACATAAGCATCACCAGTTATTATTATGAAATCGGCATTTTCCCAACCGTATTCTTTCATTTCCTTAACTGTTATAGGTAAAAAGGGCATACTACGCTCTCCTTGCAAAGATATATAAATATTATATCCCTTTTCTATCAACAAAGCAAGACCGACCTTTGTAACGATACAGTCTGAGAATATGGACATAATCCTCCCGCATAGTGTACTATGGGGGTGTATTTTTATGTTTTTACCGCTTATAAGCGAAGTGATTAAAGGTCTTGTGTTTTTGGCGCTGCATGTTACGGGGGCGGGTGCTTTTCCCCGCGCCCTTTCTTCCAAGGAAGAAGCAGAACTTGTCAAAAAATGTGAAAAGGGTGACAGTAATGCTAAAAACAAACTCATTGAGCATAATTTGCGACTTGTAGCACACATTGTTAAAAAATATTACTGCGGTCAGGTGCCACAGGACGATTTAATTTCAATAGGCACTATTGGACTTATCAAGGCCGTTTCCTCTTTTCGTTCAGATAAGGGAATCCGTCTCGCCACATATGCATCGCGATGTATTGAAAACGAAATTTTAATGTGTTTTCGCAGTCTTAAAAAAAGTGCAAACGATGTGTTTATAAGCGACCCAATTGATACCGACCGCGAGGGCAACGCGCTTACGCTTATCGATGTTATTTCGGACAATGAGGATTTTGTTGAAAGCATTGATACCAAAATTAAACTCGAATCGCTTAGAAAATTTATTAAAGAACTGCCCGTGAGAGAACAGAAAATTTTAGCGTTACGGTACGGGCTTTACGGATATAAAGAAAAAACTCAGCACGAGGTTGCAAAGATGCTTTCTATCTCGCGCAGTTATGTATCTCGGCTTGAAAAAAAAGCGCTTACTTCTCTTTATGAAAAATTTACTCATCAATAAAACCTTGTAATACTGTTTCTCGAAACGAAACGGAAATGTATCCGCAGAAGAATTATATATTATGAAAAAGGGTGATAAATAAACCCTAAAGCAAAAAACTGC
>JAZRZS010000081.1:0-3720 GCA_045601505.1 Acutalibacteraceae bacterium
GATTCTTGAATTATTTCTTTAGCGACATTTGCTTGTTCAGCAGATGTATATGACCCAATAAAAACTTTATAAACAGTTTGGATGCACTGCTGCCAAAAAAACTAATACCCGTAGTAGCGTCACTTTCTAAAATACAAAGTGACCGAAAGGTAAATCAAATCACCGCCGCAGAACGCGCATCACTTTTATCAGTGCTTAAAAACCTTACGGTAACGGTAACCGATACCCGCCCGTTTGAAGAGGCGGTAATAACCGCAGGCGGTGTATCGCTAAAAGAGGTAGACCCGCGTACAATGCGCTCAAAAATAGTCGATGGACTGTCATTCGCGGGGGAAATATTGGATTTAGACGCCTGTACCGGTGGCTTTAATCTTCAAATTGCATTTTCAACCGGTGTAGTTGCCGGAAAAAATATATAACATATAAGTTGAGGGGTTTATTATGGTTTCAATAGCAATAGACGGACCTGCGGGTGCAGGTAAAAGCACAATAGCTAAGACAGTTTCTCGTAAACTAGGTTTTATTTATGTCGATACGGGCGCACTTTACCGCACAGTATCACTTAAATTTTCAAAAGCGGGTGCAACACCCGAAAAAATCGATAATGTTGACGAAATTTTGTCAAACCTTTCAGTTAATATAGAATTCAAGGATGGCGAACAGAGAATGATTTTAGACGGTGTTGATGTAACCGATAAAATCCGTACGCCAGAGGTTTCGATGATGGCGTCCGCCGTTTCGGCAATTCCTGCAGTCAGAGCGTTTTTGCTCGAAACACAGCGCCGTCTTGCTAGGGAAAACAATGTGATTATGGACGGTAGAGATATCGGTACTGTTGTTTTGCCTGATGCCGAGATTAAAATTTTTCTAACAGCCACACCCGAAGCCCGTGCACAGCGTAGATTTGATGAACTTATAGAAAAGGGAATGGATGTTAAGTATGAGGATGTCCTCTCGGATATTATAAAGCGTGACCATAACGATTCTACACGCGCCGTAGCACCCTTAAAACCCGCAAAGGATTCTATTTTTGTCGACACATCGGGAAACACGCTCGAACAGTCGGTTAAACAACTTTCCGAAATAATAGAAAGGGAACTTTCGAATGTCTAAATTTTATAAGACAATAAAAGCAATAATTACCCCCATAGCAAAACTTATATTTCGTGTGCGTGTTGTGGGAACAGAGAATATCCCAAAAGACAAGCCCTTTATGCTTTGCTGTAACCATACATCAATGTTGGATATAGTACTGTTAATTGCGTTTTGTCCGCGCGGTATTAGTTTTATGGCAAAAAAAGAAATATTTAAGTTGCCACTTCTGTCACAGGTTTTTAAAAAAATGGGAGCCTTCCCTGTTGATAGGGGCGGCCGCGATATTGCTTCAATCCGCCATTCTATGAAGGTTATAGCTGATGGGAATGTACTTGGTATATTCCCCGAGGGTAAACGCTACAAAGAGGGACCCATGCGTGAGGTTAAGACGGGTTGTGCCTTTATTGCCTCAAAAACGGGCGCAGATGTTTTACCTGTTTGCATTTATAAAGAGGGGAATGCGCACCCTTTCCGTAAGGTTACATTGCGTTTTGGCGAGATAATAGAAAACTCTGCTTTGTGTGACGGAAAACCGACAAAGGAAAAACTCATAGAAATGTCGGATGTGATTCATAAAAGCATTTTAAAGTTGTGGGAGTTGAAATTTTGAACATAAAACTTGCAAAAACTGCAGGATTCTGTTTTGGTGTTGACCGCGCGGTTAAATTGGTATACGATTTGCTTCGTGAGGGTAAAAAGGTCTGCACATTAGGTCCTATTATACATAACGCTCAACTCGTATCTGAGCTTGAAAGCAAGGGCGTTAGAATAGTGTCTTCACCAAGTGAGGTTTGCGCGGATGAAACACTTGTAATCCGTTCGCACGGAGTATCACGCGATGTTTATGAAGAAGCAGAACGCCTGTCACTCAGCGTGGCAGATGCAACCTGTCCGTTTGTATCAAAGATACACAAAATTGTAAGCAACGCAGAGGGAGCAGTGGTAATAGCGGGTGACCCAAAACATCAAGAGGTACTTGGTATTATCGGTCACTGTAATGTTCCATACTTTGTTTTTTCATGCGAAGAAGAACTGCAGACACTTATGGAAAAACACGATTTTTCGTCCTTTGATAGCGTTACAGTTGTATCTCAAACAACATTTAATAAAGAAATATTTGAAAAATGTAAAAAAATTTTCAAAAAAGTATATACAAATGCATTAATTTTTGATACAATATGTTCTGCGACAAGTGATAGACAGACAGAAGCGGCGCACCTTGCAGCACAATGTGATGCAATGGTGGTCGTGGGTGGACGCCACAGTTCCAACACGGCAAAACTGTTTGATGTTTGCAGCGGTCTTTGTGAAAATGTGCTTTTTGCCGAAACTGCGGATGAGCTTCAAATAGAAAAACTTTATTCTGCACAGGATATCGGTGTCGTGGCAGGTGCATCAACACCCGCCGGCATTATAAAGGAGGTTATTGCAACCATGGAAGAAAAATTGCAACCGGTAGAACAAGCCGAGGAAAAGGAAGTTGTTCGCAAAAGTTTTGAGGAAATGACAGACGAAGAGGCATTTGAAGAATCTCTTAACAGTCTTAATTCCGACCAAAAAGTTAAAGGAGAAGTACTGGCCGTTAAGCCGACAGAGATAATGGTTGATATCGGCAGAGGTCTTACAGGATACATAACAGCAGACGAGTATTCTTATGATTCCAACCTTGACCTTACAACTGCAGTAAAGGTTGGCGATGTTTTGGACCTTATCATTATGCGCACCAATGACCAAGAAGGCACAGCAATGCTTTCAAAGCGCAGATATGATGCTATTGCAGGTTGGGATAAAATTGTTGATGCTAAAGATAGCGGCGAAATCATAACAGGCACTGTTACCGATGTTATTAAGGGCGGCGTAATGGTAAGCACCAGCGGCGCAAGAGTGTTTATTCCTGCATCTCAGGCAACCGCTACAAGAGGCGAACCGCTTGATGAGCTCAAGGGAAAAGAGGTTTCTTTCCGTATTATTGAAATCGGACGCGGACACAGAGCAGTTGGCTCTATTCGCAGCGTTCTCCGTGAAGAGCGCAAGGCTCAAATTGCAAAGATTTGGGAGTCTATCGCTGTTGGTGATAAGTTTAACGGCGTTGTTAAGTCGCTCACAGGCTATGGCGCATTCGTTGATATCGGCGGCGTTGACGGAATGGTTCACATTTCTGAGCTTTCTTGGCAGAGAATTAAGCATCCGTCAGAGATTGTTTCTGTCGGTGATGAAATAGAGGTTTATGTTAAGGCTCTTGATGCAGACAAGAAGAAAATTTCTCTTGGATACAAAAAGGCAAACGAAAACACGTGGACAATTCGCACACAGAATTATGAGAAAGGCACGGTTGTTAATGTTACAATCGTAAGCATGACCGCATATGGTGCATTTGCCCGTGTAATTCCCGGAATTGACGGTCTTATTCACATTTCACAGATTGCTAATAAGCATGTTGCAAAACCGCAGGATGAACTCACCGTAGGACAAGAGGTAGAAGCAAAGATTATCAGCATCGACACAGATAAAAAACGTGTCAGCCTTTCTATCCGCGCTCTCTTACCTGAAGAGCCTGTAGCAGAAGAGGCACCTGTTGAAGAAGTTGCCGAAGAGGTAGCTGAAGCCGCAGTTGAAGAAGTTGCG
>JAZRZS010000082.1:0-8860 GCA_045601505.1 Acutalibacteraceae bacterium
TGCGCGCTCTTTGCTAAAAACAGTACACCGTACTGTTTTTTACGCTGCAGACCTTCTCAGGTTCGAGCCCTACACAAAAAGAAAATTCCAAACCTGACCTAAAGGTCAAGTTTGGAATTATGGTCGAGGTGACAGGGCTCGAACCTGCGGCATCTAGTTCCCAAAACTAGTGCGCTACCAACTGCGCCACACCTCGATTGATTTTGTGCTATGTAATTATATTCTATATTTTCAACTTTGTCAACAATGAAATATGTAATTTGTTATTTAATAATATTTATTGAATTATTGATGCGGTTGTAGTATAATATTTTTACACTATGTTAGATTGGGGTTTTATATGAACATTCTTTGCATTGGAGATGTATGCGGACACGTTGGCTGTGAGCATCTCTCCCGCGTATTACCCGCTATAAAAAGGGACCAAAAAGTTGATTTTATTATTGCCAACGGTGAAAATTCTGCTGACGGCAATGGAATTCTCCCCCATTCCGCTTCCCTTCTGTTTGATGCGGGTATTGATGTTATTACAGGCGGCAACCACACATTTAGACGCCGAGAAATTTTTGATTCTCTTGAAGAAAACCCCCGACTTTTGCGCCCCGCAAATATGCCAAGCACAGCATATGGTAAAGGTTACGGTATATATGATTGCGGACGTTTTTCTGTGGGTGTTATAAACCTGCTTGGCACGACATATATGGAAAGTTTAGACTGCCCTTTCCGCGAGGCTGACAGAATTATTAACCTACTGAAAGCTGAGGGTGTTAAAACTATTATTGTCGATTTTCACGCCGAAGCTACAAGCGAAAAACGCGCTTTGGGCTTTTATCTTGACGGCAAAGTTTCTGCGGTTTTCGGCACACACACGCATGTACCGACCGCTGACGAACAGATTTTGCCGTGCGGCACGGGATATATCACCGATATCGGTATGACAGGCCCCGTTCAGTCGGTTTTAGGTGTTAAACCCGAAATTGTTATTTCTAAATTTATGGACCGTATGCCTGTGCGATTTGCACTTGCAGATGGTGAATGTAAACTTTGCGGAGTCCTGTTTACAATTGACGAAAATACAGGATTTTGCCACTCGGTTAAACGAATTATTTATTAGACGGGAGTGAAGGGTATGCGAAAAGGCGGTTTTTTGGCGTTACTGCTTTGCATATGTTTAGTATTATGCAGTTGCAGTGACGGCGGTGCCTCGTCCGATTTGAGTGCAGGTAAAGAGCCCCCTCAAAAAACAGATACCTATGTTATGCACCTTTTATACAACGAAACCGATTCATATAACCCTTATGCCGTTACCACCAAAGAAAACAAAGAACTTGGTTTTTTGCTTTATGATTCGCTCATTACACTTTCTACCGATTTTGAGCCTATTTACAAAATTGCCGATAAAATTTCGCTTGAAAACAAAGTATGCACAGTCAGCATAAAGGGTGTTATGTTTTCGGACGGCACCAGACTTACTGCTAACGATGTTATTTATTCCGCTAATCTTGCCAAGTCTTCTTCCACCGTATATGCTGAACAACTGGCAGCAGTTGAATCTATTGAAAACATAGGCGGAAACATTGTATTTAACCTTAAAAAAGCTGACCCGTTTTTTATAAACTTGCTTGATTTTCCTATTATTAAGGCAGAAAGCGAGAATATTAAAAGTGAGGACAACGTTATTTTGCCGCCCATTGGCGCAGGAAAATATGTGCTTGATGTTAAAAACGGTGTTTTGACTCCAAACAAGCATTATTACGGAGAGCCTTGCAAATTTACAGAAATTAAACTTATAAACGCCCCCGGAAGAGAATCTATTGAGCATTATGTTGCGGCGGGTGTTGTGTCGGTTTGTTACAGCGATTACAGCGATAACACTGTTCCGCGAATGAGTGGACGCAAGGTTTCTGTCCCGCTTAACAATATGCTTTTTATCGGTGTTAATATGGCTCATCCCCTGCTTTCAAACAAGTATTTACGCTATGCTATTTCTTCAGCGGTTGACCGCGATGAAATTGTTAAAGAGGCTTATTATGGAAACGGAATGGTTGCTACGGGGCCTTTTAACCCTCTTTGGAAGCACGGCGAAGGCTTTCAGACGCTTGAAAATAAAAGTAATGAACAAATAAGTGTTGTTAATTTAGAAAAAATAGGTTATAATGGTAAGGATAATGAGGGTTACAGTACGAACTCTGCTGGAAAACGGCTTTCGCTCTCATTGCTTGTAAACTCTGATAACGTGGCACGCACTGCGGCTGCACGGCTGATTTCCGAACGACTCTCGCGGGTTGGAATAGAACTAAAAATTACCGCAGTTTCGTTTGAACAGTACCTGCAAAAACTTCAAAGCGGCGCGTTTGACCTTTATTTAGGTGAAGTCCGTTTGCTTTCTAATATGGATATCTCCCATCTTGTAACTCCGGGAGGCAGCGCGGCTTACGGTATTGTTTCCAAAGCCGAAGATAAAACGGAAGAAAAAACCGAAAACAGCGAGACACAAGACGTAATTGAAACCCAAGACGGCATTAATCTTACCTCTGCGGCGGCGGTTGCAGGTTATTACGGCGGTACGTATACTCTTGGTGATGTTGCTTCTGCCTTCCTTTCAGAAATGCCGCTTATACCACTTATTTATCGCACGGGAATTGCAATGTTTACACCAGATATCAAATCTTCTCCCACAGTATCTTATTGCGATTTATTTATTGACATAAACAACTATTCTTTTGAAAATTAGGAGGTCTATTATGATTTTGTACGAAACCATTAACGGAACGGTAACCATCTCCAACGAATATATGACCAAACTGATCGGTCAGGCTGTTACCTCCTGTTTCGGCGTGGCAGGTATGGTGCCTTGCGGCGGAAAACAAAAGTTTTTGGGACTTGTTTCTAAAAAAGAATATCTTGACCGCGGTATTGCCGTTAAGGGCGATATTAACGGTATTGATATAGAACTTCATATAATTGTTTCTTACGGTATGAATATTAATGCTATTGCCAAGAGCATTGTTCACAAGGTTAAGTATGCCGTTAATGAAACAACAGGCATTACGGTTAACAAAGTCACCGTAAAGGTTGACGGTATTAAAGAATAGGCTATTTCGCCTTGTCACACCAAAGGAGTGTTTTAATTTTGCTAAACGGTAATACTTTGCGCGATGCGATTATATCGGGCGCGAATAATATTTCAAATTGCAAAGTGCGTGTTGACGAACTCAATGTCTTCCCCGTACCTGATGGTGATACAGGTACTAATATGTCTATGAGTATCGGAAACGCCGCACGTGAACTTGCACGTCTTGACAACGAGACGGTAGGCAAGGTCTCGGATGTTGCGGCATCTGCACTGCTTCGCGGTGCACGCGGTAACTCGGGCGTTATTACGTCACTTTTGTTCCGCGGTTTTGCCAAAGGCTTTAAGGATTCAGAATTTATTACATCTGAAAATCTCGCTGCAGCGCTTAAATTCGGTGTTGAAGCGGCGTATAAAGCCGTTATGAAACCTACAGAGGGTACCATTCTCACCGTTGCGCGTATTGCATCTGAATATGCCGAAAAAGCAGCCGAGGAAGGTAAAGAGGCTATTGAAGTTTTTGAGGCCGCTATGCAGGGTGCCGAAGACGCACTTGCTCAAACCCCCGAACTTTTGCCCGTACTTAAAAAAGCAGGTGTTGTTGACGCAGGCGGTAAAGGTTTCTGCGTTATACTTGAGGGTATGTATTCCGTTCTTAAAAACGGCGTTATGATTCAAAGCGAAGCATCATCGGGCGAGGCTACTGCCGAGAGCGAAGAACGCAACGTTGCAGGTGAATTTGACCGCGAAATTACATTCACCTACTGCACAGAATTTATTGTTAACCGCAATAAAGAGGTTACAAAAGAACCCGCCGAACTTCGTGCGGAACTTGAAAAAATAGGTGACTGTGTTGTTGTGGTTGACGATGACGAAATTATTAAGGTACACGTTCACACCGACCATCCCGGCAATGCTATTGAAAACGGACTTTTGTTTGGTAGCCTTGTTAATCTCAAAATTGAAAATATGCGCGATCAACACGAACGTGCCAAACATGATTCACAAACTAAAAAACCCGCGCAAAACAGTACTCGCACCGAAACCTACACACCTGTTGCACCCGAAAAGCCTGTCGGCTTTGTTTCGGTTTGCGCCGGTGAGGGAATTGAGGCACTGTTTACCGATTTAGGTGTGGATTCGCTCGTTAGCGGCGGTCAGACAATGAACCCCAGCACAGACGATATTTTACGCGCCATTGAACTTACTCCCGCAGAGACCGTTTTTGTTCTGCCCAACAACAAAAACATTATAATGGCGGCAGAACAGGCTATTCCGATTAGCACACGCAAGGTAATAGTCCTCCACACACGTACCATTCCTGAGGGAATTTCGGCAATGTTGGCGTACGACCCCGATGCATCTGACGAGGACAACGCCATAAATATGCGCAACGCATACAGTCGCGTTGGCACAGGTCAGATTACCTTTGCGGCAAGAGATTCCGATTATGAGGGACACAAGATTAAAAAGGGTGAACTTTTGGCACTTGCTAACGGCAAGGTTTCGTTTGTTGAGACCGATATGAGCCGCTGCATCCAAAAACTTATTAAGCAGTTGCTTAACCGCGATTCAAGTTTTGTTACCGCAATTTACGGTGAAGACGTAACAGACGAACGTGCGGCAGAAGTGGAAGCAGAACTTAACGCTAAGTTTGCGGGTAAGGTTGAGTTCACCTTTATCAAGGGTATGCAACCCATTTATTACTTTATCATTTCGGTGGAGTAGAATGAACAGAAAACTACAATACTTAAAGGGCGTTGGCGAAAAAAGAGCACAGTTGTTTGCAAAACTGGGTGTCGATTCGGTCGGCGCCCTTTTGCGCTATTATCCTCGTGGTTATACTGATTATAAAAACACAATTTCGATATCTGACTGTACCATATCAAATACTGTGTGTATAAAAGCAAAAATTATAACTCCTATTGAGGAGCGCGAACACAGAAAAGGTATGACTACCTATCGTTTTTTAATCTCGGACGAAAGCGGTCAGATGTGTGTTACGCTTTTTAATCAAAAATATCTTGCATCACGCTTACATACGGGCAGTACATATTTGTTCTACGGCAAGGTTACGGGCAGTCCGTTCTGTCCTGAGATGACATCACCAGAAATTCGTGACGAAAATTTTTCGGGAATACACCCTATTTACCCCGCATGTGAGGGATTACCGTCAAGCATTATTGAAAAAGCGGTATCCAACGCATTACTATTAGATATCCCAGAGCCATTACCACAAGAATTATTAGAGAAATATAAACTATGCCCACTCGGTTACGCGCTTAAAAACATACATTTTCCCGCATCCGATGAGGCACTATCTATTGCGCGGCGCCGACTGATGTTTGAAGAACTTTTCTTGTTACAGACAGGTCTTGCGCTTTCGCGCAACGGTAACACGGGGGCAGGTATTACTTTAGAAAAGGATTACAGTGAGGAATTTATAAGTCGACTTCCCTTTTCCCCCACAGCTGCACAACGGCGCGTTATAGGCGAATGTGTTGCCGATATGCAGAGCGGAAGACAGATGAACAGGCTTATTCAAGGCGATGTTGGAAGCGGAAAAACCGCCGTTGCGGCGGCTCTTATATACACAAATGCTAAAAACGGATATCAGGCGGCTTTAATGGCGCCGACCGAAATTCTTGCCGAACAACACTATAAAACTTTGCGAAAATTTTTCGGTGACGATATAAAAATTGAACTTCTAACAGGCTCTTTGAAGAAAAAAGAGAAAGAACGCATCAAGACCGCACTATCACAGGGTGAAATTTCGGTGGTTGTAGGCACACACGCGCTTATAGTTGACGATGTTGAATTTGCTAATCTTTCTCTTGTCATAACCGATGAACAGCATCGTTTCGGTGTTGCACAGCGAAAACGCCTTTCTGCCAAAGGCGAATCACCGCACACGCTTGTTATGTCGGCAACGCCAATTCCGCGCACACTTGCGCTTATTATTTACGGTGACCTTGACATAAGTATTATTGACGAACTCCCCGCAGGGCGCAGTCCCGTTAAATCCTTTGCGGTAGGCAGCGGCTACCATAGCCGAATTTATGCTTTTATCAAAACCGAAATAAACAAAGGCAGACAAGGTTATATTATCTGTCCGTTGGTTGAGGAGGGTGACAGCGGTCTTTACTCTGCACAGGAATATTATGAAAAACTCTCAAACGGCGTTTTTAAGGATTACAAGTTAGGTCTTTTGCACGGTAAGATGAAACCGAGTGAGAAAGACGCCGTTATGAAAGCCTTTGCCGACAACGAGATTCATCTTCTCATAGCCACAACCGTTGTTGAGGTTGGCGTTGACGTGCCGAATGCTACTGTTTTGGTTATTGAAAATGCAGAGCGTTTTGGCCTTTCGCAACTGCACCAATTACGCGGACGCGTGGGACGCGGCAGGGATGCCGCCACCTGTGTGCTTATAACCGATGCAAAAGATGAAACCACACTTAAAAGACTTGAAACCATTTGTTCCACTGTGGACGGGTTTAAAATTGCCGATGCTGATTTAAAGGCGCGAGGACCCGGTGACTTTTTGGGTAACAGACAGCACGGTTTGCCCGAACTTAAAATTGCCGATATGCAGACCGATATAAACGCTATGCGTATTGCGGGTGAAGAAGCACGTGCGCTTGTAGGGAAATGCCCCACACTTGACAAGTACCCTGCACTTAAGGCAGAAGTTGAGAGGCTTTTCAAGGTTGCAAGACAGTTATAATTAAAAACCGCCACCTCATACGAGGTAGCGGTTTTTAATATTTATGAAAGTTTGATTATAACCTGTTCATATACACAAAGCACATCTTCTGTCTGTTTGTTTTCTTCATTTAGCGAATAGGATTTATGCATTAAAATGATTTCCTTCGCATCTTTTTCTGCGGTGACTTCGAAAATCCGAAGTCCACCACTTGCGCCGTCGAGTACTTCATCACCTTTGTATTCGTTATACGAATCAGTATATGTTGTGGCGGTTATTCCCTCAGTCTTTTCTATGCACCAGTCAGACGGATAAAAATCGTGGTCTGCGACTATTATTTTTATCTTATCCTGTCTTTTTATTTCAAGCACTGTAGGTTCAGGTATATTTTCGGGGTCGGTGTTATAACTACCCTTAATGGAATATTCCTCGCCGTTTATCAAAACTACGTCATTTTTGGGGTAGCCTTGACTATCTACAGGAAAAACTGTCTTCTTAGCACACGCAATAAGAGTAACACACATAAAACATATTAAAATAGCCGATAAAAATTTTTTCATTTAGACACACTCCTCAACTGCTTGTGCAACGGCATCTGCCACCCTTTCGTTAAAGGCGCTGGGAATGATGGTACCGTTTTCAAGTTCTTTCTCGGTTACAAGGGATGCTATTGCCTTTGCGGCGGCGACCTTCATATCTTCGGTTATCGCCTTGGCGCGTGCACGCAGAGCGCCCTTGAAGATACCCGGGAAAACAAGAACATTGTTAATCTGATTAGGCAAATCACTTCTGCCTGTGCCGATAACTTTAGCTCCACCTGCTATAGCGTCCTCGGGCTCAATTTCAGGTACAGGGTTTGCCATTGGGAAAACGATAGCGTCCTTATTCATTTTGGATATCATTTCGGTTGTAACAATATGGGGGGCGGAAACGCCGATAAATACATCGGCACTCTCGAGCGCATCGGCGAGTGTTCCTTTAATTTTTTCGGGGTTTGTCACCCTTGCCATCTCTTTTTGTGCATCTGTAAGGCTATTATCACCATCATATAAAATGCCGTTTCTATCCACCATAATTACGGTGCCGAAGCCCATTTTCATTATAAGATTTGCAATTGAAGTTCCTGCGGCACCTGCTCCGCAAATAACGATTTTACTGTCGCCCTTTTTTCTGTTTGTGATTTTAAATGCGTTTATAAGGGCGGCGCAAACTGCAACGGCGGTGCCATGCTGGTCATCGTGAAATACAGGGATATCGCAGATTTCTTTGAGTCTTCTCTCAATTTCAAAACAACGCGGTGCGGCAATATCCTCCAAATTTATACCGCCAAAGCTTTTAGAAATCAAATAAACTGTGCGCACGATTTCGTCAATATCTTTTGTGTCAAGACAAATTGGGAATGCGTCTACATCCGCAAATTCCTTAAACAGAGCGCATTTACCCTCCATTACGGGCATTGCGGCGGCAGGACCAATATCACCAAGTCCCAAAACGGCGGTGCCGTCCGTTATTACCGCAACAAGATTATTTCTGCGGGTAAGTGCAAAGGATTTATCGTAATCTTTATATATTTCCCTACAAGCCTCTGCAACGCCGGGGGTGTACAAAAGCGAAAGGTCGTCCTTTGTGTTTATTTTCTTGCGGGAAACAACCTCTATTTTGCCGCCAAGCTCATAATGCAGTTTTAATGATTCTTCGTTGATGTTCATTGGTGGCTCCTTACCATTTTGTCGGGCGAGAGGGCTTCTTCTGCTTCAGCCTTTGTTAAAAAACCGAGTTTTTCTGCCGCCTCTGCCAAGGTTATATCATCTTTATATGCTGTTTTTGCGACTGTGGCGGCTTTTTCATAGCCGATTTTGCCGTTAAGCGCAGTTACCAGCATTAAAGAACGGTCTAAATTTTCTTTCATTTTTGCGGTGTTAGCCTTTATTCCCACAACACAATTTTTACAAAAAGAACGCATTGCATCGGTAAGCAGTCTTGCCGACTGTAAAAAGCTATATGCCGTTACGGGCAAAAAGACATTAAGCTCAAAATTGCCCTGTGACGCGGCAACCGAAACGCATGTATCGTTGCCCATT
>JAZRZS010000083.1:0-6867 GCA_045601505.1 Acutalibacteraceae bacterium
CTACCCCCGGCAAAATCAGTTTATCAGCTTTTTTTATAACCTCAGCGTCACCTGTAACAACAACATCTGCGCCTATGGCTTTAAAAGATGAGGAAAGAGAAAATAAGTTTCCTACACCATAATCAATTATCGCAATCATTAAAGTACTCCCTTGGTGGACGGAATTTCATCCGCAAATTCTTTTTCGATAATACAAGCTTCACGCAGAGTGTGCGCAACCGACTTGCATGCACCCTCAATAATGTGGTGCGAATTTTTGCCTTCAAGTTGCTTTATGTGAAGTGTTATGTTGGCGTGGCGCACAAGGCTTATAAAAAACTCTTCGCATAGTTCGGTGTCAAAATCGCCCACGCGGAAAGCAGGAATTTGCAGTCCGTAATTAAGGTGACTTCTGCCCGAAATATCAACGGCGGATAAAATCAGCGTCTCGTCCATAGGCAGAATAAAACTGCCGTAACGCTTGATGCCGCGCATATCCGAGAGAGCCGTTTTAAGCGCATCCCCCAAAACAATGCCAACATCCTCAACTGTGTGGTGATAGTCAACATTTGTGTCACCTTCACAAAAAACGGTAAGGTCAAAACGGGCGTGTTTTGCAAGCAGCGTCAGCATATGGTCTAAAAAACCGCAACCTGTGTTAATTTCCGATACACCTCTACCATCAATATTAAGTTTCAATTTAATATCGGTTTCGGCTGTTTTACGAGCAATTTCTGCAACTCTCATAAATCTATAGTTCTCCTAAAATTTCTTTTGTTTTTTCTATAAATATCTGCATTTCCTTTTTGCTTCCAATGGTAATGCGGTTAAAATCCTTAATCCTGTCTTTTTCAAAATGGCGGATTAAAACACCTTTGGATTTTAGCCTTAAATAAAGGTCTTTGCCGCTTATCCTGTCACTCTTTGCGAACACAAAGTTGGCGGTAGACGGCAACACCTTAAATCCAAGGTTCTCAAGTTCCCTTACAGTAAATTCACGGGTTTTAACAATTTTTTGGCAGTTGTTCATATAATAATCATTGTCACGCACCGCCGCTACACCTGCTATTTGAGTTATGGTGTTAATGTTATAAGGGTTGGTAGAATATTTTATTTTCTCAAGGTCAGAAATCAGATTTTCACTTGCAATAGCAAAACCAAGACGCGCACCTGCCATACTACGCGATTTAGAAAAAGTACCCACGCAGAGTAGGTTATCATATTTTTTTGTCAGCGAAACGCAACTATCTGCGCCAAAATCAACATATGCCTCATCAATAAGCACCACGCCGTCTTGGTTAGACTTTACTATCTTCTCAATTGTACAAAGCGGAATAGCCATTCCGGTAGGCGCGTTGGGGTTGGCAATTACAATCAGTTTGTTTTTATTAAGAAAAGCATCAGTATCAATCGAAAAATCATCACAAAGCTGAATAATTTCTGTATTCACACCGTGCAGTTGTGAGAAAACCTTGTAAAATCCATATGTAATATCGGGAAAGACAGCGCCCATGTCACCATACGCCATAAAAGCAAAGTTGAGTATATCGTCAGAACCGTTTGAAAGGAAAATATTTTTACTCTCAACGCCGTAAAGGTTTGCAAGTTCGCGTGTCAGCACCTTGCATTCGGGGTCGCAGTAAAGCCTAAGCCTCTTAGCTGCTGCCTTATTGACAGCGGATAATACGCTCTTAGACGGTGGATAGGGCGATTCGTTTGTGTTAAGTTTTATGTAAAGCTTGTCCTGCGGTTGTTCGCCTGGGGTGTAAGCCTCAAGTTTCGCTAACCGCGCGTTAAGAAATCTGCTCATTATTTTTCATCCTCAAATCTGACAGTAGCGCTTTTTGCGTGTGCTGTAAGTCCTTCTTGCTCTGCAAAGTATGCAACGCTGTCATAGACCTTTTCAAGTGCCTCTTTGGTGTAATATGTGAATTGCGATTTTTTCACAAAATCGTCAACCGATAAGGGACTCGAAAATCTAGCCGTTCCCGATGTGGGAAGAGTGTGGTTTGGACCAGCAAAATAGTCACCAAGCGCCTCAGGACAGAACCGTCCCATAAAAATGCTACCGGCGTTTTCAATTTTGTCAAGATAATCAAACGGGTTGTCAACACAAAGTTCAAGATGTTCGGGTGCTATTTCGTTGGCAACCGCAATAACATCCAAAATGTTTTTAGCAACAATAATTTTACCGTTGTTATCAATAGAAGCCCGTGCAATTTCCTCACGCGGTAAAACGCGCAGTTGCTTTTCAATCTCGTCACGCACCTGCATTGCAAGTACCATGTTGTCGGTAACAAGCACCGCACTTGCGTTTTTGTCGTGTTCTGCTTGAGATAAAAGGTCTGCCGCAACAAAACGTGGGTTGCTCTTGCCATCCGCAATAACCAAAATTTCGCTCGGTCCTGCAATCATATCAATAGAAACCTTACCAAACACCTGTCTTTTTGCTTCAGCAACAAAGGCGTTGCCCGGTCCCACAATTTTGTCAACCTTGGGTATACTTTCGGTACCGTATGCAAGAGCTGCAACCGCCTGTGCGCCGCCAACCTTAAAAATTCGGTCAACACCCGCGATTTTTGCCGCCGCAAGAATAACAGGATTTACCTTACCGTCAAATGATGGGGGAGTTACAATACAGATTTCCTTGCAACCCGCAATTTTGGCGGGAATGCTGTCCATCAAAACAGTAGAGGGGTAGGCTGCTGTACCACCGGGAACATAAAGACCAACCTTTTCAATAGGAGTCACCTTTTGCCCCGTAATCACACCGTCTTCTTCGCTTATAATAAAACTGTTCCGCACTTGTTTTTGGTGGAACGCCTTAATATTTTCGGCGGCTTCTTTTAATATCTTGATAAATCGCGGCTCAACCGATAAAAATGCGTCATTGATTTCTTCCTCGCTAACCTCAAGAGAGGATAGAAGTGCGTTATCAAATTTTTTTGAGTATTCAAAAAGCGCCCTGTCACCGTTTGCTTTAACATTCTCAATAATATCGGTTACAATGCCGGATACATCGGCAGTGCTTTCATTTCTTGCAAATATCTCATCGGCGGAAATTTCGCCGTATTTCATAATCTTAATCATTGTCTTTGTTCACCTGTTTCAGAAGTTCTTTTTTAATAGTATCAATTTTTTGTGCCTTAAAACTGAAAGACGCCTTGTTAGAAATAAGCCTTGCACTTATAGGAACAATGGTTTCAAACGGAGAAAGATTATTTTCTTTAAGCGTCTTGCCCGTTTCAACAATGTCAACAATAACGTCAGACAGTTCTAAAATCGGCGCAATTTCAATAGAGCCGTTAAGGTGAATAATATCGATGTCACGGCATTTTTGTGCGTAATATTTTTTTGCAATGTTAGAAAACTTGGTTGCAACGCGCAAAGTCTTGCTCTGGTCGTCACAAAAATCGTCCTTTGCGGCAACCGCCATTCTGCATTTGCCGATATTAAGGTCTAAAAGTTCAAAAACATCGGGCTCGTACTCAAGCAAAATGTCCTTTCCCGCAACGCCAATGTCGGCGGCACCGCGCTCAACATATATAGCAACATCAGAGGGCTTAACCCAAAAATAACGTACGCCCTTTTCCTTGTTTTCAAATATAAGTTTGCGGTTGTTTTCTTTAATAGCGGGACATTCATACCCCGCCTTTTCAAACATAGAATAAACCTTTTCACCAAGTCTGCCTTTGGGAAGAGCTACATTGATAAAATTGTCTTGGCGATTTGCGTCTTCCTCATTAAAACGCTCAAGAGTGTCAAGATACACAGCAAAACCGACAGCCTTGCCACGTCTACCCATACGTTTCATCAGTTCATCATACTGACCGCCCGACAACACGCGGGAAGATATGCCGTTTATGTAACCCTTGAAAACAATGCCGCTATAGTATCCGCCTGTGCTGACGGTGCTGAAATCGATGAAAATATTGTTGCTATAACCTGCGTTTTTAAGTCCGTCATAAATCTTTTTAAGGACAATAAGCGCATTTTGGCTTTCCTCACTCTTTACAATAAGAGATAAATCACTAAGCGCCTCATCGGCGTTTTTATAGTTTTTTATAAGTCGGCAAAGCGCATCAAACTGCGTACTGTCGCAAATTTCCTTGAGCGCACCCGCGTTCTTTTCGGCAACAGCCGTAATAACGGCGTTTTTGTCTTCGTCTTTAATAGCATAATCAGAAAGCATAGAACGCAAAAGTCCAACGTGCGAAATATGCAACATAAAGTTATTTGCTATACTTTTAAGACTCAAAGCGGCAAGACTTGTAACTTCAAAAACCTCAGAAAAAGTTATGTCACCAATACATTCAATTCCCGTCTGCATAATTTCCTTGTAGGTGTGGCTGCTGTCAGAAATGCGGTAAACATTTTCGTTATAATAAAACTTTTCGGTTTCGCCCGAGTCCTTTGAGTTTTTAATTATGGATAACGTAACATCGGGCTTAAGCGCCAAAAGTTTTCCGTTCGTGTCATTAAAGGTAATAACCCCGTCTGATACAAGAAAATCCTTGTTTTTGGAATAAAGGTCGTATTCCTCAAATTTAGACATCTTAAAAGGGCGGTAATTATATTTACTGTAAAGTTGGCGGAGGGTAAAAACCGCAAGTTCGTCAGGTTTTAGAAGGGAAGTGTCAAATGCCATAACTATTCACCAAGCCTTTCAATAACGGTCTTGTAACCGCCCTCGCCGTAGTTTAAGCATTTGCTGACACGGCAAATCGTTGCGGTACTCGCGCCGGTCTGTTTGTTGATGTCAATATAACTCTGTCCCTCGCAAAGAAGACAGGCAACCTCAAGCCGTTGTGCCAAAGCATCAACCTCTTGTATGGTGCAAATATCCTCAAAAAATGCGGCGCACTCATCTTCTGTCTTAAGAGAAAGCACAGCAGAGAACAATTTTTTAATGTCGTTTCGCTCTTTTTTTAACATAAAGATAAACTCCTATTTAAAAATTACTTCACCATTCTACCACATCACCGCACTAAAGTCAATACTAAAAATAAATTTTCAACTTTACATTTATATTTATATAATGTACATATAATCCCTATATACAAGAGAAAGGCAAGGTTGCACCTTGCCTTTTCATTATAATAATTATCTTTCGCTACCTGTAAAGAACACCGCGATAGTGCCGGGTCCTGAATGTGCGCCGATAACCGCGCCGATGTCCACAACCATATCAACGGGTAAATTATATTTATCCTTAATCATACCCTTAAGTGTTTCCACGTCATTCATACAGTCGGCGTGGCAGATGTAAATAGGACTATTTGGCTTACCGCCCGCTAATTCACCGATTTTATCGGCAAGTGCCGTAAGGGCGGCGTTTCTTCCGCGTACCTTGCCCATATTGATAAGATGTCCATCATCGTCAACATGCAAAATGGGTTTAATTCCCAGAAGTCCGCCCACGAAAGCAACGGTGGGACTAACTCTGCCGCCGCGTTTTAAGTACACTAAATCGTCAACCGTAAACCAATGGCAAAGACCTTTTTTGGTGTCATCTGCATACGCCGCCGCTTCTTCAATTGTGGCACCGCTTTTGATTTTTTCTACTGTCAAATACACAAGCAGTCCCTGTCCCGCAGAGGCGCAAAGTGTGTCAACGGTTAAAACCTTTCTATCGGGAAATTCTTCCTTAAGTTCCTCTGCCGCCATTCTTGCTGAGTTGTACGTTGTGCTAAGTCCCGAAGAGAAACCGAGATATAAAATATCGCGTCCCTCTTTCAAAACCTCGCGGAAAGCATCCTTAAATGTTTCCATATTTATAGCCGATGTTGTGGCAACAGCACCCTCGCGCATACGGTCATAAAATTCCTTGGACTCTATATCACCGTTTTTATATTCCTTGTCGCTGTCCTTAAATCTAAAGGTGAGGGGAAGACTTTCAACGCCCCATTTTTTAAGGGTGTCAAGCGGAATGTCGCAACCCGAATCGGTAAATAAAATGTAATTTTGCAAAAAAATCAGTCCTTTCAAAAACCTGTTTACAAGTATATTGCGAGGGAATACATAAAACAACCTACTGTAAAAATATTGCCTCTACTGCGTTTTCTTAATCAGTAGAATATAAAAATGCGACTCTACTCACAGTAGAATCGCCCATTTTTAGCGGTTTTATCTTTCGTTTTGCGGTGTGTAGGGAATCTTTTTGATTGCGGCGCGGTAGGCGGGGCGGATAATGCGTTTGCAAGAGATAACCTCTTCCATTCGGTGTGCGCACCAACCTGCAACACGTGCAATAGCAAAAAGCGGTGTGTAAAGCGTTTCGGGAATGCCGAGCATATCGTAAACAAAACCTGAATAAAGGTCAACATTGGCACAAATCGGAAGTTCGAGGTTTTTGCGTTCAACAATAAGCGGACAACCGATTTCCTCGATATTTTCAAGCAACTGCAGTTCATCAAGTCTGCCATTCTGTTTTGCAAGAGAAACAGCACATTCGCGTATAGCGTAGGCGCGTGGGTCAGACAGGGTGTAAACCGCGTGTCCAAGACCGTATATCTTGCCCGAGTGGTCGCCAACGGTACCGTCAAGCATTTTTCCTAGATGCTCACGAAGTTTTTCTTTGTTGGTGTAGTCGGGTAATTCCTCTTTAATAAATTTAATCATTTCCATAACCTTTGCATTGGCGCCGCCGTGCAAAGGACCCTTAAGCGAGTTAACAGCCGCCGAAACCGCACTGTATGTGTCACTTCCCGATGACGAAACACTGCGGCAAACAAAAGCCGAGTTGTTACCGCCGCCGTGCTCTGCGTGGAGCATAAGCATAATATCAAGCAGTTTCGCTTCCTCATCGGTGTAACTCTTGTCAGGGCGTACCATACGCAAAAAGTTTTCCGAAAGCGAAAGTTCGGGCTTGGGGTTGTGCAAATAAAG
>JAZRZS010000084.1:0-15591 GCA_045601505.1 Acutalibacteraceae bacterium
CCTACAGGGGTTGGAAAAACCGAACTTGCTAAGGTGTTGTCTGAACAGCTGTTTAATACCCCCGAAACTCTTATTAGACTTGATATGTCGGAGTTTATGGAGGAACATTCTGTTTCAAGAATCATAGGTGCGCCTCCCGGATATGTCGGCTATGACGAAGCAGGACAGTTGACCGAAAAGGTCCGCAGAAAACCTTATTCAGTAATTTTGTTTGATGAAATTGAAAAAGCGCACCCCGATGTGCTTAATGTTCTTTTGCAGATTCTTGATGACGGAAGAATAACCGATGCACAGGGAAGAAAGGTTAATTTTGAAAACACAATTATAATTATGACCTCGAATGCGGGTAGTCACAAAACCGAAAATCTTATGGGATTTGGTATGACAGAGGCACAGGCGTCAAAAGAAAAGGCTATAAAAGCGCTTGAAGAGTTTTTGCGACCTGAATTTATAGCAAGAGTTGATGAAATTGTAGCTTTTGCACCTCTTTCTACTGATAGTATGGTAAAAATAGCGTCGCTTTTGCTTGATGAACTCGCAACTGTTATGCGTGAAAAGGATATAACCGTTTTATACGACAAAAAAGTTTGCAAAAAACTTTGTGACCTTGCGGGTGGCGGTAAACACGGTGCCAGAGATTTGCGTAGTCAAATCAGAAAAAATATCGAGGACAAGATAGTTGAACTCTTGATAGATGGCAAGATTTCTGAAAACAGAACGATTACAATTACCGCAGATAAACAAATTAAGGTCTTTTAGTAAGATAGGGAACACTGCGTATGCGGTGTTCCCTTAAAAAGAGGTATTTATGTTTTGGTTTAAGAAGAAAAAGGAAGACTCTGTATTAAGACAAATGGATGGCAGAGAAATCAAATATGTAACCCGCCGTGTGCGTCTGCCAGACGGCAATGTAAAGGAAGAAATTTTAGGTAAAACGGGCAGAATGGTGGTATTAGACGGCGAAATTCGCGTAATGTGTGCCGAAACCGATGTTTTTCGCTGTATGGCAGAGAATGCAACATATTTTGATTTGCTAAGCGGTGCAGGAGTAACGATTTCGGGCATTAATACTATTGACGGTGAAAAAATGGATATTATAGTTTACTATACATATCACAGAAAATAAAAAGTTTATAAAAAAGTATTGACTTATGGCGGGATATGTGTTAGAATATATCCCGCTGTTAAAGCACTGTGCGGGTGTAGTTCAATGGCTAGAATCCCAGCCTTCCAAGCTGGTCGTGTGGGTTCGATTCCCATCACCCGCTCCACACGCCCAATTTAATTGGGCATTTTTTATGCGCTGATAGCTCAGCTGGATAGAGCATCTGCCTTCTAAGCAGAGGGTCGGGGGTTCGAGTCCCTTTCAGCGCGCCAAAAAATAAGGAATCAGTCCAAAAGGATTGGTTCCTTATTTTTTTGTAATTAGTGATAGGGACTCGAACAAGGAGGGAGCGCAGCGGAAGAAAACAGTCCGGTGGACTGTTTTTGCTGACGTGGGTAAGTCACGAAGTGACGCGATAGGCGCGTGGCGCCGGAAAAGTCCCTTTCAGCGCGCCAAAACGAAAATCCGTTTTAATGAATGGTGAATAATGACGTCGCTTTGCTGATGAATAATGAATAATTATGGTGCTTTGCTTCGCAAAGCGTTGATTATAAATGTAATTTATGTTATAATCTAATCAATAAACAGGAATTTAGCGAGGCGATTACTTATGGAAAAGATTTGGACTGAAATGTATGATGCGGCGAAGGCGATCCTAAATGAACGTAGAATTTCAGAATATGTTACCTGCGGCGAGGTTTCTGCTGCAATCTGTTCAAAGTCTGGGAAAATATATACTGGTGTTTGTATTGACACTTGTTCAACACTTGGCATTTGTGCGGAAAGAAATGCTATTTTTAATATGATTACTAATGGTGAACAAGAAATCGATAAAGTGTTGTGCATTCTCCCAGATGGTTCTAACGGTGCACCATGTGGTGCCTGTCGTGAACTTATGGTGCAACTTATGGCTGGAAAATATTATGATATTGAAATAATGCTTGATTATTCTACCGGTCGTACCATAAAGCTCGGTGAAATAACTCCGGAATGGTGGATTAAGTAAAATATCTCATATAAACAAACGAAAAAAATGCACAGGTTCAAACCCATAGGTAAAAAATAAAAAGACATCGAATTTGTACAGTGCGCCAAAAAGCAGACACCAACCACAAAGGCGGGTGTCTGCTTTTTTATTTATCCGTCCATATCTTCAACTGTTTGATACACCTCTTCAAGTGTTTCAAATGTGAGACCTTTTTTTAGTAAGTTACGGTCATATTCGGGTAATACGCTATAGTTAACATTTTCAAATTCGCGCACCAATTCATCAAGTTTATATACAGCAATATGGTTCTCTTTAACTTTAAGCACATATGGTGCCATTGCCTTTATCTTATTTGTTTTTGCAACGGCATATGAATTTATTGATGAAATCGCTATTATTGTGATAGTAATAATACATACTGAAATGATTAGTTTTGTTTTCAAAATACATCACCGAGAATAGTATTACCAATGTTTAAAAAAATAAACAAATTCTTAAATTTATAAAAGATACAATATTGTAACCCCATTTTTCTGAAAATGTGGTATAATGTTCTCGCGAGTTCATTGAATAGGAGGTAGCCCAATGGCTGAAAACGATTTTAATGAAAATGTAAATTCTAACGAAGGCGGAAGTTTCGACCTTAATAGTTTTTCTACCGTAAACAAGAAAACAGAGGATACCATAGATGCGCCTGTAAAGACCGCTGTATCTCGCAAAAAGAAAATTACAACTACTATTTTAACAGTATTTCTAATTGGAATTATTACCGTTAGTTTAGTGGTTGCAACCTTTGCTGTATATGTGTTTGGTTTTATAGACGATTCATTACCTGAAGACCTTGATAATCTTGTTCTTAACTTTACCACAACCATATATGTAAAAGATAGCAAGACCGATGAATATGTTGAATATAAGCGGATTCACGGTGGCGAAAATCGTATTTGGGTTGATTTTAACGATTTACCAAAGCACCTCGGCGATGCTTATATAGCCATTGAAGACGAGCGTTTTAATGACCATGACGGTGTTGACTGGAAGCGTACTGTTTACGCTTTTGCCAATGAGTTTTTGAATTTCTCTTCAAAATTCGGTGGTTCTACAATTACGCAACAGCTTGTTAAGAATCTTACAATGGATACCGACCAGAACGCTATGCGTAAGGTACGCGAAATTATGCGTGCGCGCCGACTTGAAATGGAATATCATAAAGATACCATTTTGGGATGTTATCTTAATGTAATTAACCTTGGAGGCGGCAGATGCGGTGTTGAGGTTGCGTCAAATTATTACTTTAACAAATCGGCAAAAGATTTAACAATAGCCGAAAGCGCTGTTTTAGCAGCAATTGTTAAGAGTCCGGAGTATTACCGCCCCGATAAAAATCCGAAAAACAACCGCGAAAGACAGTTGACAGTTCTCGCCAAGATGTATGAACTGAAGTTAATCACTAAAGAAGAATATGATGACGCTGTGGCAGAAGAGATTAATATAGTTGCAACCGCACAAACGGCAAACAACCAAGAAATATATTCTTATTTTGTCGATGCTTTAATTGAACAGGTTGCAAACGACCTTTCAGAACATTATGATATTGATAAAACACACGCTTCGACAAATGTTTATAACGGCGGTTATAAAATCTATTGCACACTTGACCCAAAAGTTCAGTCTGCTGTTGAATCGGTGTTCTATAATGAAAAAGTCAGAACTAAAAATTCTCAAACAGGCGAACTCGGTCAAGCGTCTATTACTGTAATGGATTACGAGGGCCATGTTGTAGGAATTGCGGGTGGACTTGGAGAAAAGAAAGAAAACCGCGGACTCAACCGTGCAACATCTGCTCCGCGTCAACCAGGTTCTACCATGAAACCTATTGCCGCATACGCACCCGCTGTTGAAAACAATTTAATTACCTATTCAACGTTTATTAATGATACGCGCAAGAGTTATAACAACAACACATGGACGCCGAAAAACTGGTACGGCGGATACTGGGGTAAGATAACAGCCGCTTATGCGCTTCAGCGTTCGGTAAACACCATACCCGTAATGCTTGTAAATGAGATGACACCTAATAAATCCTTTACTTTCTTAACTGAAAAATTAGGTATGAAACATCTTAATCATCCGCAGGATGTAAACTTGGCACCTATGGGACTTGGCGGTACAAACGGCGGCGTTACAACAATGGAATCGGCTGCCGCATATGCGATTTTCGGTAACGGCGGATATTACTATGAGCCGTCATTTTATACTAAAATAACCGACCAACACGGCGAAGTAATTCTTGAAAAGAAGACCAACCCCGTAGCCGCAATCGGCGAGGATACTGCAACTATTATGAATCATATGCTTCAGAATGTTGTATACGGCGAGGGCGGTACTGGTGCAGGTGCGGCAGGATATGTTCCCCATATGAAGATTTATGCTAAAACAGGTACATCTTCCGAAACTAACGATATCTGGTTTGTTGGCGGAACACCTTATTATGTTGCTTCTTGTTGGTATGGTTATGACAATAACGGCGTTATAAGCCAGTCTGGTCTTGCCCGTAAACTTTGGGGCCAGGTAATGTCAAAAGTACATTCGGGACTTGCTTCGGCTAAATTTACTGATAGTAAGTATGTTGAACGAAGATACTACTGTACTGAAACGGGTTTACTCGCCACCAAAAATTGCACCACAACGAGCATTGGTTGGTATAAAAAGAGCGATAAAAACACCTGTACCACTCATAAGGGTACTATAAGGGATATAGTAGTTGATACGCCACCTTCAAGTGTTGCACAGACTTCTTCGGGAACACAGGGTACGACCTCTTCTACTACAAATAGCGTAGCATCTACAAATTCTGCAACAACATCTACAAATACCACAAACTAAAAAACAAGGGAACTTTCGTTCCCTTGTTTTTTTATTCAATACCAAGTATTGTTTTAACAGATTTAATAATTTCGTCAGATATTGAAACGGCGTCTTCCATACTGTTGCCGATGCTTGAAATGTATGCCTTGATTTTCGGCTCGGTACCTGAGGGGCGGATAATGACCGAATTGCCGCCTTCAAGTATATATTCCAAAACATCGGATTTAGGCAAGGCAATTTTTTCTTGTTTGCCGCTTTTTGTTTCTGTGCGTATAGAAGCAATATAATCGGCTACAGTAATTACATCACGGTTTGCAATAGATTTGGGTGGCTCTTTACAAAGGGTTCCCATAATATCTGCCATTTTTTGCATACCCGACTGACCTTCAAAGGTAAAACTAACCTGAGTATTACTAAAATAGCCGAATTCATCATAAAGTTCGTTAAGAACAGTTAGTATGCTCTTATTCTGAGTTTTATAGTAGCATACCATTTCACAAATTAGCATTGAAGCGTTAACGGCATCTTTATCACGAACATAACCGCCCGACAGATAACCGTAACTCTCTTCGAATCCAAATTGATAACGTTCTTCTTCGTTCTTAGCTTCCAAAATTCCGATTTGCTCACCGATAAACTTAAAACCTGTAAGTGTGTTTATAAGTTCGCAGCCATATTTATCGGCAATTTTTTGGCAAAGTTCTGTAGTAACTATTGTTTTAACAGCTATGGGATTTTTTGGCAAAATTCCCATTTTGGATTTTTGTGAGAGAATGTAGTTAAGCAGTAGTACGCCAATATCATTTCCTTTTAAAATCACATATTCATCACCGTTTGGCACAGCAATTCCTACGCGGTCAGAATCGGGGTCGGTGGCAAGAAGAAGGTCGGGTTTTATTTCTTCTGCAAGTTTAAGCGCACATTCAAACGGCTGACGAAGTTCAGGGTTGGGATAAGGGGCCGTAGGGAAGTTGCCATCAGGCAATTCCTGCTCGGGTACTACGGTAACATTGTTAAGACCAATACGTTTCAATATAGCGCGTACAGGCTTGTTACCAGCTCCGTGCAGTGGTGTGTAAACAATCTTAATATCGTTTTCTCTGCACACTGTCTTGTTAACAAGTTGCGACTCTACTTTGTCAAGATATGCTTCAATAACATCATCACCGATATATTCAATGATGCCGTCTTCAAGCCCTTTTTCGAAACTAATCTGTTTAACACCGCTGAAAATGTCGACCTTATCGATCATAGAAAGAACATATTTGCTAGCCTCAAGGTTAAGCTGTGAGCCATCGGGACCGTACGCTTTGTATCCGTTGTATTTTGCGGGGTTGTGACTTGCTGTAATAACAATACCCGCATCACATTTAAGATGACGAACGGCAAAAGAGAGCATTGGCGTTGGCATAAGTTCTTTGTAAATATAAACCTTAACGCCGTTAGCCGCTAGAATTGTTGCAGCGTGTTTTGCAAATGTGTCGGATTTAATTCGGCTGTCATATGCAATAGCCACCTTAGGACTTTTTGATACCGAATTGACATATTCAGCAAGACCCTGAGTTGCACGGCCGACAGTATAAATATTCATTCGGTTAGTACCAGCGCCGATAACACCGCGAAGGCCAGCCGTACCAAAAGAAAGATCTGTGTAAAATCTATCGTTAATTGCTTCGCAGTCGCCTTTAATTGCCTTTAATTCTTCCATGACATCGGCATCGGCGGTTGCCTTTTCAAGCCATTCTTTGTAAAGTCTTTCAACCATTTTATTACCTCCCAAGAAATGATTTAATAGTTGCTATTAAAATAATAACCCACAAAACTCTTTCTGTCAACTTTAACTTGTAATACGAATTTTATTGGTAAAATATGTAGTATAAAATTATGCTTGACTTTTTAATTTTAATCAGTTATTATATTTATAAGTTGATTTTATTTAATATTGGTGTTGTTTTGGGAATAAATTTTGTTGAAATGTACGAAAATTTGTCGGATAATGATTTAGCAGCGCTTTCAAAGGAAAATAATCACGATGCAAGCGTTGCGCTTTTGCGCAGATATATGGGTCTTATCAAATCTCGTGCATCTTATTTTTACAACGGCTCTATTGAGATGGATGACCTTGTGCAAGAGGGGATTATTTCGCTTTTTCTTTCAATCAAAAATTTTTCGCCTGAACTCGCCTCTTTTTCGACTTTTGCCCACATTTGCATTGACAGAGGTATAATTTCGGTAATTCGTTCACAGGCGTTAAAAAAACATATACCGAAGGACAGGCTTGTCAATATAGAAGATGTTAACAATCTTTCTGCACATGCATCTCCCGAGGATATAATAATTGAAAACGAGGACGTAACACAACTTGAATATAGTATCAAGTCGGTTTTATCCCGTTTAGAATATAAAGTTTTTTTGCTCTATCTTCATAATTACAGTCGCGCAGAAACTGCGCGTCAGCTTGACATACCTTTAAAGGTTGTAAGTAACGCTATTTATAGGATAAAGAGCAAACTTAAAAGCCTTTAACGGATTTCCGTTAAATATATATGCCCAAGTAGCTTAATAAGAAGAGCGTTGTTGTCAAAGATGTCGGTGCGATTCCGTCCAGGGCAAAAAAGAAATCGAGAGAGGTACTAAAGATGTTTGAAGACAAAACATTAGTATGCAAGGACTGTGGAGAAGAATTCGTTTTCACAGCGCGTGAACAGGAGTTCTACGCTTCTAAAGGATTCGAGAATGAGCCACAGCGTTGCAAACCCTGCCGTGATAAGCGTAAAAACGCAGGCAGAGCTCCGCGCGAAATGCACGAGGCTGTTTGCAATGCTTGCGGTGGAGTTGCTCGTGTGCCGTTTGTTCCGCGTGACGACCGTCCGGTATACTGCAGCGAATGCTTTGCAAAAATGAAAGAAGCAGAAAACGAAAATAACGAATAATTAGAATTTTTTGTTTTCACGCCGTCTTGGTTTTCCAGGACGGCTTTCATTTATTAACAAATAATTAATATAATCATACAATTTTTAGTGTATTATTAGGGTAAGGAGATGATGTTGTGAGCGCAAAGAAAATTTTGATTGTTGATGACGATGTTAATATATGCGAACTATTAAGACTATATCTTTCAAAAGAGGGTTTTGATACTTTGGTTTGCAACGATGGTGAATCCGCCTTGCATCTTGCTATTGATGCCAAGCCTGATTTGGTGTTGCTTGATATAATGCTGCCTAAACTTGACGGTTGGCAGGTGTGCAGAGGTATTAGACGTGAATCAAATGTGCCGATAATTATGACGACCGCAAAGGGCGAAACTTTTGATAAAATTTTGGGGCTTGAACTTGGCGCAGATGATTATGTTACAAAACCTTTTGATGCAAAAGAGGTTGTAGCACGAGTAAAAGCTGTGCTGCGCCGTACATCTCCCGATGATTTGGATGCGGTTAAAGAGGTAAAGTTTGATAAACTCATAATAAATCTTACAAATTATGAACTTATTGTTGATGGAAAAAGTATTGATACACCGCCAAAGGAATTAGAACTTGTGTATCATCTTGCAAGTAATCCCAACAGGGTATACACGCGTGACCAATTGCTTGACGAGGTGTGGGGTTTTGATTATTACGGCGATTCAAGGACGGTTGACGTACATATAAAGCGTCTTCGTGAAAAACTTGAGGGTGTTTCTGATATGTGGAGCCTTAAGACCGTTTGGGGCGTTGGATATAAATTCGAGATAAAATAAGAAGGTTATTTATGCAATCAAGGCTGTTTAAGAAATTTTTTCTTACAACATCGGTTATATTTATTGCAGGTATAACATTTTTATCTGCAATATTGGGTGTTGTTGTTGCAAATTTTTATGTCAATAATATCAGGGACGGGCTTTATAATAACTGTCTTGCCGTAAGTAACGCCTATGATGGTGGAAATATTGCCGATAGGGACACGTTTTTTGGTGTTACTGTAGCACTTGCGAGTACCTCTGATGCTGAAATTTTTCTGACCGATAAAAACGGAAGAGTTTTTATGTGCACCTGTGATGAATGGCGACAAAACGGCAATTGTGATTTTTCTAAATCTTTGGTACCGCGTTCTGTACTTGACGGAATTTTGAAGAGCGGAACATATTATGAAAATGGAAAAATGTCTGACTTTTTTGGAAATAATAATCATTTTACATCGGCTCTGCCTCTTAAGAACTCAAATGGTGATTTAGTTGCTTTTGTCTTTTCGGTAGCACCAACATCGCAGATAACACCGTTTTTTATGATGCTGTTGCGAATGTATCTTTTTGCAGCAATAATACCGGTAATTTTAATCTTTTTTGCCGAGTATGCACTAATATACAGGCTTATTCGTCCGCTAAAACAAATGTCTGAGGCAGCAAAAAGAATGGCAAAAGGTGATTTTTCGCGCCGCATACCTGTTATATCGGATGACGAAATAGGCGACCTTTCAATTTCTTTTAATAATATGACAAATTCGCTTGTGCAACTAGAATCAATGCGAAGAAGTTTTATAGGCAATGTATCGCACGAACTACGAACCCCCATGACGACTATAAGTGGCTTTATTGATGGAATTCTTGACGGTACTATCGATAAAGATATGCAAGGACATTACCTTGCTATTGTGTCTGATGAAATTAAACGTTTATCACGTTTGGTCGAGTCTATGTTGTGCCTTGCAAAACTTGAATCTGGAGAACAAAAAATAAATCCGCAAAAGTTCGATGTCTTTAAAATTACAAGAAACGTTGTTGTTTCCCAAGAAAAACGCCTAACCGAGAAAAATATTGAAATAATTGGTCTTGATGAGGGAGAAGTTACCACCAAAGCAGACTATGACCTTATATATCAAGTGATTTTTAATCTTGTTGATAATGCAATCAAGTTTACGGATAACGGCGGTAAAATAATATTTTCGATTACAAATGATAATACAGGGCTCAATTTTTCTATTAAAAACACCGGTAGTTTTATTGAAAAAGAGGAACGCAGCTATATTTTCGACCGCTTTTATAAGGCGGATAAATCACGCTCTGTCAACAAGAACGGGACAGGACTTGGTCTTTATATTTCAAAAACAATAATAGAAATTCACGGCGGAACTATTGCAGTTGACTCATATGAAGGTGAGTTTACCGAGTTTAAGTTTCACATAAATAATACGCACTAACAGGAGGATGTTATGGACGAGAATAATATTTTTAATAATGAAGAATCAATAGTTTCTGAGGAACAACAGGTGATTGCACAGACACCGCAGGAATTAAATAATAATGCAGAAAACGAGTCAGCAAATTTAGGCGAAGAAACAGAAACTATAGAGCAAGAGGAAAAATATTATCCTCCTGTTGTAGAAACTTCTTCGGTGACAGAGCCAGACCCAGTTAATAAAAAAGGTTTAAGACTTTTTGCGTTTATATTAGCTATTATCATTGTTTTTACTGCAGGTACGGCAACAGGATATTTTTTAAACCGTAATGTTAATAATAAGACGGTGGGCGCTGACCTCGCGTCCAAACCAAAGGATACAGCTATGATGACCGAATCTGAGGTTTACGCCAAGGTTAACGATTCCATCGTTGGAATTTCAGTTTATAATTCGTCTTCCGCTTCCTCTGCAAGTGGTGTTGTATATTCAAAAGACGGATACATTATCACTAATGACCATATTTATAGCGAAGTTTCTGCCGCAAAATTCAAAATCCATATGGCTGATGGCACCGAATATGATGCAGAGTACGTTGCAGGTGATACACGAAGTGACCTTGCGGTTCTTAAAATTAAACAGACTGTTAATCTTACACCCGCTGTAATTGGCAATTCAAGCGAACTTTATTTGGGTGAACCGGTGGTTGCAATGGGCAGACCGACAGGCGCGAACACAAAAAATAATATTACAAGCGGTATAGTTTCTCTGCTTGACAGTCGCACAAGTGCCACAAGCAAATTTTCTACCAAACATATTCAAACCAACGCAGCAATAAATCCCGGCAGTTCGGGTGGCGCACTGCTTAATATGTACGGTCAAGTTGTTGGAATTACATCATCAAAAATTGCAGGTGCCGAGTACGAGGGTATGGGCTTTGCCATTCCAAGTATAACCGTTAAGCGCGTTGTCGATTCACTTATTAAAAACGGTTATGTTGCAGACCGTGCAAAACTTGGAATTTCTTATTACGAGGTTGATTCTATTTCTGCCGAAATTAATAAAATGACCAAAGGATTTTGCATCGCCGAAATTTCAGAGGGTAGTGACATCTACGGTAAAGCGGCAGTTGGCGATACTATTACCGCTGTCAATGGTAATGAATATACAGGCGCAGATACAATTCTTGATGTAATTGAAAATGCAAAACCGGGTGACACAATTGTTTTAACTATAAGCAATAAGAGCGGTAAAAAAGATATTACCGTAAAACTTTTACCCGACCGCGGAAGCTCAAGTTATGTTACAAAAGAAACGCCAAAGGATAACAGCAGTCAACATAATACATCGGAATTCACCTTCCCATTTGGTGACTAATAATTTCAAAAATGACACAGAAGGACATCACGCCCTTCTGTGTCATTTTTTTGTTTTATTTATTAAAATCGACAAGCAGTTTTGACAGAAATTTTATTCACCGTCTACTATAATTATAATAAAAGTGGGGGATAACAGTGGTTGTATATCTGGATGTTCTTGTCTGCCTCAATATTGTTATTACATATTTTATTTTATTGGCTTCAAAGGCGTTTTCACGTTCAAAAAGTAATGCTTTAAGGCTTGTTGCAGCATCAATAACGGGCGGACTTTTTTCAATGTATATCTTTTTGCCAAAACAGCATTTCTTACTTGAATTTCTTGTTAAAATCATATTTGGCGCTGTAATTACTTTAATTGCATTTAAGTCAGCAAAACTAAAAGCGTTTTTACGGGCTTTTTTTATTTTTAATGCAGTATCATTTCTGTATGCAGGTAGTATGATAGGACTTTGGTATGTAATTAAACCAACAGGTATGGTAATAAATAACGGTATTGTGTATTTTAGAATTTCACCGATTGTTTTGATATGTTCAACTGTGGTTTGTTATCTTGTGTTGCGTTTGGCACATATATTACTTAAGAGGGAAGATACATATTCACAGATAAGGTCAATTACACTGACTTTTGGAGAAAAATCAATTATTTGCCGCTGCATTGTAGATACCGGAAATACACTTTGTGATTCAATAGGCGGTTACAAGGTTGCAGTGATATCAAAAGAAACTGCAAATCGGCTTTTTTGTGAAGAACAGGTAAGAAAATTGCTTAATTTAGAAGCGGATGCTGAACTTGCAAAAAGGTTCCGAGTAATACCATATAAAACACTTTCGGGCAATTCTTTGATGCCTGCAGTGTGTATTGACGGCGCGTTCGTTGGTGATATTAGGATAAATAAAGCAATGGTGGCAATTGTAGATACTGTGTTTGACGGAGATTATTCGGGTATTATATCACCCGAGTTTATTATATGAATGGTGTGATTAAATGTCTGTTATAAAGAAAATACTTGCAAAAATTAAAATAAAACTCGGCCTTTTAAATGGAGTATATTACATAAACGGTCCGGAGGTTTTACCACCGCCGCTCTCCCAAGAGGAAGAGTGTGCACTTTGTGCAAAATTTGATAAAGAGCCAATATTTGTTAAAAATGAACTTATAACCCATAATTTGCGCTTGGTGGTTTATATTGCAAGAAAATTTGAAGGTGTAAATGTTGGCATAGAAGACTTGATTTCAATAGGCACAATTGGTCTGATTAAAGCCGTTAATACATTCAGACCTGATAAAAACATTAAACTGGCAACCTATGCTTCGCGCTGTATTGAAAACGAAATACTTATGTATCTTCGAAAGACATCTAATCAGAAGGCGGAAATTTCAATTGATGAACCGCTTAATGTCGATTGGGACGGAAATGAACTTTTACTTTCTGATATACTTGGTAGTGATGTTGATGAGGTTAGCCGCGGCGTAGAGCAGGAGGACGAAAAAAACCTGCTTTTGTCGCTTGTAAATACTCTTCCGCCGCGCGAAAAGCAGATAATGCAGATGCGCTTTGGAATGAGCAGTTACGAGGAATATACACAAAAGCAGGTTGCAGATGCCCTGGGCATCTCACAGTCATATATATCGCGTCTTGAAAAGCGAATAATTGTAAAACTTAAAAGAGAGATTGAAAAAGCGGGAACGGTGTGATTTTTACATCTTTATAAGCCTTGCGGTATATTCATTACCGCAAGGTAATTTTGTTTTTTTAGCCATAGCATATAGGTCGGCTGCACGGCTTTGAACCATAAAAGCGGTTTTAGCAAATCCGTCAAGTTTTTGGTAATCCGCTCCGCGTAGAATAAGCGGAACAGAGGGATTAGCGTTTTTTAAAAGGCGTTCACCTGTTTTATTAAAACCTAAAACCTTAATATATGGAACGGAAGAGGTTAAATGTGTTGTATCAAGCCCTAAATATGCCGATAAAATAATGCGTCTTATACGGGCAAGGGTGTATCTTTTTGTTTTTATTTTTTCAAAACACTCAGAAAGAGAAACAGAATTTTTTACAGCCTCAAAAATCCTGTTTTCCAACCCCTCACTGACTTCAGGAAGCATTGCAAAATCTTCAGCGTTAAATCGGCGCAAATATGATAAAATAGAGTCTTCAAGACTTTCTATAGTCGCAAAGTCACCGCAGTTGTACGCTTTTTTTAGTATTTCGTATGAAGATGATGGCATATATTTTTTTATCGCTTCAATATTTCCTTTTATAACATATTCGCGTATAGCAGTTGCGCTTAAAAATTCATTTTTCGGAGTATGGTTATCATGCATACCGCCAACGCGTTTGATGGCCAAAAAATCGGGCGCAAAACCGATTTTTTGGGCGTTATAAATATATTCGGTTGCAAGATTATCGTTGGAGTTAGAAAGAATTTCAGCGTTTTTCCCAATCATTTTATTAACGGCTGACTGTCTTGCTGCCGCAAATGTTTTACCACTTTTAAGTTCCTTATCAATAATGGGGGAAAGCTCTTCGCTGTGAATTATTTTTGAAATTTCAAAAAGTGTAGAAATATCACCGCACTCACTGCCAAATGCCACATTATCAACGAAGCCGAGCGAGTGTAAAATACTCATTCCGCCAAGCGCAAAGGTGTTAGCGCACGACATAGACCATGGCGTAGGCATAAGTACGCAAAGGTCAGCACCGCAAGAGAGAGCCATTCGGGCGCGGTCGTATTTTGATACAAGCGCAACATCGCCGCGTTGTGTAAAATCATCACCAATAACGCAAACAACATTCGCTCCGAGTTTTTTAAGGTGATCTAACAGATGTTTGTGCCCGTTATGAAACGGATTAAATTCTGCTATTACGCCTGTAACGGCCATTGTAAAACTCCTTTCATAATCACTTGCATTTTTTGGGAAAATATAGTATTATATCTTTTGTAATACAATAATACTTGATATTAACTTTCTATTCAAGTATTTTATATCAAAACAAAGGGGAATTTTTTATGAAAGTATTAGTTATCAATGCAGGTAGTTCATCTTTCAAGTATCAACTTATTGATATGACCAACGAAAGTGTTATCGCAAAGGGACTTTGCGAAAGGATAGGAACTGCTGGAAACATCAAACACAAAGCAGCAGATGGTCGTACTTACGAGGTTGACTATCCTATGCCGACACATATGGAAGCGTTTGATTGCCTTATTCATGCCCTAACAAAGAGTGAGGCTAAGGTTTTGGATTCGCTTGATGAAATTACCGCGGTAGGACACCGTGTTGTTCAGGGCGGCGATTTCTATTCAAAATCGGTTGTTATTAACGAAGATGTGCTTAAAACTGTTGAAAGTTATAACGATTTGGCACCGCTTCATAATCCGGCGAACATTATGGGTGTTCGCGCCTGTATAAAAGCATTTGGCGAGAATGTACCTCAGGTTGCTGTTTTTGATACATCTTTCCATCAAACAATGCCCAAACACGCATACCTTTATCCCGTTCCGTATGAATATTATGAAAAATACGGCATTCGCCGTTACGGTTTCCATGGCACTTCACACAGATATGTCAGTGACCGTTGTGCAGAAATAATCGGTAAGGATATTAAAGACCTTAAAATTATCACCTGTCACCTTGGCAACGGCTGTTCTATCGCCGCCGTTAAAAACGGTGAGTCAATTGATACATCAATGGGCTTTACACCTCTTGACGGATTTATGATGGGTAGCCGTACAGGTACACTCGACCCATCTGTTGTAACATATATAGCAGAGCTTGAACACATGACACCTAACGAAATGAGCGAAATGCTTAATAAAAAGTCCGGTTTACTTGGTATATCCGGTGTAGGCAGTGATGACAGAGATGTATCAAAGGCTGCTGCAGAAGGTAATGAGAGAGCAAAACTCGCACACGAAATGTTACGCTATGAAATTTCTAAGTTTATCGGCGGTTATTATGTAGCACTTGGCGGCTGCGATGCAATGGTATTTACAGCAGGTTTAGGTGAAAACCAACATACCCACAGAAAGGCAATATGCGAAAACCTTGCTTGCTTCGGTGTTAAAATAGATGATGCAAAAAATGAAGCTGCTATAAGAGG
>JAZRZS010000085.1:0-3972 GCA_045601505.1 Acutalibacteraceae bacterium
GCGAAAAATATAATGTTATACCCGTTTATGTTACCAAGGACGGCGAAACTGTAACGGGAGATGTGCTTTTTGATATTGAAGAATATAAAAATCTTCCTGCACTTATGAAAAAGGTCAAAAAAGTCACCTTTTCGCGCGACACCACCCGCGTTGTTATGAACTCTTTGGACGGAATTTTTAAGAAAAACCCGACACAGATTGATGTTGCGTTCCCCATTGTACACGGCACCAACTGTGAAGACGGAACAATTCAGGGCTTTTTCGAATTCTTGCGTTTGCCTTATGTTGGCTGCGATATTATATCATCTGCAGTTGGTATGGACAAAGCCGTTTTTAAGGACGTTCTTGCAGCGGCAGGACTTCCCGTCTTGCCATGCGTTCGTTTTTATTCTAAAGAGTATTTTCATAAAAAGGAAGAAATCCTTAAAAAAATCGAAACCGAAATCGGTCTGCCTGTTATTGTTAAACCCGCTAACCTTGGCTCAAGCGTTGGCATAAGCAAAGCATCTACAAAAGAAGAACTTTTGACGGCTATTGACCTCGCCTGTTCATTTGCCGACAAAATTTTGGTTGAACGCGCTGTTACGGGCATACGCGAAATCAACTGCTCGGTTTTGGGCGATTATGACGACTGCGAAGCATCGGTTTGTGAAGAACCGATTATGCATGATGACATTCTGTCATTTGAAGACAAATATCTCGGTGGCGGCAAGGCTAAGGGCGGCAGTAAGGGTATGACCTCGCTGTCTAGAAAACTACCCGCAGAGATAACCGAAGAAAAGGCAGAAGAAATCCGCACACTTTCAAAAAACATATTTAAAGCTCTTGGCGGCTGTGGCATTGCGCGAATTGATTATATTTTAGATACTGAAGATAACGACCGCGTTTACGCCAATGAAATCAACACGATACCAGGTTCTCTTGCCTTCTATTTATGGGAAGCGAGTGGAATTAAATATGCAGACCTTTTAGACCGCGCTGTTGCTCTTGCTTTCAAGCGCAAACGCACACGCGATGCTCTTAACTTTACATTCGAGTCCAACATTCTGTCAGGCGTACACGACCTTTCGGGTGCTAAAGGCTCTAAAGGAAGCAAATGTTAGTATGTTTAATTTACTGTTTCGCACATTTATAAAAAATCACACCGATGTGGAAAATCCATCGGTGCGAGAGGGTTACGGTGTTTTTTGCGGAATCGTAGGTATTATCTGTAATCTGCTTTTATGCACCGTAAAAATAATTGTAGGAAGTCTTTTTTCTAGCATCTCGGTTGTGGCAGACGGCCTTAATAATCTGTCGGATATGGGCTCCTCTGTTATATCTATGGTGGGTTTCAAACTTGCAAACAAACCCGCCGACAGCGACCACCCGTTCGGTCACGGCAGAATGGAATATATGTCTGCCTTTATTGTTGCCGTACTCATAATGTTTGTAGGCGTTGAACTGCTTACAAGTTCGGTTACCGCATTAACAAGCGGTGATGCCACGCCTAAATATTCTATATATTCGGTTATTGTGTTGCTCATATCGGTTGCAGTTAAGTTTCTTATGTTTTTACTCGGTCGTAAGGCAGGTAAAAAAATTAACTCACAAACTTTACTTGCTACGGCACAGGACAGTATTAACGATGTTATTGCGTCCACTGTAATTTTAATATCTGTAGTTATCGGAATGTTCACCACGCTCCCCTTTAACCTTGATGCCGTTATGGGTATAGGTGTTGCTTTATTTATTCTTTATTCCGGTTTTTCTTCAGGTAAACAGACACTTGACGAAATTTTGGGTCAACCCGCACCGCGCGAACTCATTGACGAAATACATAAAATTATAATGTCTTTTGACGGATTTTTGGGAACTCATGATTTGATTGTTCATAATTACGGTCCGGGACGCCAATTCGCATCAGTTCATGTTGAGGTATCATATAATAATGACATCGTTCACTGCCACGAGCAAATGGACCTTTGCGAAAAACTTGTTGAGGAAAGACTGGGTATTATTCTTGTAATTCACATGGACCCTATTGATGTCGAGAATGAATATGTTATGCAGACGCGTTCGCAAATTGCCTTAGCAGTTGCTAATATTGGCGAAGGTCTTACAATACATGATTTTCGTATGACACCCAAAGGTGACGAGCGCACTAATTTGATTTTTGATGTTGTTGTTCCCGCAGATGTTAAACTTTCACGCGAACAGCTACAAAAAGAAATAGGTGAAGCCGCACAGAAAATCGACCCCACCTTTTGTTGCGTTATAACCTTTGACAGTGATTTTACTGCAAAGTAGGCTCACTGCCTATACTATATTTTTCAAAAATTTTATTAAGCGGCGAAAAAAGCAGTGCTACAGACACCGTGTTACCAATAAAATGAAGCAAATCAAATGTAAGTCCGCTTATAATATACGCGACACCTGCGCCCAGTCCGCCCGTTATAAAATACGGCAGACTGGATAGCGTACCAAAAATCAATCCATAAACAGCAGCAACGATTGTATAAACAATTGCGCTGCTGTTTTTTCGTATTAAACAAATGACAAACACTAAAATAGCCCATATATAAAGATACGAAAGCCACCATAGGTGAATGCCGTAGATAAGTCCTTCTGCTATAACAAAAACATACACAGGGTAGAGCGCACGAATTCCGAAACGGTGTGCTGTTAAAATCACAAACAGCGTTACAAGTTCGATATTCGGCAAGGCCGCTAATGCCACCTGTGACACCACCATAAGCGCCGCCATTACCGCTAAAAACACAAGTTCGTAAAGATTTATTCGATTTTTATCCGATTGTGTAAACCGCTTCAAATTCGTCCCCATCCTCTATAGGAAGTTCATTCATACCATAACTGGTCATTTCGCCGTCCTGTTTTATGCACCACCAGGATTTATCTTTGTTAAAATCGGTTTTTACGCCGTCTATTGTAAGATAATATCCTGTCTTGTATTCCTCTTGGCTGACAAGTCCTTGCTCAAAGACTGCATCGCCCAAATACTCCGCATCTGTAGAAATTTCATATTCCTTTTCGGTCTTGTCGGCATATACTACTGTAAATGTAATATTCTTATCACCCGCTTGGGTATTTGGCGGGAAGAATATTAAAATCACCGCTACCACCGTCAACAAAGCCGCAAGTACCGCACCTAAAACAATAGCCAATTTTGTTTGTTTTTTCATAAAAAAATCTCCTTATACCGAAATCAGAATAATATCGGCACAAGAAGACAACAAACAACGCCCACAAAAAATGTAGGCTTTCTGCGGTATAGTCAAGAACTCGTGACTTTTTGCACCGAATGTTATAGGGTAAGTCTTCCGGCTCTGACACATGTCCGCTGCCGCCTTCCCGTTTTCACAGTGGCATATTGGAGCGGTAGTAGTCATTACGGCGACGAGTTCGCCGAGGCTTTTAACCTCGTTCCTTATTAAGTCTTGTAAAAAGACGCCCAATAACAAATATTAAACTGTAATTTAATTATACACACTAAAAAGAACTTGTCAAGATTTTATGACCTTTTCATATAAAGAAATCAGTCGTTCTGCCGTTTGCGCAATTTTCCTGCTTTCCTCTACACTGCAGGTTTTTAGTCTTTTCCTTTTAGGATATCCCCATATGTCAAAAATCGAGGGACCGAGCCATTCGTGATATCCACACGCTGTGAATACGCCTGAAAGTACCGATAACGCTGCCGTTTTTGGTTTCATAAATATTATTTTCATTGGATGCTTTATAAGTGCAAAAACAAGTTTTGGATAATGCGCTGTAATATTTGTAAAAGTAATGCCGGGATGAACAACCGAAAGAGTCGCAGATTTTTCGTTTTTGAAAAGTTCAAAAAGCGCAAAGGTGAGGTAGCGTTTTGCATTGCCATACACCTTACTTGCGGCGGCAACACCCGAAAAATCGGGGTTTTCTTCACACGATTTTGAATAGTTGTGCGCTATGCTGGAAACAGCCACTACCCTA
>JAZRZS010000086.1:0-4227 GCA_045601505.1 Acutalibacteraceae bacterium
TCCTAAGCCCGCTTGGCCTCCGACTTGTGTATTCTTCGCACAAACGGACAACCGCGTATGTTTGTGCTTTTGGGATTGGCGGTAGGTTTTGTCTTTTTGCACTCTGTTTTGTCAAAACCTATTTGCCGAACACTCGCGACAGTTTTTAGGTTTTTAATTAAGATAAAAACTATAGTTTTTGGTGTTTTGAGGGTGACTTTTCTGAAAATCGGCATAAAAACCGCAGAAATATTTAAAAAGTTTATAAAAACATTAAAAAAAGGCTTGAAAGGTGCAAAACGATTGTTGTATAATCTATTTAATAAAAATATAAAAATCGTAGAATAAAATAGGATGATATAGATGACAAATAAACCGCGCAAGAAACGCAGTGTTATTCGTAGGGTTTTGCTTTTGGTCGTTTCGGTATATCTTTTATATTCTCTTGGTGATTTACAGGTACAACTTATAAATCAGCGCAAAGAATATAACGAACTCAACGAGCAAAAAAAGGTTATGGAGCAAAAAATATCGGAACTTGAGCGTCTTTTGGAAGACGGAACCGAAGCCGATATTATAGAAAAAGCGGCACGTGAAAGACTGGGCTATGTCTATGCGGATGAGCAGGTCTTTGTGGATATTTCAGGAAACTGATTTTCAGGGAAAATTGAGGGGGAAACCCAGGCACTTATGCAACTTACTGTCGGAGAAATTGTAGAGGGAAAGGTAACGGGTATCACCAATTTTGGTGTGTTTGTTGACCTTGGTGAAAACCAAACGGGAATGGTACATATATCGGAGGTTGCCCAAACCTACGTAAACGATATTAACGAACACGTAAAACAGGGCGATACCGTTAAAATGAAGGTTTTAAGCGTCGGTGACGACGGCAAGGTAAGCCTCAGCATCAAACGCGCAGAGGAGCCGAAGCGCCGCGAGCGTAAACCGTTCACAGCACCAAAGCCCGATAACTCTTTTGTTTGGACAGAGCGCAAGGATGAATCGGCTTCGTTTGAAGATATGATGAATAAATTCAAGCAGGTAAGCGATGATAAATTTTCCGACCTTAAGCGTAAAAACGCTGAAACAAGACGCTCACGCCGCGGAACAAAATAAAATTTCGGCAGACATAACTTATGTCTGCCGTTTTTCACATTTTTTAAGTTAGCCAAAGCAATTAAACCCGAACCAGCCTTAAAGGGCTTACTTTCGGCGTCTTTTGGCTCATTGGCGCACATAGGCGTTAGCCTTATGCGCTTTGCTTCACACAAAATCCACACAAAAGTCAGCACCTTTAAGGTCGCAGAATTTTGCAAACAAAGGATTTTGTGTCTGTGCGAGGCAAAAACACAGCAAATCCTGACGGATTTGCGAGTATTTTAACAATGCCACAGCGTAAAATCCTTATTTCAAAATCTAATTCGGGCTTAAATGCTTTGGCTAATGATAAATAATCGGAGGAAATTATAATGAATAAGGCTACAAGAAAGGCTGTTATAGCGGGTAACTGGAAAATGAACAAAACTCCCGCAGAAACAACAGCACTCATAAATGAAATGAAACCCCTCGTTGCTGACGCGGACTGTGATGTAGTACTTTGTGTACCCTATGTTGATATTGCCGCTGCGGTAGAGGCTGCAAAAGGCTCCAACATTCAAATCGGCGCAGAGAACGTACACTTCAAAGCATCAGGCGCCTATACAGGCGAAGTTTCGGCAGAAATGCTAACAGAGTGCGGCGTTAAGTACGTTGTAATCGGTCACAGCGAAAGAAGACAGTACTTCGGCGAGACCGACCAGACAGTAAATCTTCGCACACTTGCAGCAGTTAATGCTGGACTTACCGCTATTGTTTGCGTTGGCGAAACACTTGAACAGAGAGAACTCGGTTACACCGAAACACTTCTCAAGTTCCAAACCAAGATGGCGCTTACTAATGTAACTGCAGAGCAACTTAAAAATGTTATCATAGCTTATGAGCCTGTTTGGGCTATAGGAACAGGCGTTACCGCAACAGCAGAACAGGCTGATGAGGGCAACGGCTTTGTCCGTGCCGCAGTTGCCGAGATGTTTGGTAAGGATGTTGCAGAAATTGTAACTGTTCAGTATGGCGGTTCTATGAATGCAAAGAATGCAGACGAGCTTTTAGCAAAGGTAAACGTTGACGGCGGTCTTATTGGCGGCGCTTCGCTTAAGGCAGAAGATTTTAGCGTAATTGTAAAGGCTGCATCTAAATAATTAAAATAAATTTGGGCGGGGTAAGATAATCCCGCCCATTTTGTGAGGTAAAGATATGAAAAAACCCGTAGTTTTATGTATAATGGACGGATTTGGAATGAGAGAGTGCTGTGACGGCAACGCAATTCACACCGCCAAAACGCCCTTTCTTTCAAAACTTTTTGCAGAAAATCCTTTCACAACTATCGGCGCATCAGGACTTGATGTAGGTCTTCCTGACGGACAGATGGGTAACAGTGAGGTTGGACATACCAATATCGGAGCAGGACGCGTTGTATATCAGATGCTCGTTAAAATATCTAAAGATATCGAGGACGGCAAGTTTTATGATATAAAGGTATTACAGAACGCAATGGAAAACTGCAAACGGAAGGGCACCGCACTTCACCTTATCGGTCTTGTGTCTGATGGCGGTGTTCATAGCCATATCGACCATCTTTACGGTCTTCTTAAAATGGCTAAAAAATACGGTCTTACAAAGGTTTTTGTTCACGCTTTGATGGATGGACGCGATGTTTCAACAACAAGCGGCGCAGGTTTTCTTGCTGATTTAGAGGCAAAAATGGCAGAGTTAGGCGTTGGTAAAATCGCAACCGTAATGGGAAGATATTACGCAATGGACCGCGACTTTGCTTGGGATAGAGTTGAAAAAGCCTATGCCGCAATGGTCTATGGCGAGGGTAATAAAAATACAAGTGCAGTTAATGCGATGAACACATCATATGGTGAGGGCGTAACTGACGAATTTATCGTTCCAACTGTTATAGAGGAAGAGGGAATGATTAAAGCGGGGGACAGCGTTGTTTCTTTCAATTTCCGTCCCGACCGCGCAAGACAGTTCACTCGTACCTTTGTTGATGAGGCATTTGACGGATTTGACCGCAAAAAAGGTTTCTTCCCACTAACCTATGTTTGTATGACCCAGTATGACGAAACAATGCCCAATGTAACGGTTGCATACCCGCCCGAAGAACTTAAAATGACACTCGGCGAGTATCTTGCAGCAAACGGTAAAACCCAACTTCGTATTGCCGAAACACAGAAGTATGCCCATGTAACATTTTTCTTCAACGGCGGCGAGGAAAAGACATTTGAGGGTGAAGACAGAATTTTAATTCAGTCACCCGATGTACCCACCTTTGACTTGCAACCCGAAATGAGCGCATATCCTGTTTGTGACGCGGTTTGTGAGCAGATCAGAAGCGGCAAATATGACGCCGTAATCCTAAACTTTGCCAACTGCGATATGGTAGGCCACACAGGCGTGTTTGATGCTGCGGTTAAAGCGGTTGAGGCAGTTGACACTTGCGTTGGTAAGGTAGAAGATGCCGTTCGCGAAATGGGCGGCGTACTCTTCATAACCGCCGACCACGGCAACGCCGACTGTATGGTAGGTGAGGACGGAAACCCATTCCCACCTCACACCACCAACCCCGTTCCGTTCTGCGTTGTAGGTTATGATTGCGAATTAAAAGAAGGCGGCCGCCTTGCTGACATCGCACCCTCAATGCTCAAGGTTATGGGACTTCCAAAACCTGCAGAAATGGACGGTGAAAGCCTTATAAAATAACAAATCTAAAAGCAGATGCAAAAAGCATCTGCTTTTTCTTTACTTATATCGTTTTTGTGGTATAATAATAAAAAATAAAAGGTGAGGTGAGGGAATGGACAAGTTCGTTTTGCACAGTGACTATAAACCCACAGGCGACCAACCACAAGCAATAGACACACTTGTGGAGAGCATAAATAACGGCGGTAAAGAGCAAGTTTTGATGGGTGTAACGGGCTCGGGTAAAACCTTTACAATGGCGAATATTATTGCAAATGTCAACCGTCCAACCCTTGTTCTCGCTCACAATAAAACCCTTGCCGCACAACTTTGCTCGGAGTTCCGCGAATTTTTCCCCAACAATGCGGTGGAATATTTTGTTTCCTAACACAAGATTTACACTAAAAACCGTGATAAAACGCCGTTTTTAAGGGTTTTTTAACACAGGATAACACGTAATAA
>JAZRZS010000087.1:0-7267 GCA_045601505.1 Acutalibacteraceae bacterium
CTTTGTGCGTTCGCTTTTAATCCGTTCTTCAACGGCGGCAGATAGCCCCTTAGATATACTGTTAAGATTTTCCCCGTGGCGCTTAAAATCCCAAAACATATATTTGGTGTCGGTTTTATAATCAAGTTCGCCACGCGCCAACGCCTCGCCACCCTTTTGCAACTGTCGTAAAAACAGTGCGGCATAAAGACAAACGGGTACAAGAATAATTTTTTCCAAAACCCAAATAATTTGATAAACATTTGCTCTATACCAAAAACTTTGTATCCATAAAATTTCTATAAAAATAATTCCTGCAATAACAACCACCGTCCGCCAAATAAGCGGAATGCTTCTTATAAGCACCCAAATCTGTTTTAGTACCTTTTTAAGTTTTCTTGCTACCGCTTTTATGGCCTTTAATAAAAACAAAATGATAAGAACTATAGCAGATTTTTTAATAAGGGTGCGGTCTTTAATGCGTACCGCCATACTCATACAAAGTCCAAGGGCAACACAGGCGGCAAATAAAATATAAACCGTAAGCATAAATGTCAAAGCAACTTCGCCACTATAGAAAACATCACAAATAAGGTAAAGCACAAAAAGGAAGATGCCAAAAATCACAGCCGTTAGTAAATCAAATGGCACTTGATGTAAAGGTCCCGCGTGAATTTCCTCGCTTTGCGGTCGTCTTCCCGCAACACACATAAGGGTTATAAAGCAAATAGCTGACAAAATCAAGGAAACAAGTGTAATGGGATAAATCCAAAAGCGCAGTGCAAAACCTAAATTTACCGCTGCATTTATAAAAGAATATTCGTCCATTACGGGAAAATCTCTTTCAATATATGCTTCTACAATATAGTAGTTTTCCGTATCAAGCGGCATAGAATCACCCAAATGATTAACCTCTGTATAATCTTCGTGCTTTATAACTTCAAAATAATATTTGTAGTTATACGCGGTTTCTTTAATGCCGTTTGTATTGGCAAAAAGCACGGTTCCGTCGGGTTTTCTCAACTGAAAACGTAAGTTTGTAAGAGCATTGTCGGTTTCTGCTATATGTCCAGTAGTTTCAGTTTCAGTATATGCAAAGGAATTATACATAACGGTGTACATATCGCTCGATACTCTGCCGTCAAGTGAATTTCGGATTACGTCTTGTTTGGTCTGCGTATAAAAATCCGCCTCAATTAAAACGGCGGCACCGATAGCACCAAGTACGCCAACCGCCAAAAATATAATAGAGAGAATAAAACAGGTGATTTTAGCGGGTAAAGTTCTAATAGCGTTTTTCATCGTTTTTCTCCTTTCATCACATATCCGTGCCCCCAAACCGCCTTTAAATATCGCGGCTCGGCGGGGTTAATTTCAATTTTTTCGCGTATGTGTCTTATATGTACGGCGATGGTGTTGTTATCAGAGTTTATGGGGCTTTCGTGCCAAATTGCCTCATAAATATCGGCGGGGGAGAACACCTTGTCGGTGCTTGACATCAAAAGCCGCAAAATTTCATATTCGGTCGGTGTTAGCGATACATCATTCCCGTCAACCGTAACCGTCTTTCTGTCGTCATCAAGTTCAATTCCGCCAACCGTAATGTTCTGCGACTGTACAGTACCGCCACCGAGTTGCATGTATCTGCGCAGTTGAGAGCGCACACGCGCCGCAACCTCAAGCGGTTGAAAAGGTTTCGTTATGTAATCATCAGCACCAACATTAAGCCCCAAAATCTTGTCGGAATCCTCACTTTTGGCAGTTATTAAAATAACGGGAACATTACTCTTTTCGCGTATTTTAACCATAGCAGAAATTCCGTCAAGCTTTGGCATCATAATATCCATAAGCACAAGATGTATTTCTTGTGTTTCAATAATTTCTAGTGCCTCCATTCCGTCATAAGCCTTTAAAATGGTATAGCTCGGGTCGGAAAGATAAATCTTAAGCGCGTTAACGATATCCTTGTCATCATCGCAAATCAAAATGTTGTACATAAAACCACCTCATTTTCTTTAATTTATTATACATCTATTTTTGTTAATTTGAAAGGTTGAAAAGGATTAAGAATTTATTAACTTGTACAATTGATTTTTCCTCTAAAAAATGTTATACTTTAGCAACAGAGGTGAAAGACTTGAAATTATTACTAGAAATGTTTATAACCTTTGCCAAGGTCGGCGTAATGACCTTTGGCGGCGGCTATGCAATGCTTCCTATACTGCAACGCGAGGTTGTAGAGAAAAAAGGCTGGGCAACCGAAGAAGAACTTATGGATTATTTTGCCATAGGACAATGCACTCCTGGTGTAATCGCGGTCAATACCGCAACATTCATAGGTCAAAAGAAAAAAGGAGTACTTGGCGGTATTTTCACAACGTTGGGCGTTGTGTTTCCGTCACTTATAATAATATCAGCCCTTGCAGGTGTAATAGAGGCATTTTCGCATATAGAAGTAGTTCAAAACGCCCTTGCGGGTGTGCGCGTTTGCGTCTGTGTACTTATACTCAACGCGGTAGTAAAACTCTTCAAAAAAGCCGTTGTGGATAGGTGGACTGCCGCTATATTTGTTGTTGTAGCGCTCGGCGCACTTTTACTGCCTGTAAGCCCCGTAATTTTTGTAATACTCGCCGCCCTGACGGGTATAGTTTTAAAATCGTTAGGGGGTAAAAAGGAATAATGTTGTTTCTTCGTTTGTTTTTAGAATTTTTTAAAACAGGACTTTTCGCAATAGGCGGCGGAATGGCAACAATTCCTTTCCTTTACGAAATGTCGGATAAAACGGGTTGGTTTACCCACGCAGATCTTGCAAATATGATAGCCGTTTCCGAATCCACACCGGGACCGATAGGCGTCAATATGGCAACCTATGTCGGCTATATAACGGGTATGAATGCGGGTGGTATGGGTTTTGCATTTTTAGGCGCTTTAACAGCAACCATTGGTCTTATAACCCCATCGATTATTGTTATAATGCTTGTAGCCGCTGTGCTTAAAAAGTTCAGCACAAACCATTATGTTAACAGTGCGTTTTACGGTCTGCGCCCTGCGTCAACAGCACTTATAGCCGCCGCAGGAATAACGGTTGTCATAACCAACCTGTTACCCATAAAAGAGATTATTGCAAAAGGCGTAACGGCGGTAAACTGGCAAGGACTAGTCCTTGCCGCAGTGCTTTGGGTGCTTATGAATAAAGTGAAATACACTAAAAAACTACACCCAATAGTTTTTATAGCTATCTCTGCCGTTGTGGGCATAATATTTTCAATGAAATAAAAAAACGAGGCATCGCCTCGTTTTTTTACTTTATCGGCACATATATAATGCCGTTTTCTGTTATAATTCCGTGCTCGGTAAACCCTGCATTCAGTGCCATTTCTTCTGCTAAGTCGAACCCATATTCCAAAAAATCCTTGTTATGACAGTCACTTGAGAAAACGATTTTCGCGCCGTTTTCGCACATAATTTTAAGTAGCTTTTGGGAAGGGTAGGGCGTTGTCCTCGTTCCACGGCACATAGCGCCTGTGTTGATTTCGAAAGGAATGCCGAGCGGGATAAGTCTTTTTATAGCTTTGGTCGCAACCTTTATATAGTTGTCGGTTTCGGGCGTTACCGCCTGTTCACAATATTTCATAATAAGGTCAAAATGTCCGATAATGTCGGGCTTTATTTTTTCTGCCATCTCACAGACGAGAGAAAAATATTCCTCTGCGTATTTTTCAAAACTACCATCAAAATAGGTGTTTATAATATGCATCATTTCTTCTTTGCAACTATCAACAGAAAAAAGTTTTCCGTCACGCTTTATGTAGTGAACAGAGCCTATAATGTAGTCAAAACTTTTAGGAAAATCAGAATAAAAGTCCTGTTCTATGCCGCAGAAAATTTTAATTTTATCAGCGAATTCATTCTTTAGCGCCAATACTTCTTTAATATATAACTGCTCTCTGTCGGGTGACGGCACAACCTCCAAATCTTCTGAAAGAAAACTGTGCATAGAAAAACCAATCGCGGTAAAGCCGCGTTTTATAGCCTCGCAGACAATTTCTCTCGGAGTATTATCTCCGTCACAAAAGTTTGTGTGGGTATGAAAGTTTGTTTTAATCATTTCCCGTCATTTTCTCCTGTTTAACCTTGTGGTCAATAATATGACGAGAAGCTAATTCTTTTCTGATATCATCAACAGAAATGCCCATCTCGACCATCATAACCATAAGGTGATACGCAAGGTCGGCAACTTCATATACGGTTTCCGCCTTGTCGTCTGCCTTGGCGGCAATTATAACCTCGGTCGATTCTTCACCGATTTTTTTAAGAATTTTGTCAATACCCTTCTTAAAAAGGTATGTTGTGTAGGAGCCTTCGGGTAGGTCACTTTTTCTGCCCTCTAGCAAATCGTAAAGTCCATCCATTGAAAAAGAGGGAAGAGTGTCACTGACATACAGAGTGTTATTAAAACAAGAATCGGTGCCAAGGTGACATGCTGGACCGTCCTTTTGAACCTCGACCACAAGCGCATCCATATCGCAGTCGGCAGTGATGGAAACAACGTGCTGATAATTACCGCTTGTTTCGCCCTTAAGCCATAGCTCTTGACGGGAACGACTGTAAAAACAGGTAAGTCCCTTTTTTAAGGTTATTTCAAGACTTTCGCGGTTCATATAAGCCACAGTCAGCACCTTTTTAGAAAGCGTGTCTATAACAACAGCGGGGATAAGACCGTTTTTATCAAATTTAAGGTTATCAATATTTATCATAATGGTTCTCCCATCTAACAGTAATATTATTTTCTTTTAATGTTTTTTTAAGGTCGCTTATTTGCACTTCGCCAAAATGGAAAATTGAAGCCGCCAACCCTGCGTCAATATCAGGTATTTCGCGGAAAAGTTTTATAAAATCTTCCTTGCAACCTGCGCCGCCCGATGCAATAACGGGCACATTAACAGCATTACACACCTCACGTAAAAGGGGAATATCAAAGCCTTGCTTAACACCATCTGTGTCAATGGAATTAACAACAACCTCACCCGCACCATTTTCTACACAGCTTTTTATCCACTTAATAGCCTCAAGCCCCGTGTTTTCTCTGCCACCCTTTGCAAAAACGCGAAAAACGCCGTCAACACGCTTAACATCAACCGAAATAACAACACATTGGTTGCCGTATTTCTGTGCGGCTTCGCGAATAAGGTTTGGGTTTTTAATGGCGCCCGAATTAACACTAACCTTGTCGGCACCGCATTTAAGTACGCGGTTAAAATCGTCTACCGTGTTAATTCCTCCGCCTACAGTCAGCGGAATGAAGATATTTTGGCTAACCTCACGCAGTATGTCGGTAAAAAGCCGTCTGCCGTCACTTGATGCCGTAATGTCGTAAAACACAAGTTCGTCCGCACCGCAGTCACTGTAATATTTACCAAGTTCTACAGGGGACGATACATCCGAAAGTCCCTTGAAATTCACACCTTTAACAACCCTGCCGTCTTTGACATCTAAACAGGGGATAATTCGTTTTGTAATCATTTTGCTACCTCTAACGCTTCGCGCAAATCAATTGCACCAATGTAATATGCCTTTCCTATAATAGCGCCGTTAATGCCAAGTTCTTTAAGCGCCTTTATGTCCATAATAGTCGAAACACCGCCCGATGCCACAATGTCAATAGAAAAACGGCGAGAGAGTTCACAGTACAGTTCGCGGTTAGTGCCTTGCATTGCGCCGTCTTTGGAAATATCGGTGCAAATTATGGTCTTAACCCCAATGTCTTGCATCATCTCACAAAACGAGAAACAGTCATACTGGGATTTTTCGGTCCAACCTTTTATGGCAACAAACCCATCTTTTATGTCAACACCAACGGCGATTTTTTCGCCGTATTTTTCTATGGCTTCTTTTAGGAAATCTGGGTTTTGCACCGCCGCAGTTCCTAAAATCACACGACTAACACCTGCATTTAAGTAAGCGTCAATAGTGTCAAGTGAGCGTATACCACCGCCAATTTCTGTGAAAAGGGAGGTGTTTTTTGCTATTTCTTTTACAATGTGCAAATTAGGCGTTGTTCCGTCTTTTGCGCCCTGTAAATCAACAAGGTGGATGTATTTAGCACCCGCCTTTTCAAAATCCTTTGCAACCGAAAGTGGATTTTCGCTATACACCGTCATTTTATCGTAGTCGCCTTTAAAAAGCCTTACAGCCTTGCCGTCATATAAATCAATGGCAGGAAAAATATTCATCTAAATTCTCTCCGTTTCGCAAAACGCGCGTAAAATCTTAAGTCCTGTCTCACCGCTTTTTTCGGGGTGGAACTGGCAACCAAAAACATTGTCCTTGCTTACAACCGCCGTCAAATTCTTGCCGTAATCGGTCGTAGCCGCCAAAGAATCCTCACAGTTTTCGGCAAAATAGGAATGAACAAAATATACAAAATCACCGTCATTTATGTACTTGAAAAGAGGTGACTCTTTTGTGAACTTTAGTGCATTCCAGCCAATGTGGGGTATTTTAAAACTTTTATCAATTCGCTCCTCCATCGGCACAACATCACCCTTTAAAAGTGCCAACCCCTCGTGAACGCCATATTCAAAACTGCGTTCAAACAAAAGTTGCATACCAAGGCAAATGCCAAGCAGCGGTTTGCCGTTTGCGGCTTCACGCTTTATAACATCATAAAGTCCGCATTCACGCAGTTTATTTGCTGCGTCACCAAAGGCGCCAACACCCGGTAAAACAAGCTTGTCGGCGGATTTTATTACATTTTCATCACCCGTTATAACGGTTTCGGCGCCGATAGCGGCAAACGAGCAGGAAAGTGAAAACAAATTTCCTACTCCGTAATCAATTATTGCAATCATTAAAGTACTCCCTTGGTGGACGGAATTTCATCCGCAAATTCTTTTTCGATAATACAAGCTTCACGCAGAGTGTGCGCAACCGACTTAAATGCACCCTCAATAATGTGGTGTGAATTTTTACCCTCAAGCTGCTTTATGTGTAGCGTGATGTTTGCGTGGCGTACAAAACCCAAGAAAAATTCTTCGCACAGTTCGGTGTCAAAATCGCCCACGCGGAAAGCGGGTATTTTTAAACCGTAGGATAGGTGGCTTCTTCCCGAAATATCAACAGCAGATAAAATCAGCGTCTCATCCATAGGCAGAATAAAACTGCCGTAACGCTTGATGCCGCGCATATCCGAGAGAGCCGTTTTAAGCGCATCACCCAAAACAATGCCAACATCCTCAACCGTATGGTGATAGTCAACATTTGTGTCACCGTCACAAAAAACGGTAAG
>JAZRZS010000088.1:0-10822 GCA_045601505.1 Acutalibacteraceae bacterium
CGGAATGTGGCGCCGACTTTATTAAGGTTGGTATCGGCGGCGGTTCCATCTGCATCACACGCGAAACCAAGGGTATCGGCAGAGGACAGGCTACTGCGCTTATTGAGGTTTGTGAAGCACGTGATGAATACTATAAAAAGACAGGTGTTTATATTCCTGTTTGCTCGGACGGCGGCATTGTTTACGACCACCATATGACACTTGCACTTGCTATGGGCGCAGATTTCTTGATGCTTGGCCGTTATGTTGCCCGTTTTGATGAAAGCCCAACAGATAAGATTAACCTTGGCGGCAGTTATGTTAAGGAATATTGGGGTGAAGGCTCTAACCGCGCTCGTAACTGGCAGCGTTATGACCTCGGCGGCGCCAAGAAACTCTCGTTTGAAGAGGGCGTTGACTCGTATGTGCCATACGCCGGACCGCTAAAGGACAATGTTCAGGTATCTTTAAGCAAGGTTAAATCAACAATGTGCAACTGCGGCGCACTGACCATTCCCGAATTGCAAGAAAAAGCAAAAATTACTCTTGTTTCGGCTGTCAGTATTGTTGAGGGCGGCGCACACGATGTTATCCGCAAAGAATCCCCCGCTAAACAATAAATTATTAAAACCCCGTTCGATGAACGGGGTTTGTTGTTTATAAAAGTTTTAAAATATCCTCTTTATTTGCCAACCATGGCTTAAACGCTGTTGCGCCGCCCGCCGCAATTGCAAGTGAAAGCGCGTAATCTGCACCTTTATCGAATCCCGCAAGAAACCCTGCTATCATTGAATCGCCGCAACCCACCGTATTGACGGGTGTTCCCACACAAGCAGGTTTTTTATAATGTTTACCGTCCTTTGACAGCAAGAAAGCGCCCTCTGCCCCAAGGGAAACAAGTACATTTTGCGCCCCCATTTTTTGTAGTTGTTTTGCCGATTCAAGTAATTGTGATTCGGTTCTAATTTCGGTGTTCAGTGTTTCGCAAAGTTCGTCAATGTTTGGTTTGACCAAAAACGGTTCATACTTGAGGGTTCTTTCAAGCAGTTTTCCTGTTGCGTCCACCACAAAGCGAATACCCTTTTGTGAAAGCCTTTTAAGAATATTTTCATATATATCACTCGGCAAAGACGATGGCACGCTACCCGCTAATACGAGGGTATCACCTGATTTTATACTATCAAGTTTTAACCACAATTTATCAAGTGCCGTTTTATCAATATCTGGACCACCCGCGTTAATTTCCGTTTCACTTCCGCCTTTTAGTTTTACATTTATACGGGTGAATCCGTTAGCGAGGTGAATGAAATCTGCCCTTATACCCCACGCATTAACTGCGTTTTCAAGAGCAATACCCGTAAACCCCGCGACAAACCCGAGCGCAGTTGTGGGCACCCCTAATTGTGACAGCACATAAGAAACGTTTATTCCCTTTCCGCCGAAATAAAGTTCTTCACGGTTACTGCGGTTGGTTTTGCCGCCTGTCAATTCCCCCGTATGCATAACATAATCAATTGCAGGGTTAAAGGTTACGGTGTAAATCATTTTATCACTCTCCGCACCTATTTTAATATAGATTTTTACCAAAGTAAACAATTAAATATTTTTGCAACACAAATGCCGCACAAAAAAACTTGTGCGGCATTTGCTGCCTTAGGGGAAAGGCTATATGGGGATGAATATGGGTGGGTTAAATAAGTTTCATCTGTGACGATTGTTTATCTATTCTCACAGTATATTCAACAAAACTGTCGGTTTCGTTTTTCTTTGTTTTGGCGCTGTACCCCGCTTTGACCATCGTATCTACAATTTTTTGCAGGCTATTGGCAAAAAGCCTTACATCTCCTATTCCTGCAAGTCTTTTTGGTTCCTTTTTTTGAAGCTTTGGGGAAAGCAAATCTTCTGTCAGTTTTTCTGCCTCTGCTACGGTCATTTCACCCGCAATTATGATATCCAACGCTTCATCACGCTTTTCTTCGGGCAGACGCAAAACCGCACGGGCATGGCGTTCTGTTAGCCTTGCCGCTTCTATCCGTATGCGTTGGTTTTGTGTCAGTCGCAAAAGTCGGAGTTTGTTGGAAAGGGTGGACGGCGCTAAAGAAAGTCTTGCCGCCGCATCACACTGTGAAAGTCCGTAAACCGTTATAAGCCTTTTTATACCCTCTGCCTCGTCAAAAGGGGACAGGTCGGCGCGTTGCAGATTTTCTATCAAGGTATATATCGCCGCCGATTCGTCACTGACCTCATACACAATAGCAGGAATGGTTTTAAGACCTGCAAGTTTTGCCGCGCGGAGTCGGCGTTCACCCGCTATGAGTTCATAACCATCTCCTATGCGGCGCACGGTTATGGGTTGTAAAAGTCCGTTTTGTTTTATACTTTCTGAAAGCAAAGACAGTTCATATTCGTCAAAGGTTGTCCGCGTTTGCGAAGGACTTTTGCTTATTTGTGTCAGCGGTAATTCCTGCAACCGCCGCATAGGTTTTGCATATCTTTTTGACAGTTGCATCGGCGTCACCTCTTTCTGTTTTGATTTTAACAAAAGCGGACAAACTTTTCCACATTTTTACATCGCAAAAAACGAGTCTTTGCAACAAAAAAGCAACCGCTTATAACGGTTGCTTTGTAATTTTGCCAGAGTTTCGGGGATATTTTGTCGGTGTTTGCGATATCTTTTTTATTATTATAAAACTTCTTCCTGTCTCATCGGGCAGTTTTTCGGAAAAAACCGCACCTTTTTCACCGCCAAGCACCGATATCGCTTTTGCCGCTTCGCACAGTTCCTCCTCTGCGGCGGGGCCTTTCATAGACACAACCTGTCCGCCTGTTTTTACGAACGGCAAACAATATTCCGATAAAATATTAAGTCTCGCAACAGCACGAGCACAGGCAATATCGTAAACCTCTCTATATTCGGTCTTTTTTGCAAACTCTTCTGCTCTGCCGTGAACTGCGGTTGCCGAAAGTTTTGTAGCGTCTAACACCGCGTTTAAAAAAGTTATTCGCTTTCCTAAACTATCAAGCAATGTAAGGTCAATATCAGGACGAGCTATTTTAAGCACAACACCTGGGAAACCCGCGCCTGTACCAACATCAATCACCTTTGCGCCCTGTGGAATTTTGACATTCTTTAAAAACAACAGGCAATCGTAAAAGTGTTTTATCAAAATTTCGTCAGGCTCTACTATGGCGGTGAGGTTCATTTTTTCGTTCCATTCAATCAGCAGTTTGCCGTAAACACAAAGTTTTTCACACATATCATCTGTGAGGTTAAAAAACGGCGCACAAAGAGCCTTTAGTTTAGAAGTATTAAACATTTCTCTCGCCCCCTGTGTAGATTATAAGCACCGAAATATCGGCGGGGCTTACGCCCGATATGCGCGATGCCTGACCGATGTTGCGCGGACGAACTTTTTTAAGCTTTTCACACGCCTCCAGCCGCAGTCCCGTTACCTTGTCGTAATCAATATCTTCGGGAAGCATACGATTTTCAAGGCGTTTTGCCTCACGCACCTTAGCACGTTGCTTTTCAATATATCCCTCGTACTTAACCTCGATTTCCACCTTTTCGGTGACTTCAATAGGAAGTATCGGACGGGTTTTATCAAACGGCATAAGCATTTTATATGTAATTTGGGGACGGCGTAAAAGATCGCAAAGTTTACATCCGTTTGAAAGCGGCGCCGTACCCGCCTCGCTTAACATTTTATTAAGCTCTTCGCTTGGTGCAATACCAACCTGTGAAAGTCGTTCGATTTCCTTTTCTTTTTGCGCCTTGCGGGTTAAAAATTCTTGGTAGGTTTCATCGTCAATAAGGCCGATTTCTCTACCCGTTGGCATAAGGCGCTCGTCTGCGTTATCCTGTCGTAACAACAAACGGTATTCCGAACGAGAGGTCATCATCCTATACGGGTCAGAGCAACCCTTTGTTACAAGGTCGTCAATAAGCGTTCCGATGTATGAGCCAGAGCGGTCAAGTATTAGCGGCTCTTTCTTTAAAACAAAGTGTGCGGCGTTGATACCCGCTATGAGTCCTTGCGCCGCCGCCTCCTCGTACCCTGAAGAGCCGTTGAACTGTCCCGCGCCGAAAAGCCCCTCTAAATTTTTGAACTGTAGGGTGTGGGAAAGTGCAAGTGGGTCGGCACAGTCGTATTCAATTGCGTATGCACTACGCATTATTTTAACATTTTCAAGCCCTTTTATCGAACGGTATATTTTAATCTGCACCTCTTCGGGCAGAGAAGAAGACATTCCCTGTAAATACATTTCTTCGGTGTTCATGCCGCACGGCTCAACAAACAGTTGATGACGCTGTTTGTCGGCAAAACGAACAATTTTATCCTCAATGCTCGGACAGTAACGCGGTCCAACACCGTGAATATCCCCCGAATAAAGCGGTGAACGGTCAAGATTATCAAGTATTATTTGCTTGGTCTTATCGTTTGTATAAGCAATATGACAGCAAACGCGATTTATACCTGCATCTTTTGTCTTATAACTGAAGGGGACAATTGTGTCGTCACCCTCCTGTACTTCCATTTTGGAGAAATCTATGCTGTCACGCAAAACTCTTGCGGGGGTGCCGGTTTTGAAGCGGCGAAGCGGAATATTTAATTTGTAAAGCGCCTTTGAGAGTTCGGTTGCGGCGAAAGTGCCGTCAGGTCCTCCCTCGTAATTCACTTCACCCACAAAAATTCTGCCGCCCAAAAAGGTGCCCGTTGCCAAGATTACGGTTTTGCAGACATATTCAGCGCCCAGCATTGTAACCACATGCCAACCGTCATCACACTTATATAAATCTACAACCTCTGCCTGTTTTACATCAAGCCCTTTTTGCTTTTCTACGGCGTGTTTCATATATTCGCTGTAACGGCGACGGTCTATCTGTGCGCGAAGCGAATGAACGGCGGGGCCTTTCCCCAAATTGAGCATACGGCTTTGTAACATATTCGCATCTGCCGCCCTACCCATCTCACCGCCGAGCGCATCAATCTCACGCACAAGGTGTCCCTTTGCGGTGCCGCCAATGGACGGGTTGCAGGGCATATTGCCCACCCAGTCCAGATTTATTGTGAACATTACGGTGCTGACAGAAAGCCGCGCCGCAGCCAAAGCTGCCTCAATTCCTGCGTGACCTGCGCCTATTACCGCAACATCTACTTGTCCTGCGCTGTATTTTTTCATAAAATCCTACTTTCCTACACAGAATCGGCTGAACACTTCGTTTGTGACCGCCTCTGTCACGCGTTCACCCGAAAGCTCTAAAAGTGCCGCTAAAGCATCATCCGCACAGATGCCAACCGCATCAAGCGTGAAGCCGTTTTCCATAGTATCAATAGCCTCGCAAACCGCCCCGTATGCCCTGTTTGCACAATCGCGTTGGCGCTCGGTTGTCAGTACGGCAACATCGCTGCGAAGATTATAAACACCTGAGGCTTTGTTTATAGCCGTTTTGAGTTCCGTGGCACCAGTGCCCTCTTTTGCCGATATTAAAATAGGTGAAAGAGACATAAACTCATTCAAATCTACACACAGCGGTTTGTCTGCTTTATTTACAACCGCAACGGCATTTTTGTCTTTTATAATTTCTAAAATTCGTCTATCGTCAGCGTCAAGCGGTTTTGTACCATCAAAAACAGCAAGGATTAGTTGCGACTCTGCCGCCGCTTTACATGCGAGTTCTACGCCGATAGACTCAACCTCGTCATCCGTTTCATGCACACCCGCCGTATCGGCAAGACTAAGTCTTATATCACCTACGCGTACGGTTTCTTCAACGATGTCACGCGTTGTACCCGCAACCGCAGTTACGATGGAACGCGTATCACCCGAAAGCATATTCATAAGCGTGGATTTGCCAACATTAGGGGCACCGATTATGGCGGTCTTTATACCCTCGCGCACTATTTTACCTGCATCAAAATTTGAAAGCAAGGCAAAAAGCGCCTTTTTGCAATCCTCAAGCTTTGCTTTTACGGTGTCTGCATCGGCTTCAGGCAGGTCTTCATCGGGATAGTCTGCATAGACCGCCATTGCCGCCTCGACCGCTAATAAATCGGTTTTAATTTTTTCTATTTCGTTATGCACTCTGCCCGTTTTAGAGGCAAGGGCGATTTTAAGCTCCTGTTCCCCCTGTGCCGATATAAGTGCCATTACACTTTCGGCTGCCGACAGGTCCATTTTTCCATTCTCGAAAGCGCGGCGCGTAAATTCACCCGCCGCCGCAGGTGTAGCCCCTGCCGCTATTACTGCGCGTAAAAGTGAGCGCGTTATATAAACACCGCCGTGGACCGAGAGTTCAATTACATCCTCGCCCGTGTAACTTTTGGGCGCGGCAAAGGTGAGTGCCACCGCCTCATCAAGCATTTGACCATTCTCATAAACAGCGCCGAAAAGCGCAGTATAACCCTTAGCCTCCGCTATCTTCTTACCGCTTTTTGATTTAAAAACTTTGTCGGCAATTTCCCGCGCACTACCGCCCGATATTCTGACTGTGCCGATTCCGCCCTCACCAAGCGGTGTTGAAATTGCAGCAATTGTGGTACTCATATTCTCACCTCGAATAACTATAATAACATAATATCCTATTTAATTCAATAAAATTGAAATAAAGTATATGTTTTTTGTTGACTTTTGCGGTTTAGCGTGTTAAACTGTCAATATAATTTTTTTAAAAGAGGGAATATTATGAAATTAAAAAACGAGTATTTGATTAGGGTTTACGAAACCGTTGCCAAGAGAAACGCGGGTGAACCCGAGTTTTTACAGGCAGTTCTTGAGGTTTTGGAATCGCTTGAGCCTGTTGTGGAACAAGACCCACGCCTTGAAAAATGGGGTATTATGGAAAGAATCGTTGAGCCTGAGCGTATGATTACCTTCCGCGTTTCGTGGATGGATGACGCAGGCACAGTTCAGGTTAACCGCGGTTACCGCGTACAGTTTAACTCGGCTATCGGTCCTTACAAGGGCGGTATCCGTCTGCATCCTTCGGTTAACGCATCGGTTATCAAGTTCCTTGGATTCGAGCAAACATTTAAAAACAGCCTTACAGGTCTTCCTATGGGCGGCGGTAAGGGCGGCTCTGACTTTGACCCGCGCGGCAAGTCTGATGCTGAGATTATGCGCTTCTGTCAGAGCTTTATGACCGAACTATCTAAACACATCGGACCCGACACAGACGTTCCTGCGGGTGATATCGGCGTTGGTGCAAGAGAGGTTGGCTATCTTTACGGACAGTATAAACGTCTGCGTAACGAGTTTACAGGCGTTCTCACAGGTAAAGGCCGTTCGTTCGGCGGCTCTCTCATTCGTCCCGAAGCTACAGGTTTCGGTGCAGTTTACTACACCGTTGAAATGCTTAAGACCTTTGGCGAAGACATAAAGGGTAAGACCTTTGCTGTTTCGGGATTTGGTAACGTTGCTTGGGGTACTGTTAAGAAGATTACAGAACTCGGCGGTAAGGTTGTTACAATTTCGGGACCTGACGGATATATATACGACCCAGACGGTGTTTCGACCGATGAAAAGATTGACTTTATGCTTGAGATGCGTGCATCGGGACGCGATAAGGTTAAGGATTATGCCGATAAGTTCGGCGCACAGTACTTCGAGGGCAAACGTCCGTGGGAGCAAAAGGTTGATGTTATCATGCCTTGCGCTACACAGAACGAGGTTTCGCTTGAAGATGCTAAAAACATTGTTGCAAACGGCGTTAAGTATTATGTTGAGGTTTCTAATATGCCCACAACCGAAGAGGCTGTTGCATATTTGAAAGAAAACAAAGTTGTAATCGCTCCTTCAAAGGCTGTTAACGCAGGCGGCGTTGCCGTTTCGGGCCTTGAAATGAGCCAGAACTCTATGAGATACAGTTGGACAGCCGAAGAGGTTGATGCCAAACTGCATCAGATTATGAGCGACATTTATAAGAACTCTTACGATGCCGCAAAGAAATTCGGTATGGAAGGCGACCTTATTGCAGGTGCAAATATTGCAGGCTTTATGAAGGTTGCAGACGCTATGATAGCTCAAGGCGTTGCATATTAATTTTAATGAAACAAACAAAAACGGGACGAAATTCGTCCCGTTTTTTATTTTTTATTTTTGCAAAAGTTTATCCATAACGCTTGGTCCATGAGCAATAAAGTTGCCCGTCTTTTCGGCAAGTGCTTCGGTGAAGGCGTCTGTACCCTTTATTTCATTTCTTGAGTCGTATATAAGATACGGTACAGGGTCTCCCGCATGGGTTCGCGTACTGAGCGGTGTCGGGTGGTCGGGCATTATGAGAACGCGGAAAGGTTCGCCTGTGTTTTTAAGATATTCGAGCATTGGCGAAAGCACTTTACTGTCAATAAGTTCGATAGCGCGTACCTTTTCTTTTGTTTCTCCGCGGTGTCCGCACTCGTCAGGAGCTTCCACATGGATATACGCAAACTCACAGCCATCGTCAAAAAGCGCTTGTGCGGCAGCAACCTTGCCCTCATAATTAGTGTCTATGTACGCAGTTGCGTTTTCTACAAAAGGTGTTTTCATTCCTGCGCAAATACCAATTCCTTTTAGCAAATCAACCGCCGAAACTATGCCGCCTTCTACGCCGTTTTTCTCTTTAAAGTTCTGCAATGCGGGTTTTCTTCCCTCTCCCCACAACCAAATTGAGTTGGCAGGGCGGCGTCCGTTCTCAATGCGCTTTTTATTAACAGGGTGGTCTTTAAGCACGGAATAACTTTTCTTCATCAAAAGGGTAAGCGGTTTGGCGTTTTCGCAGTCGCTTAAATATTCGCCTATAACCTTACCAGATATATCGTGCGGCGGAGTCATTGTGCCAAGTTCTGTCGTACCGTTTTTAACCGTCAGACAATGGCGGTAACTAACACCCGAATAGAATGTATATATTTCATTATCAAAATGTTCTTTAACGGTCTTAATAATTTCTTCTGCCTCGGCAGTAGAAATATCATCCGCGCAGTAGTCAACCATTGTTTTATCTTCATAATTTTCTTCATCCGACAATGTTACAAGGTTACAGCGCAGAGCGACATCGGTCGGCACTAACGGCACACCGATACTTGCCGCCTCAAGCGGAGAACGTCCCGTATAGCAAACAAGCGGGTCATACCCCAAAACCGAAAGATTAGCAACATCGCTGCCCGGTTTTAGTCCCTCGGCAACGGTTTTGCACATACCCACCTCGCCGCATTTAGCGAGTGCATCCATGTTAGGTTTGTTTGCCGCTTCCATAGGTGTTTTTCCCGAAAGCTGTTCGCACGGTCTGTCTGCCATTCCATCACATAAAACCACCAAATATTTCATTTTTAATTTCCTTTCATAAAATGCTTTTCAAATGTGTGATTTTATTATATAATAAAGTTAACAGAAAATAAAGGGGTGTTTTTTAATTTGAGCAACAAAATTCGTGTAAAGGTTGGCGGAATGGAATATTGCCTTACAAGTGATGACGATGAGGCATATGTGCGCAACCTAGCGGCAGAACTTGACCGCCGTCTTGACAAAATTGCCAAAAACAGCCCGTTCTTATCCACCACTATGACAGCGGTGGTTGCCGCGCTTGAGGCTTATGACAACGCCAAAAAACAGGCGGCACAGAACGAAGAACTGCGGCAAGATTTGCGCCGTGCGCTTGAAGATACCGCCTGTGCTAAATTAGAGGCAGATGTTCTCCGCCGCAAACTTGAATATTATGAAGGAAACAAGAGTGGCGAACAGTAAAATAGAAGTTTTATCGCCTGTCGGTAATGCGGAAATGCTGACGGCTGCCGTGCGCAGCGGCGCCGATGCAGTTTATTTAGGTGCGCATGATTTTAATGCGCGGCGGGGTGCCGACAATTTTGACCGCAACGCCTTGTGCGAGGCTGTAAAATACTGTCATATCCGCGGCGTCAGGGTTTACCTGACGCTTAATACTGTTTTGTCTGATTCCGAAATTAAACGAGCGCTTTATTTAGCGAGAGAAGCGTATACATTTGGCGTAGACGCCGTAATCGTACAGGATTTAGGTCTTGCACGACTTATAAAAAAACATATCCCACAACTACCTATTCATGCCTCGACCCAACTTACTGCCCACTCGGCTCACGCGTTGCCGCTTCTCAAAAAAATTGGGTTTTCACAGGTTGTGGCTTCACGCGAGATGAGTGAAACCGAACTTAAAGATTTTTGTGCCGCCGCAAAAGCACATAATATGACAGTAGAGGTTTTTGTCCACGGCGCCCTTTGTATGTCCATGTCGGGACAATGCTATATGAGTGCTATGCTTGGCGGCCGAAGCGGAAACAGGGGACTTTGCGCAGGTCCCTGCCGTCTGCCGTTTTTGGCAGAGGGCGGTAACGGCTACGATTTAAGCCTTAAGGATTTAAGTCTTGTTTCGCACATTGAAAAACTAAAAGAAATGGGTGTTGCATCGCTTAAAATTGAAGGCAGAATGAAACGCCCCGAATATGTTGCTGCGGCAACCGCCGTTTGCAGACGCGCCCTTGACGGCGAGGATTATAGCACCCTTGCCGACACACTTTATAAGGTTTTTTCACGCAGCGGTTTTACAGACGGGTATTTTGAAGGTAAACTCGGTGCAGATATGTTCGGTATTCGCACAAAAGACGATGTAATGCTTTCAAGCGCCGTGCAAAACAGTCTGCACGAACTTTACAGGAACGAACGGCAATCGGTACATATAAGCGGCGTGTTTTCAGCGCGGCTTGATGCCTCCTGCCGTCTGACCGTTTCGGACGGTAAGAACTCCGTTTGTATAGAGGGTGCCTGTCCACAGACAGCAATAAACAAGCCGCTTACAAGAGAAAGCGCGGTACAAAGTCTTAATAAAACGGGCGGT
>JAZRZS010000089.1:0-4272 GCA_045601505.1 Acutalibacteraceae bacterium
AATTTTGCGGTTGTAACATCGCAAACGTCAGAAAGTGCAATCCAGTCACCGAATGAACACATTCTGTCGGTGCCTCTTGCACGGGCATATGCACAGGCAAGGAGGGAGTCATCAAGGCCTTCAACATCGTCAACAAAACAAGCCTTTTTAAGTTTATCTGAAAGCGGAATTCCAACTGCAGCAGATGTGGGGCTAACATGCTTAAAGGATGTTACAGCAGGAAGACCTAAAGCAGCTTTTAATTCTTTTACAAGCTGCCAGGAGTTGAAAGCATCAAGAAAGTTAATAAAACCAGGGCGTCCGCAAAGAATTTCAATGGGCAAATCTGTGCCGTCATGCATAAATATTTTTGCAGGTTTTTGGTTGGGGTTACAACCGTATTTAAGTTCAAATTCTTTCATTTCCTTGCTCCTTACTTATTCTTATTAATTATGATTTCTTCTGCTTCGCCGCTTGAAAGGTCAACTGTGCGTACAAAGAGAGAAACTTTATTATCTTCGTTTAAGTTTGCCCAAACGGTATCAGCGAGTTCTTTTGCTGTATTAGGTAGCGAAACCTCTTCGGGTTCACCGTAGAATGACGGAATGGGGTTACCGTCACATTTATAGGTGTGGATAAAATGGCCTACACCGTTTTCACCCTCGCCGTAGTTATAGAAAAATCTTTGACAGTTTTCCGGTCTGCCGTTGGCAGATTTGAGAATGGACATTTTATAAACAAAGGTATTTCTTGGGAAACAGTAGTAAAGTATACCTGAAATTCTTGGTGTGAAGTTGGGTGCATCGTCTTCAAACTCACGTATATCACAAGCCTCTTCAAAACCGTAAGAATGACCACATTCATTAATGGCATCATAGATTGTGTTTGTCTGGTCGCCATTGGTGATAATATCAATATTACCGCCCTTTGCAGAAAGATAAGGGTTGTAAATGATAAGGTGCGGGTCGGATAGTTTGCTTTCATCAAAAGCCTTTGTACGCATACCGCCCTCAAAACGCTCAAATATACGGTTGCGGCTGTTTTCGCTTCTGCCCATAATGAAATATGCAATCATTGCTTTCTTTCCGTCTGCAGATTTTCCTATAACAATTCCGCGACCTGGGTATGTATTTTCAGATAGAAGTTTACTTAAATCAAATAATGCCATTTTGTTCACCTTTACTTTATTATTTCGCTACAGACTTTTTCAAGAGAGAGCGGTAAAATCTTCCACTCTGCCTCTTCCATTACCCTCTTTTGTAAAATTTCGGGTGTATCGCCGTCTTTTATTTCCACCGCTTTTTGCATTATAATCTCGCCGCCGTCTGCAATTTCGTTTACAAAATGCACAGTGGCGCCCGTCACCTTAACGCCGTATTTAAGGGCTTCCTCGTGAACTTTCAGTCCGTAAAAGCCCTCGCCGCAGAAAGACGGAATGAGTGACGGATGAACGTTGATTATACGCTTTGCAAAGGTTTTTGTAAAACGCTCACTTAAAATCACCATAAAACCTGCAAGTACGATTACATCGATTTGCTCAGTTTTCAAAAGGTTTATGATTTTCTCTTCAAAATCGGTCCTGTCTTTACATTCGCTCTTTATAACGGTTGCGGTCTTTATTCCCGCGTTTTTTGCACGTGTTAACGCATAGGCGTCCGATTTGTTTGAAACAACAAGTGCTATTTCTCCGCTTTTAATAATGCCGCTGTTTTGAGCATCTATTAGCGCCTGTAAATTTGTTCCTCCGCCCGATACAAGTACGGCTATTTTGGCTTTACGCATTGCCCTTTCCCTTTCTGTTAGCAAATTGTAATTTTGTCTTCTGATTTAATAATTTCGCCGATTATGTAAGCATCTTCACCGTTAGCTTTCAAGATTTCGAGTGCCTTTTCTGCCTCGTCCTTAGGTACAACGATGCTCATACCAACGCCCATATTAAAGGTGTTGAACATATCGTGTTCACTAATATTACCGCGTTTTGCGATTAAATCAAAAATTGGGAGAATCTTAACAGCGGACTTCTCTATCTTTGCGCCAAAGCCATCGGGGATACTACGCGGAATGTTCTCATAAAATCCGCCACCTGTGATGTGGGAAATTGCCCTTACCTTAACCTCTTCCATTAAAGCGAGGACAGATTTTACGTAAATCTTTGTAGGTGTTAAAAGTGTTTCACCTATTGACTTGCCGCCAAGTTCTGCAACAGGAGATTTAATATCTGAATTTTCAACATCAAAGACCTTTCTTACAAGCGAAAATCCGTTTGAATGAACGCCGCTTGATGCCAGAGCAATTACTGTGTCGCCCTCCACCATTGTTTTATTATCTATAATTTTTGCCTTATCTACAACGCCTGTGCAGTAACCTGCAAGGTCGTATTCGTCTACAGGATAGAAGCCAGGCATTTCTGCCGTTTCGCCGCCTATAAGTGCGGCACCCGACTGAATGCAACCCTCGCACACGCCTTTTACGATGCTTTCAATTCTTTCGGGAATATTCTTTCCGCAGGCAATATAATCAAGGAAGAAAAGCGGTTTTGCGCCGCTGCAGATTATATCGTTAACGCACATTGCAACGCAGTCAATACCGACTGTATCGTGTTTGTCCATTAAAAATGCGAGTTTGAGTTTTGTGCCAACGCCGTCTGTTCCGCTAACGAGCACAGGACGGGTTATGCCCTCTAAATCAAGTTCGAAAAGTCCGCCAAATCCACCAACATCCGAGCAAACGCCGCTTGTCATTGTTTTGGCTATATGTTGTTTCATAAGTTCAACTGCTTTATAACCTGCGGTGATATCAACACCTGCGGCTGCGTAACTATCAGACCTAGAATTTTTCATGATTTTATTCCTTTCCGTTCCAACAATATGTGCAGAGTTTGCACGGTTCTATTCCTATTGCTTTTATAATTCCATCTAAAGACTGGAATTCAAGTGAAGCAAAATTAAACTTTTCGCAGATTGCTTTGCGTAAATTCTTACCGCGCTCTGTATTAGAATCACTATATTCTTCCACATGGTTAAATCCCTCTTCGCCCTCAAGCTCCATTATTACGCGGCGGGCTATGAGTTCCATATCACTGGTAGCGCGTGAAAAATTAAGATATTTACAGCCGTACATAATCGGCGGACATGCGGAACGCATATGAACCGATTTTGCGCCGTTTGAATAAAGGAAATCTACCGTTCCTTTAAGTTGGGTGCCTCTAACAATTGAATCATCCACAAACAAAAGATTTTTATCCTTTATAAGTTCACAAACGGGCACCTGTTTCATTTTGGCAACGCGCTGTCTTTCGGTCTGTTTAGACGGTGTGAAGCTGCGCGACCAAGTGGGTGTGTATTTTATAAACGCACGGGCAAACGGTTTTGCACTTTTATTAGCGTAGCCGATTGCATGGGGAGTTCCTGAATCGGGCACACCGCCGACATAATCAACATCCTCTGCGTTTTGAAGCAGTTTATCGTGCTCTGCCATTATTTCGCCATTGCGGTAACGCATTATTTCAACGTTTACGCCCTCATAGGTTGAAGTTGGGTATCCGTAATAGCTCCAAAGAAATGAGCACATTTTCATTTCCTTACCCGCTTCGCCGATGGTTTTAACTTCGTCTGCCGTAATTTCTACGATTTCGGCAGGACCGAGTTCCTTGTAATCCTCATAATCAAGTTTTTGATATGCAAAAGATTCAAAGGAAACACAAAATCCGTCCTCGCCCTTGCCTATAAGCACGGGAAGTCTGCCAACGCGGTCACGCGCGGCTATAAGCGTTTCGCTGTCCTTAAGTATTAATATAGAGGCTGTGCCGTCTATAACCTCTTGCGCGAAACGAATACCTTCTACAAAATCGGATTTGTGGTTTATAAGTGCGGCTACTAGTTCTGTTGAGTTAACATTACCGCCCGTCATAGCGTTGAAGTGAACACCAACAGTCGAAAGATACTCATCTATCAACTGTTTTGCGTTGTTTATTACGCCGACAAAACATATAGCGTATGTGCCAAGGTGAGAATTGATGAGAAGCGGTTGAGGTTCATAATCACTTATGCAACCTATTGCAGCGTTACCGCTCATCTCGTCAAACACCTTTTGGAACTTTGTTCTAAAGGGTGAATTTTCTATATTATGTATGTCACGCTGAAGACCTATTTCCTTGTTGAACGCTGCCATTCCCGCACGGCGTGTGCCTAAGTGGGAATGATAGTCTGTTCCGAAGAAAACATCTCCTATCACATCGTGTTTGCCGACTGCTCCGAAAAAAGCGCCCATTTTTTACTCCTTTAATATCGTGCT
>JAZRZS010000090.1:0-36444 GCA_045601505.1 Acutalibacteraceae bacterium
ACGATTTAGTCGGTATTTTATCATATATCAGCGATACACTTCACGAACCGGGTATTGCGATGAAAATTTACGGATCGATTAAGAAGGAAGTATTAACTTTAAATAAAATGCCGTTTAGGTATGCTGTTGTTAATGAGGAACTTTATCGTTCTTTGGGTGTTGGCAGAATACCGGTCGAAAATTATACTGCTTTTTATGTTGTTGACGAAAATGAAAAAACAGTACATATTTTCCGAATCCTATATAATCGAAGAGAATGGCAATATTTATTGTAACAAAATATTGTTTAAATATAAGTTGATAAAGATACAAAGGCACGAACTGTGGAAAGTTCGTGCCTTTAACATTGTTTTAAAATATTAAAAAGAGATTATTTAGCGTTTATAACAGTTATGCCATTATCGTATAATATATCATCTTCGTCTTTATTTTGTTTATATGTGGTGACAATAAAATCAGCAGTGGATAGGTCTGAAATTTTAGCCATAGCGTTTCGACCGAATTTGCTTTGGTCGGCGGCAATTATACTGACGCTTGACTGTTCGAGCATCTGTCTGTCGATGTCAACTTCCTCATTATAATAGGTAGAAAATCCATCGTCAAAATCAATTCCGTCCACAGACAAAATTAATTTATCAGCATAATATTTCTTGAGAATTGAAGTGGCATCGGAACCAAAAGTAAATTGGTATTTTGGATTTACTGCTCCTCCGATAAGAACAATGTTATAGTTTGGATTAGCAGATGCTTCCAGTGCAATTGAGATGGAATTTGTGATAATATTAAGGTGATATTCTGCTGGTAAATGTCTAAAAACAAGAAGTGTTGTCGTGCCTGCATTGAGCATAACTGTATCGTCAGGTTCAATCATTTCGGCGGTTTTTTTAGCAATAATCTCTTTTTCTAAGTGGTTAGTTTCTAACCGTTGATTAAAATTCATACTGCAGTATGGTTTATAAGAGCTTATAGCACCGCCATGAGTACGGGTGAGTAAACCTTTACTTTCCATATCGGTGAGATAATTTCTGACAGTTACTTCGGAAACATCAAATAACTGGCTTAAGGCTGAAACTCTTACCGAGCCATCTTTCCTTATTAAATCCAAAATTTGCTGTTTTCTGTCTTCAGATAGCATATAATTTCACTCCGTATAATTATTGTATTAAATGTACCATATATAAAATTTTTTGTCAAGCAAGTTAAAAACACTTTCGATTTATATTCAGTTTTTAAAAAAACGAAAGAAAAAAGCAAAAAAATATTGACATTTGTATCATGTAAGTGTAAAATTTTAATGGTACATTTTGTACTATTAAGACACTAAATTATAAAGGAGAATACGAAATGGGAAAAGCATTGATAGGTTGGGCGGAAGAAAGCCTTGTGCCCAATAAAAAAGTATCAATCGCTGGTCAATTTTATGAGAGAATTTCAGACCACGTGGAAACCGATATTACGACAACAGCAATGGCTATTGAAGGTGATGACCAAAAGGCAATTATCATCTCTTGCGATGTTACAAGCATCACCGCAGTACTTGCCGAAAAAATCCGCAAAAAGTTTGCAGAACTCACAGATGAGGTTGACCCCAAATACCTCATTTTCGGTGCAACACATACTCATACATCAATAAAGTATATGGCAGGTAATTCGGTTGCGGTAGATATACTTAACGAATTTTTACCCGCTGATAAGCAATATACAAAGTTGGTTAAAACCGATGACAGTGTTATGGGTCCTGAAGAGGCGCAAGAACATCTGTCAACCCGCATAGCATTAGCCGCTAAAAAGGCTTGGGACAACCGCAAAGGTGCAATGTATAAAAATGCTTTCGGCCGCGCCGCAGTTGGTTTCTGCCGCCGCGTTTGTTATAATGATGGCTCTGCACAGATGTGGGGCGATACTAACACCGCCGCTTTTACAGCGCTTGAGGGCGGAAACGATTCGGGCATTGAACTTCTTTACATATATGACGACAACAAGAAATTAACAGGTATTGTTGCAAACATTGCCTGTCCTTCGCAGATTCTTGAGCAGAGAAGTTTCCTCTCTGCAGACTACTGGGGCGAAGCTAAAAAACTTTTACGTCAAAAATTGGGCGATGATATTTATCTTTTGGGACTGTGCGGTGCAGGTGGTGACCAGTGTCCGCGTGACCTTATACGTTGGGTAGAACCCGAAACCCCAATAAATGACCCCAATGTTAGCCGTCCCAACGTTTTGGAAAGAACCGCAGACCCCTCAATGTACGACCTTTCGGGATGCAGACTTGCGGGTAAACGCATTGCAAACGAAATCTACTCGATTTATGAGGAAATTGATGAAAACACCATCAAATCCGATATTTCGTTTGAACATAAGGCAATGGTTTTTGATTTACCGCTTAGAAAAGCATCTATCAGCCAGTATAAAGAGGCGGTACGCGAAATCGAATATTATGTTGAAAAGAATAAAGACCAAGCAGAGTTCAACTTCAAAGATTCTGCCGCAATGCATGTATATGCGGGTACAATTAACCGCTACCGTCAGCAGCAGACAAAAGAAATCGTGCCGACCGAAGTGCATATTATCCGTTTTGGTGATGTTGCTATTGCGACCAACCCGTTTGAACTTTTCCTTGACTACGGCAACTATATAAAGGCAAGAAGCTTTGCACAGCAAACCTTTATAATGCAGCTTACATGTGGCGCTCTCGGTTACCTGCCTACCGAAAAGGCAGAAAAAGGCGGCCACTACAGCGCCTATATTTCGAGCGGTAATGTAGGTCATGAAGGCGGAGATATGTTAGCAAGAAGAAGTGTTACGGAAATAAATAAAATGTTTGAGTAATTTGACATTATAAAAGAGGCTTTTTTAACGATGAAAAAATTTAAAATTGAATACAAATGGGTAATTGTAGTTATTTCGTTTCTGTTGATATTTACCGGTCTTGGTTTTTGTAGCTCGAATGCCGGTTTGTATACCAAAGCAATTACCGATGCGCTCGGTATATCGCGCAGCTCTTACTCATTGGTTACAAGCATACGCTTTATCTGCAACGCAGTTGCAAATGTGTTTTTTGGATACTTGGTTTTCAAATTCGGTCCTAAAAAACTGATTGTAGCGGGTGTTTTAGGTCTTATAGCCGCTGTGCTTACATATTCGTTTGCAACAAATATATTTGTTTTTTACCTTGGTGGCGCCTTTTTGGGCTGTGGCTTCTCGTTTGCGGGAACTACAATGATAAGCAGTGTTGTTAACCGTTGGTTTGATAAAAACAAGGGTACCGTTATGGGTGTTATTCTTTCGGCAAACGGTATAGGCGGTGCCGTTGCGGCACAGATAGTTACACCTATAATTTACGAAGAGGGAAATCCCTTCGGTTATCGTAACGCCTATCGCCTTGTGGCATGTATTTTGGCTGTTTTACTCCTTTTGGTTATTTTTTTCTTCAAGGAAGAACCAAAAGATTATGATGGTGACAGAACGGTTCACAAAAAGAAAAAAATGCGAGGCAGAGAATGGGTTGGTATTGAATATTCAAAACTCAAAAAAATGCCTTACTATTACCTCGCATTAGTTTGTATCTTTTTAACGGGCTTTGTTCTTCACGGTATAGGAGCAGCTGCTACAGTTCAAATGCAAGATGTGGGACTTTCTGCGGCTTATGTTGCAACGGTTTTAAGTGTACACTCTTTGGTTCTTACGGTTTCTAAATTTTTAACAGGATTTATGTATGATAAAAAGGGCATTAAGTTTACAATGACCGTCTGCTCAATTTCTTCAATTATTTCAATAGTTGCAGCAGCATTGGTAACGGACAGTCTAGAGGGCAAGATTCTTGCTATGATATACGGTGTTATGTCTTCTGTGGCATTACCGCTTGAAACAATTATGTTACCGATATATGTTGGCGATTTGTTCGGACAGAAATCCTTTGATAAGGTTTTAGGACTAATCTGTTCGTTTAATGTTGCCGGATATGCAGTAGCTTCGCCCTGTATAAATCTTGTTTACGATTTATGCGGCACCTATATACCCGCGCTTGTTGGATGCGCATTTATTATGCTTTTTGTTCTTGTCACAATGTACATTGTAATTATGAAGGCATATAAAGTACGCGATAAAATAACAGAGGAGTATGAAAAAAATATTACGGACGGTAAGGTGAATGTATGAAGAATGAAGCGTTAATCGGTGCTAAAAATGTGTACGAAATCGAAAAAGAATGCATTGAAAAAATGGCAGACTTTTTCGATGAGGAGGCATATTCAAAAGCAGTAGATTTGCTTATAAGTGCCGAGCGTATCGGTGCTACAGGTTGCGGACACAGCGGAATTATCTGTCAGCACTTTGCACATCTTATGTGTTGTATAGACCAGCCTGCAAGGTTTATATCTCCTGCAGAAGCAGTACATGGCGGCACAGGCTTTTTGCAAAAGGGCGATGTATGTGTTTTTGCATCGCGCGGTGGTAAAACAAAAGAGCTTTTGCCGATATTAGATATCTGCAAGGCAAAGGGTGTAAAGGTGATTACAATTACCGAAAATCTTGAGTCACCGTTGGCGCTTGGTGCAGATGTTGTATTAAAGCAATATGTAAACCGCGAGACAGATAAATACAACTGTCAAGGAACAACTTCATCTACTGCATTAGCAGTAATCTTCCATGTGCTTCAAACGGCACTTATAGAGGAAACAAATTTTAAAAATGAGCAGTTCGCACTGGTGCATCCCGGCGGTGCTGTGGGCGAAAGGCTTAATAAATAAATAATATTAATTTTTGGAGGAAAAGAAAATGGAATTTAAAGTTTTTCAAAAAGAAATCGAATTACAGTCAAGAGGTTGGATACCTACCTTCCACGATATCTCTAAAGAGGTAAAGGAAATTGTTGGGGCATCCGGTATCAAGAATGGTACGGTTAGTGTTGTATCTCACCATACTACTTGTTCTGTAATGGTACAAGAGTGCTCACACGATATCGACTCTTTTGATTTAGAGTTTTTACAACACGATCTTCTTGATATTATGAGAAAGATGATACCGGACTTTGCAGAAGAGCATCAGTATCGTCATCCCGGCCCAATTCACGCTCAATACGGTCGTTGGGTAAACGAACCAGGTGATTATTCAAGTATGAATACTGACGGTCACTTGCGTTCTTGCTTCTTTGGCAGAAGCGAAGCATTAACAATTAAAGACGGTGTAGTAGACGGCGGTCAATTCGCTCATATCTACTTTATTGACTGGGACCATGTAATTGCCCGTCGCCGTCAGGTTAATGTAACAGTTATGGGTACTACCGAGGATGTAGGCGATAGAAAGTGGAATAATGGTGAGGTTATTGATACACGCCATAAGTTCCTTGAGGAAGAAAAGGCCTATGACCCACATTATGACCTTCAGCAGAAGAGATAAGGAAGGCTTAATCTAAATGATTAAAGATTATAAAATTTCAACTCCTTTTTTCGAGTTCGGACCTAAAGCTTATTTATATGGCGAAGAATTACTCGAACTAATGAAGAAAATTGATGGTTTTGCGCAAAAGTATGATATGGATGTAATCGCTGATATTCAGACAACTGATTTGCGACTTATTGCCGAAAATACTTCGAATAGAATTCATGTTTATTCTCAACATATGGACAGTATTCCTGTAGGCAGAGGTATGGGTACAATTCTACCCGAAGCTGTAAAAGCTACAGGTGCAGTTGGAGTTATGCTTAACCATGCTGAGTGCAAATTAACACTCCAAGAGGTTAAAGAAGCAATTAAACGTGCTGAAGAAGTTGGTCTTGCGACAATTGTTTGCGCAGATACTGAGGACGAAATTAAAGCTATTGCCGAAATGAACCCCGATATACTTGTGGCAGAACCTAGTGAACTTATTGGTACAGGAATTGCTGTTGGTAGGGAATATGTTGATGCTTGTATTGACCTTGTAAAAAAGGTTAATCCTGAAATAATGGTATTGCCGTCTGCAGGTATCAGTTGCGGAAACGACTGTTATAATATAATTATGGCAGGTGCAGATGGTTCTGGATCAAGCAGTGGTATTTGCAAAGCTGAAGACCCTGCTGCTATGGCAGAGGAAATGATGGCGGCTGTAAGGAAAGCTTATGATGAACGAAACAAATAATAAGTACCTTTTAGGTGCTGATATAGGTACAACTTCGCTTAAATGCGCCGTTTTTGACATAAACGGTAACATGATTAAAAGCGCGACAAAGGATTATACCCTTATAGTTTCGGGTGACAATGTTGAATTTCCCGCTGATGATTACCTAAAGCTTTTTAAGGAAGCTTATATGGAAGTGTCCGAAGGTTTAGAAATTTCAGCATTTTCAATTGATACACAATGCGAAACCCTTATTATGACCGATGAAAATGACAAACCGCTTATGAACGCTATTGTATGGCTTGATAACCGTGCAACCGAACAGGCCGAAAAAATCAAGGCGCATTTTGGTACAAAGCGTGTTTATGAAGTTACAGGTCAGCCTGAAATCACAGCCACTTGGCCTGCCGCAAAACTTTTATGGATTAAGGAAAATAAGCCCGAAATACATAACAGAATTAAAAAGGTATTTTTACTTGAAGACTATCTTCTTTATAAATTGACAGGCAATTTTGTAACAGAAAAGACCTTGCAATCATCAACTATATATTTTGATATAAAAAATGATTGCTGGTGGGACGAAATGCTGGATTTTGTCGGTGTAAAAAAAGAGTGGTTACCGCAGCTTTATGACAGCGCAGTTAAGGTTGGCGAATATAAAGGCGTATCGGTCGTTACAAGTGCTATTGACCAGATTGCAGGTGCTATCGGTGCAGGAATTACCGATACGAGTGTTGTAAGCGAAATGACCGGTACTACTATGGTTGTTTTCGCACCGAGTGAAACTGTACCCGAATTCAATCCTGATAGTATAGTACCTTGTCATAAGAATTATGACGGAAAATACTGTCTGCTTTCCTGGACACCTACTGCAGGTATTGCTTTAAAGTGGTTTAAAAATAATTTTTGTGAAAACTTTAGTTTTAAAGAACTTGACGATATCGCAAAGGATATCCCTGTAGGTAGTAACGGTCTTGTATTTTTGCCCTATCTTTGCGGTTCTACAATGCCTAAATACAATCCCGATGCCAAAGGTGCGTTTTTAGGGCTTACTATGGAGCATACAAGAGGTCACGCTGTCAGAAGTATATTAGAGTCGGTAGCCTGTATGCTTAAAGCAAACCTCGATTATTTTGGTGTTACCTGTGAACAAATACGTTCAATGGGGGGTGGCTCAAGCAGTCCGCTATGGTGTCAGATTAAAGCTGATATGACAGGTAAAGAAATTGCAATTCTCGAAAACAATGAAACTGCTTGTCTTGGTTCTGCTATACTTGCAGGCGTTGGTGTTGGCATTTACAGTGATGTCAAGAGTGTTTGCAAAAATATCGTTAAAATTAAAAAGGTATATGAGCCATCAGGCACAGATTATAGTGGATGTTATAACAATTTTCTTAGTGCGGAGGATAAAATATTATGAGTAAAATTGCATTTGTAGGTTTTGGTGAGGTTAATACACCTATTGATATTATTGTTAATAAGTGTAAAGCTGCTGAGGAATCTCTTAAAAATGAGGGTCTTGACCTTGTTAGTATTTATCCTGTTACAGACGATTACGAAGAAAAGGATATTGCAAAGGCATACAAGGCCTTAGAGGGTCAGGATTTTGATTGTCTGGTGGTTTGTATTGCAGGTTGGATTCCTACTCACGCAGTAGTTAAAATTACAGAGAAGTTTAGACATATTCCAATGGTTCTTTGGGGACTTTGCGGATGGCGTGAGGACGACAGAGTAGTTACTACCGCTGATCAGGCAGGCACTACAGCACTTCGTAAGACCTTCCGTGATTTAGGTTATAAATTCAAGTATATTTATGATATTATTGGTCTTCCTTCCAACGCAAAGAAGGTTGCAAACTATGCCAAGGCTGCTACCGCTGCTAAAGAACTTCGTTTTGCAAGGGTTGGTATGGCAGGCTATCGTGATATGAACCTTTACGGTACCCTTTATGACGGAAGTTCATTAAAGAGAGAAATCGGTCCCGAAATTGAGACCTTTGAAATGCTTGAAATCAAGCAAAGATACGATAATATAACCGCAGAGCAAAAAGCAGAGGTTATAGATAATGTTATGTCAAAGTGGAATTTCCTTAAACCAGCCAAGCGTGAGGGTATGGAAATGGCGGCAGGTTATTATCTTGCAATTAAGTCCCTTATTGATGAGCGTGGTTATAAGGCGATATCCTTAAAGGATGTTGACGGTATGAAGAAACTTTTAGGCTTCCCACCCGCACCCATCTTTATGTTACTTGCTGATTGTGAGGGTGTATCAACAATTCCTGAAAACGATTGCCTCGGTAATGTAACACAGCTTATCGTAAATGCATTAACAGGTCAATGCGGTGCATATTTAGAGTTCTATGAGTTCTTCGAAAGCAGTGTTCTTGCAGGTGTGCCCGACTATATCCCGAAAGAGGTTACATTGGGCGATACAACTGTTATGCCTGCGGCTTTCGGTGAACTATCCGAGGGTATACTTAATGTTTCTAAGGTTAAAACAGGTGAGCTTACAATGTGTCGCCTTTTCTATGAAGACGGAAAATATTATATGCATCTTCTTAAAGGTGAAGGAAAAACTCCTCCAAAATGGGAAGAAGCGGGCTGGACTCAACCTGCTCCTCAACTTCCGGGTCTTGAAATATTTATAGATGATGTACAAAAATTTGCACAGAATGTAGTGTGTCAACACTATATTATTTCTTACGGCGACAATACAGAACTTATTAAGAATTTCTGTGATATTAACAATATTCAAATTATTTGAGGTGAATTTTCATGGAATATATTTTAGATACAGCGGATATTAAGGCTATAAAACATTGTAATGAGTTTTATCCACTAGCAGGTGTTACAACTAATCCTTCAATTATTGCGAAAGAAAATCGCAATTTTTGGGATATTGTAAAAGAAATAAGAGATATTATAGGTCCAGATAAACTTTTCTTCGCTCAAACAGTTCAAACTGAAGCTTCTAAAATTATCGAAGAAGCAGTGCTGATGAATGAAAAATCGGGCGGAGAATTTTGCGTTAAAATTCCGATTTGCGAAGAGGGCTTAAAGGCTACAATGGAACTTAAAAAACGTGGTGTTAAGGTTCTTATGACTGCAATTTTCACTCCTGCTCAGGCGCTTATTGCTGCAAAGGCAGGGGCGGACTATGTAGCACCCTATGTAAACCGTCTTGATAATATAATCGGTGACGGTTGTGAGGTAGTGGCACAGATAGTTGAACAGTTTGCAATTTATGATTTGCCATGCAAGGTTCTTGCTGCAAGTTTTAAAAACGCTGAACAGGTGCATAAATGTGCAAGTGTAGGTTGCCAGTGTGTAACTGTTACTGCTGATGTTTTAAAATCTGTAATAACCCATCCTATGACCGATAATGCAATAAACGGTTTTGAAAAGGATTGGAAAAATGTTTACGGGGAAAAAACAATTCTTAATTTTTAAAATAATGAAAATTGATTAAGTTAAAAGATATAAAAATGCAGTATCAAATGAAGGAATTTTTGTTTGCAATGATTTTGATTGACAGTGCTGATATATTAATTTAATGATTGAAGCAAAATTAAAGGCACGAACTGTGGAAAGTTCGTGCCTTTAATTTTGCCTATACTACCAATCTAAAACTATATGTAAACTGCTTTTCGTGGCCGTTTACCCAGCGGTATTTACGGGTAAAATTCATATCTCGTACACGACAGATGTTATTAACCATCTGTACGCCGATAGAACCAGCCTGCTTTGCAGTAAGGTCACCGTTGTAACCCTGCTTAAGATTTACGCCAACCTCGTTAGCAGCTTCCATCTTGAAACGGTTGAGAGCTTCCTTTGCCTCAGGTACTACGTTTTTAGCCATTGTGTTTTTCACTCCTTATTTTTTTCTCTTTTGCGTTTGCAATATTATCTTCTGCGGATAAATTATTATTAAAGGTAAATATATGCTTAAAAAACATTTTTTCTCGTAAAATAATCTTTGTATATTAATTTTATAGTATGTAAAAAATAATAGTATATTTTAATAAAAGGAGTTATTTTATGAAAAAAATATATTCATTATTATTGGCAGCACTGCTGTGTTTTAGTGTTTGCGCTTGTGGCAAAAGCGAAAACGCTACAGAGTACAAACTGGGACTCGGTTTTATAGGTAATGAGGAACCGTTAAAGGACGGTAAAGCCCAGTTTGATGCAACAGTAGCCGCTGTTGTAACAGATGGGAACGGTAAAATCGTTGCTTGTAAAATTGATTCTATAGAGAATGCCGTAAAGGTTACAGATGGCGTAATTGACAAACAAAATACAGATTTTCGTACAAAGCAGGAACTTGGTGATGAGTATGGTATGAAAGAATATTCACCGATAAAGAAAGAATGGTACGAACAGGCGGATTTTTTGGCCGATTATGTTGTAGGTATGACAGCAAACGAGGTTTTACAGATTAAAACCACCGATAAAGATGGAAAAAAGATAGCAACGGAGGATATAATCACGGCTGGTTGCACGATTGATATTTCAGAATTTATTGCCGCTGTTATAGAAGGCTGTGATGACCCAAAAGCAAAAAAATTCAAAGCATCGTCTTATAATTTAGGGTTGGGAATTGACTCGGTTTTATCAGAGCAGAGCAAAGACGGAGAAAAAGTACAGTTCGACATCAGCATTTCAGCCGCCGTTACGGATAAATCAAATAAGGTAATTGCGATGGTTACCGATGCGGCAGAACCCGAGATAGAGTTTGATGATAATGACGTAGAAAAGGTGCTAACAAAACGCGAAGAAGGCAATGACTATGGTATGAAAGAGCATTCACCCATAAAAAAGGAATGGTTTGAACAGGCAGATGCCTATTCTGAATATGTAACAGGACTTGATGCAACGGGTATAAAAGGCATTAAACCCGATGATGAGTATTTATCGGCTGGTTGCACAATCGCAATAGACGGAATGACGCGCTCGGCGGTAAAGGCTATAGAATATTCAGGAAAATAATAAAAAAGCGGATAGCATTGCTATCCGCTTTTTTATGTTACAAAATCATTTTCATCGTTTACAAGTATTGTGCCTGTTGGGCAAACCTCGGCGCATTTTTTGCAGTAAATACATTTGTCGTAGTCAATGCGTGATAAATTGTTTTCAACCGTTATAGCGTCTGTCGGACAAATTTTTTCGCACTTTTTACAGGCAATACAGGCGTTTTTACATTTTTTTCGCGCAATGACACCCGTGTCTTTGTTGCTACACGCAACAAAAACGGGTTTGCTTTCTTGTCGGAAAGCAATAATTCCTTTTGGGCAACGCTTTATACACATTCCACAGGCAATGCAGGTATCAGGGTTTATGTGCGCAATTTTGTTTTCAATAATTATACTGTGTGTTGGACAAACTTTAGCGCAGTCTCCAAAACCAATGCATCCATAACTACAAAGACCATCACCGCCGTATAAAAGACTGGCGGCGGCACAGGTTGCAATACCCGTGTAATCAAAGCGCTTTTCTGTTACATCACAGTTCCCGTTACATTGAATAAAAGCTTTAAATTTATCGGATTTTTCAAAGTCTATACCAAGAATTTTTGCAATATTTTGCGAAACGGCATCGGCACCGGGAATACAAAGATTGGTTTTTGTGCCTTCTTTATTAATAAGCGCCTCTGCGTAACTGTCACATCCCGCAAACCCACATGCTCCGCAATTGACCCCAGGAAGACAGTTTCTTATTTTCTCCGCCTTTTCATCACGTTTTACCGAAAAAGCTTTTGAGGCTACCGAGAGTAGAATTCCGCATAGTAGACCAACTGCCGAAACAAGTGCCACTGAGATTATAAAATTTTGCATATCATCACCCGAAAATATTTTCAATTATGCCCGAAAACCCCGAAAATGCTAAAGCAACATATCCTGCCGCAATTAGCGTTATAGGCAAACCCTTAAAACAGGTGGGGACTTTTTCGCCCTCCAGGCGTGTTCTCACCCCAGCGAATAAAACTATGGCGAGTAAAAATCCAAGTCCGCAACCAAGTGCACTGACCAAAGCCTCTATAAAAGTATATTCATCTTTAATGTTATTTATTGTAATGCCTAACACAGCGCAATTTGTGGTAATCAGCGGCAAATATACGCCAAGAGCGCCATGTAAAGCTGGTATAAACTTTTTTAGCACCATTTCCACAAACTGAACAAGGGTTGCAATTACAAGAATAAATACTATTGTCTGTAAAAATTGAAGATTATAAGCGTCTAAAACATAGTACTCAATCGGCCATGTAACAGCCGTTGCAATCAGCATTACAAATGTGACGGCAAATCCCATTCCCGTTGCTTCTTTAAGTTTTTTAGAAACTCCTAAAAAAGGGCACACACCTAAAAATTTGGTGAGTACATAGTTATTCACAAATACGTTTGTCAATATTATAAACAGTAAATTTTTAGTCATCATTTATCTCTCCTTTACCGCATACTGCAAAAGAGGGACAACCTTTGCAACCTGAATTTTGTACTTTTCTTTTGGTAAAGTACGCAACTGTGGCAATAAGGCATCCAAAGACGAAAAAGCCACCTGATGCCTGTGTGAAAAAGGGAATAGTGTAGTTGTTTAAAAAAGGAATTTTAATAGAAAACCAACTGCGGTTTCCTAGTATTTCGCGCACAGTTGCCATTGAAAGTAAAGCAAATGTAAAACCAAACCCCATGGCAGCACCGTCAAGCGCAGAATTAAAAACAGTGTTATCCTTAGCAAACATTTCGGCGCGTCCTAAAATAATGCAGTTAACAACAATTAGCGCAAGATAGGTTCCAAGCGCGTCAAAAAGAGCGGGGAAGTATGCCTCCATTAGCATTTGTACTATGGTTACAAAACCTGCAATTATTACAATGTAAGATGGTATACGTACTGTGTGTGGAATAATTTTTCTCAAAGCTGAAACCACAATATTAGAGCAAAACAGCACTGCTGTTGCGGCTAAACCCATTGAAAGAGCTCTTGTCATATAATCGGTTACAGCAAGAGTAGGACAACATCCCAAAACCAGAACAAAGACAGGATTTTCGCGTAATATTCCGTTTATAATTATATTTTTTTTAGTCATTTTATCACTCATTTATAAGTTCTATTGCCGAAAATGCATTGTTTATTGCGGAAATAAATGCCCTTGAAGAATAGGTAACGCCCGAAACAGTATCAATATCCGATAGGTTCTTATCTTTTCCTATAAAACTTTTGGGGTAGTCTTTTCCAAAATCTTTAGATTCATAGTATGCCGTTATTTCAACGCCCTTTATTATTCCGTCTTTGCCAATTCCAACAGATATCTGCATATTGTCCTTGCTGTACTGAGATGCTGTGTAGAGAGTCACTGCATATCCCGTTCCGTTTTTATCAATGTAAACGCCGTTTACACCCTCTGGAAGACCGTCTTCAATTTCTGCCTTTTGGAATCCATTGCTGTTTGGAAGAACATTTTTAAGTGATGCTGTTTCAGCCTCTAATTTAGCATCAAGTATAACAGGCTGTGTAAGAAAATTTACAGCGGTTAAAACCGTTGCTACAAGAAAGCAGACTAAAAATAAAACAATAACACTTTTAAGATACGGCTTTTTCAATTCGCTTCCTCCTAACGCCAAGCGGTTTAACAAGTGTGATTTTTTCGATATATACTGTCAAAATATTCATAAATAATATTGCAAATGAAACACCCTCAGGATATGTTCCGAATTTGCGTATTAACATAGTTAAAACGCCACACCCGATACCAAAAATGATTTTGCCCGACTTTTTTGTGGGCGAACTAGAATAGTCAGTAGCCATATATATTGCGCCAAAAATCAAGCCGCCTGAAAAAATTTCATTAATAGGCGGTCTGCCAAAAAGAAAAGATAAAGCAAAAACGGTAAAAACGAATGATAGGGGAGTGTGCAAGGTTATTACGCGGCGAAAATATAGATAAATTCCTCCTATAATGAGTGCAAGAGCGCTTGTTTCACCTAAACAACCGCCGCATTTACCCAAAAACAAATCAAAAGTTTCGGGTACTTTGTGATAAGCACCGCTTTTCATAAGTGCAAGTGGCGTTGCGGCAGATACAGCATCGACGGGAAAAGCATATGATGTCATCGTGCTGCCAAATGATAAAAGCATAACTATTCTTGCTACAATTGCAGGATTTGCAAAGTTTTGCCCAATGCCGCCAAAAAGCATTTTAACAAAAACCGTTGCGAAGACCGCGCCGACCGCAACCTGCCATAACGGTAAGGTTGCGGTTATATTAAGACCAAGAATTAAACCCGTTACTACTGCCGAAAGGTCGCTAATATTGCTTTCACTTTTGGTTATAAAAGAAAAAATCCATTCGGACAGAACACTGAAAATGATACTCACACATACTAAGATTAACGCTCTAACCCCAAAAAATATGAAAGATGCAATGGTTGCGGGTATAAGAGCAATTACTACATCAAGCATAATGCTGCGTGTTGTTTTTTTTGTGTGTATATGCGGTGAAACCGAAACTGCGAGGTTTTTCATTTGTTTTCCCCCTCATAAAGAAAAACTTTTGCAAGTTTGTTGTGCTCGACAAGGGGTTGTCTTGTCGGGCAAACATAAGAACAGCAACCACACTCCATACAAATGTTTACATGTGTTGCTTTTATAGCCGATAAATCGCGCATTTTATACGCCTTGGATATTGCTACAGGATTAAGCCTTACGGGACAAGAATATATACATTTTCCGCATCTGATGCAACTTGTTGTTATCATAGGTTTTGCATCCTGCTCGTTTTGCACAATCAAGGCGTTGCAACTTTTAGTTATGGGCATAGATAAATCGGGCGCAGTTACACCCATCATAACGCCGCCCAAAATTATTTTTTTAGGGTTTGATTTAACTCCGCAAAAATCAAGAATGTCTTTAACGGGTGTACCGAGTGGAACATAAAGATTGCAAGGTTTAGAAATCGCAGAGCCATCAACTGTTATACATTTATCAATGAGCGGAATACCTGTTTTAATAAATTTTGCAATCGTGGCAACAGTTGTGCAGTTAATAACCACGACACCAACGTCTTTTGGATATTTACCCTCGGGTACAATTCTGCCGGTAATATTATAGGTAATAATCTTTTCGCCACCTTGCGGGTAAAGGGGGGCAAGTTCTTTTACCGAAACATAAGGATATCCATTCGATTTGATTTTAATTTGTTTTATGGCCGCTTTATTATGCTTTTCAATGCCGAAAAATATATTTTCAACCTGTAAAAACTTTTTTATTAGTTCAATTCCCTCAAAAATCGCATCGAAATCATAAACAAGCGTCATTGTGTCACTTGTTATATACGGTTCGCATTCGGCGCCATTGATAATAACAGTATCAATTTTTTCCTTGTTTTTAACATCAAGTTTTATCGCAGTGGGGAAACCCGAACCTCCAAGTCCTACGGTACCACTTTTGTGGACAGCATCAATAAAATCCTCATAACTGTTTATCCGAGGAGGTGTAATATCATCAACAATTTGGTCTTTTCCGTCAGATTCAAGCACTAAAACATCGCACATTTTGCCATCACTTAGAATGCTTTTTTCGATTTTTAATACCGTACCCGATACGCTCGAATACACCGGCGAACTGAAAACGCCGTCTGATTCTGCTATAAGCTGCCCTTTCAAAACGTGTTCACCGATTTTTACGGTTGGTATAGCGGGTTTGCCTATGTGCTGTTTTGTGGGAAGATAAACATACTTTACAGGTGTGATGTTTATCGGTTTACAATTTTTTGTGTTTTTGTAACTTGGAATTTTAATTCCCGCAAGTTTTGTTTTTAGCATATAAATCTTCCTAAAATTGTTGTATTTTGTAGTAAAAAGTCGTATAATAAATATGTTTGTTTGAAAGGTGGGATATGGTGTATAGAACGTTATGCGTTTTTGTTTTAATATCTGTTTTGATTTCTAAAATAGTCTTTCCTGCATCGGCGTCTTCCATACATTACATATCAAACGAAACGGAACTTTTTTCTTTGGAAATCGACCCCGAAGCTACCTATGTTCTCACTAATGATATTTATCTTGAATCCTCACATTCTATGATGTTTGGGGATAGTGAAAATAGTTTTAAAGGCGTTTTGGACGGAAAAGGTTATACGGTTTATAATTTAAAAATAGAAAGTAATGATACTTTCCTTGCATTTATTGGTTTTTTAGACACTAATGGTGTTGTTAGAAACTTGAATTTTGAAAATGGTGTTATAAAATCAGAAAACGAAAGTACATTTTTAAGTGGCATTGTTGCTAAGAATATAAGCGGCAGAGTAGAAAACTGCGTTTTCAGTGGTATGTTAAGTGTGGCGGGTACGGTACTTGACAAACCCCATTTTGTATGTGCTATGGGTAGTGGTGCTGTGGTTAATTCGTTTTATTATCTAACCTATGGCGAGGAAGATGTATCCTCCTTCCACGAGTCATCAAGATTTACCGAGAGTGTGTCTTCAAATACCGTTGTTTCTTACACTGAATCGGTAAGCACTTTTTCGTTATCACCCTCAAGTAATAAACCGTCTTCATCATCTAAAATATCTTCAAGCAGTAAAAAAATTTCCTCCTCAAGCAGTAAAAGAATTTCTTCCTCAAACAGTAAAGCCGAAAGCAGTGCGGTTTATGTTGATATGTCTTCAAATGTGTCAACGCCTGAAGAAGAAAAAAGCGGTAAGTTTGTGTTTTATGCGGCAGTTTTCTTGCTTATAATGCTTATAGTGTATATGGTTTATACCGAAATAAAATTTAGAACAAATAGGAAAAATGATAAAAAATAAAACCGTCATAGACGGTTTTATTTTTTTAAAATATTTAGTTTACTCACTTCGCAAAGCAACCACAGGGTCCTTTTTGGAAGCAATTTTTGCGGGGATAAGACCTGCAATATAGGTTAAGAACATACTGATTAGCACAAGGATTATTGCTGCAACAGGGGGTAAAACAGCAACCGATTTAATGTTTGTAAGTGAATTGATAATTGCATTAATCGGTATTGAAAGCAGTAGGGTTACCAAAATGCCCAAAAGTCCCGCAACAAATCCTTCTATTAAGGTTTCGGCATTAAATACTCGTGAAATATCGCGTTTTGAAGCACCTATTGAACGCAGTATACCGATTTCCTTTGTTCGTTCTAAAACCGAGATATAGGTAATAATTCCAATCATTATAGAGGATACAACAAGTGAAATAGCAACGAATGCTATTAAAATATAACTGATAATGTTAATAATGGTTGTAATAGAGGACATAAGCATACCGACATAATCGGTGTATTGAATGGCGTCCTCTTCGCTGACGGTTTCATTGTATTCGCTGATGATGTTTTCAATCTCATCCTTTGAGGCGAAATCTTTGGCATAAAGATTTATTGTTGAGGGTTTGTCAAGGTCGGCAACACCAAATTTTTGCAAATTTCCAGAATAGGTGTTATCTGTGGTAGAGGCGGGAAGCAAGGAAGAGAGTTTTGATACGATATCTGCATCGCTCATACCCATCTGTTTCATCTGCATTATAGAGCCTGAAAGGGTTTGTTGTTGTTCTACGGGAAGGGTAGAGGCATAAGCCATTACATCGTCCATTGTGGGTTCTTTTTTGGGTGCGTCAAAACGTATTCCTGTGAGAATATCAACCTCTGGACTTTCAAGTTGTTCTTTAACAATTAAACTTTCGTCAATACGGGAAATTAATTCTTTGGTAAGCGCTTTTGTGTATCCGATTGCACCCGCCTCAGCAGAATAGGTAGAGTTTTCAGACGGACGGATGATACCGACAATTTTAAGTGTTATAGCGCTTTCGAGTTTTTCTTTAACAAATGCTTCGTCTTGACTTTTATCGGTCCACAAATTACCTTCTTTAACAAAATAATCGGTATTTACAAGAAGTTTATAATTTTGTGAGAGAATATCCTCATATTCGTAACTAACACTTTTGGATTCAACCTTTTTACCGTTTGCAATATCCTTCATCATCTGCCTTAATTCATCTTGGTCTTTAAGTCCCAGAGAATAAAGCGTAACATCGGTTATCTCATTGTTTTTGTCAACTATTAGTACAATTTCGTCATAGTTTTTCGGCATAGAGCCGTAAACAACATCGTATTGTTTTTCTAAAAATGCGTCACTTCCAATCATCTCGCGCCAAACGCTGAAGGAGGCGGCTGCCATTGACTGCATTGGCGCGGTTGAGGTTGCGGACATTCCGCCAAGTTCACTCATAAGCGTGTTGGGATTAACCTGAACAAGAGAATCTTTTGTGTCGGCTTTATATACATTCATAACGGTTGAATATCCGTACTGAACATCGGTTGTAAGTTCTTTTAGCACGTTTTCTTTAAGTTCAAGGAACTCTTTAAACTTTTTTAGGTTGTTTATTTTAACATCGCCTGACATACTGCTTATCATAGAACTCATAACATCGTTAGAGTATATTTTGTCTCGGCTATGCTCTTTCTTTTGTTCTTGACTTTCAACCATTGATGTTAGCATTGAATCCATATCGACAGTGGCTTCTTGAATGGTTAGAGGATAACTTGAAAGGGTTTCTTCCTGCACATCGCTGATATACTGTGAAATTCCGTTAGAAAGGGACAAAACCAGCGCGATGCCTATAATGCCAATACTACCTGCAAAGGCGGTTAAGAATGTTCTTGCCTTTTTGGTCATTAGGTTTTTAAGACTGAGCGAAAGCGCGGTCGAAAACGACATAGTCGGGCGTTTTTCTTTTTTTGGATTACTATCTTTCTTGCTTTCTTCGGCGGTGTATGGGTTGGAATCATCTACCATAACGCCATCAAGCAATTTTATAATTCTGCTTGAATATTTTTCCGCAAGTTCAGGGTTGTGTGTTACCATAATTATCAACTTGTCAGAAGATATTTTTTTAAGAATTTCCATTACCTGAAGACTGGTTTCGGAGTCAAGCGCACCTGTCGGCTCATCGGCAAGTAATATCTTGGGGTCGTTGACAAGCGCACGGGCTATAGCAACACGTTGCATCTGTCCTCCCGAAAGCTGATTTGGTTTTTTGTTTATCTGGTCTTGTAAACCTACATCACACAAAGCCTTAATAGCGCGTTCGCGTCTTTCTTTTTTACCAACACCCGATAATGTTAATGCAAGTTCAACATTTGAAAGAACGGTCTGATGGGGGATAAGGTTGTAACTTTGAAATACAAACCCAACCGAGTGATTTCTGTAGGTGTCCCAATCGGAATCCTTGTATTTTTTTGTAGAAACCCCGTTGATTATGAGGTCACCGCTTGTATAACGGTCAAGTCCGCCGATTATATTAAGCAAGGTTGTCTTACCGCAACCCGATTGACCGAGAATTGAAACAAATTCATTTTCTCTAAAATCGATTGTCAGTCCCTTAAGTGCCTCAACTTTGGAGTCACCAGTGATGTAAGTTTTGGTAATATTTTTAAGAGTTAGCATTATAATACCTCCATTTTAGCGTAATATTTTACCATAAAAGTATGAACAAATTGTTAATCGCATATAAATTAATAGTTTAAGTTTAATTGACAAGTGTCGATTTTTGTTATAAAATGTAGCTGGGTGATATTGTATGGTAGAAGTAAAGGAAGTTTTGACAAAACGCGATTTGCGTAAGTTTGTCGATTTCCCAAACAAACTATATAAAGATAACAAGTGCTTTGTTCCTGCGTTTTACGGTGACGATATTGCCGATTGGGATAAAACCAAAAATCCTGCTTTTGAATATTGTGAGGCGCGTTGTTTTTTGGCGTATAAAGATGGTGAATTAGTCGGACGAATCGGCGCTATATTAAGTCATAAGGCCAACGAAAAGTGGAAAACATCGCGTATGCGTTTTTCGCAGGTGGATTTTATTGATGATGCAGAGGTTTCAAAGGCACTTTTTGATACAGTTGAAAATTGGGCAAAGGAAAAAGGTTGCAATCAGGTGCATGGTCCTTTGGGCTTTACGGATATGGATAGGGAAGGTATGCTTGTTGTGGGATTTGATAAGCGTAATATGTTTATTACTTATTATAACGAGCCGTATTATAACGACCATCTCTGCCGTTTAGGTTATATTAAGGATACAGACTGGATTGAATATAAGGTTTTCGTGCCGGATGATGACAGCGATTCTGCAAAACTTTTTTCCAAAATAGCAGAAAGATGTAAGAAAAGAAATAATCTGCACGTTGTAAAGGTTAAACACCGTTTTCAGTTTTACAAATATGTCAAGGCGGTATTTGAACTTGCTAATATTTGTTATGCACCGCTTTACGGCACGGTTGACCTTACCGAAAAGCAGATTGAAAAATACGCAAATAAATTTATACCGCTTATAAATCCTAAATATGCCTGTTTCATTGTTGACGAAAAGGATGAACTTGTGGCTTTTGGTATAAGCGCACCCTCAATGGCAGAGGCGGTTAAGAAAAGTAACGGTAGAATGTTACCGCTCGGTTTTATCCGTATGTTGTGGGCGTTAACCCATAATAATGCGGTTGATATGTTTCTTATTGCCGTACGTCCCGATTTGCAGAAAACGGGCGTTAACGCAATGGTACTTGACGAACTTCTTAAAAGTTGCAACCGCAATGGAATAGAATATGCCGAAACGGGACCAATGCTTGAAACAAATGCTAAGGTGCTTTCGCAGTGGAAATCGTTTGAGAAAGACCAACACAAGCGCCGCCGTTGCTACATAAAAAATATTGACTGATATTTTTGTAAATAATCAAATTCGGAGAATGATAATGTTCATTTTCCGGATTTTATTATTGACAATATATGGCTGTGCTGATATAATTATTATCGTTGATTTGTGAAGAAAATTTTTAAGTAAATCTATTCACACTTGACTACGGCTTTTTTATTCAATATGCGGATATGGCGGAACTGGCAGACGCGCTAGATTCAGGTTCTAGTCGGGGCAACTCGGTGCAGGTTCGATTCCTGTTATCCGCACCAAAAAGAATGCGGCTGTTGGATTAATTACTCGATATGAGCAATAAAACCGCAATAGTTTCAAAGGAATTATTCAAGAAAAGAACTCAAAAAAAGAAAGGGTTGTTTATAAATGTTAGTAACGTTAAATGAAGTATTACAGGACGCAAAAAAAGGACATTATGCTGTAGGTCTTTTTAATGCTGTTACACTCGAACTCGCACAGGGAATTATCAATGCTGCCGAGGAAACAGGCTCTCCCGTAATTTTCGGTACTGCTGAAGTTTTGCTTCCTTATAACTCACTTGAAGATTTGGCAATGATTTTAATTCCTATGGCAAAACGCGCAAAGGTTCCGGTTGTTGTACACCTTGACCACGGTCTTAATAAAGAAACCTGTATAAAAGCTCTTAAACTTGGTTTTTCTTCTATTATGTATGATTGCTCTACAGACCCTTATGAGCAGAACTGCGAAAAGGTTAGAGAAATGGCACAGATCGCACACTCGTATGGTGCATCTATCGAGGGTGAGGTAGGCCATGTTGGCGGCGCAGAGGGTGCTGCAACTGCAGAGGAACAAGCGGACGCATCTAAGTTCTACACCAAACCTGAAGAGGCAAAGGACTTTGTTGACCGCACAGGCGTTGATGCACTTGCTATTGCTGTAGGTACCGCACACGGCGCTTACAAACTTCCCCCAAAACTTGATTTCAACCGTATCAGAGAAATTGCTGCAACAATTCCCACTCCGCTTGTTTTGCACGGCGGTTCGGGACTTACAGATGACGATTTCCGTAAATGTGTAGAGGCTGGTATTTCTAAGGTAAATATCTTTACAGATATTAATGTTTCGGCTGTTGCCGCTGCGCTTTCTCACTTTACAGAGATGGGCAAGGGAATTATTGATTTGCTTCCTTCTGTAAGAGAGGCTGTTAAACTATCTGTTATTGAAAAGATGAAACTTTTTGGCAGTACAGGCAGAGTTTATGACGAGAAAACTACCGAAGAAATCGTTAGACAAATCGTTATAGAGATGCTTAAAAACAAAGGTATGTAAGATTAAAACACAGGTCATATGACCTGTGTTTTTTGCTGTTATAAATCAATTTTTTGCAATAATTATTACTTGAAAAAAATGTACATTATGTTATAATCAAAATACAGGGAGGAAAGAATATGAATATGAATATGAATAAGAATACAGTTATTGCTGTATTTGTTTTATGTGCTTTTATGCTTACTATTTTGTCCGCTTGTAATATCACACAGAATGATGAAAGTTCGGGTTGGGTTGTCGAAACCGTAACTACGGTTGTTGATTCGGATTCTTCTGATAATAATCATACAACCACAGTAGAATCATCTTCTAAAAAACAAAACTCTTCGAAAAACAACAAACCTATTTCTTCTAATAAAACAGATTCTGGTAAAACAAATTCTACCAATGCAGAGGAAAGCATTTATACTCATTGTACAAAACAAATGCTTGAAAAATCAATTTTTTTCAAAGGTGATAATACACGCCTTGCGTCAAAAATTAAGGCTGCATTAAAGAATAAGAACAGCACTACAAAAATTGCATTTTTGGGAGATTCAATAACCGCAGGAGCGGTTGTTGACCTAGGTGCTATGCATTATGCAAATATTTTTGCGGACTATTGGCGAGAAAATATTGGAAATAAAGTTAATGTGAATATTCAAGGTTATCCGGCAACTACATCACATTTAGGAGTTCATATTGTTGAAGATGTAGTTCTTAAAGACAAACCCGATATTATTTTTATTGAGTATGTTAACGATACAGATGGTGAGCAGTTTACACTTAATTGTATAGATAGCCTCCTGCGAAAATGTTTGTCACTTGATAATAAACCCGCTGTTATTTTGCTTGAAATGTCATACCACGGTACTACAAACGCACAAAATACACACTATAAAGCCGCAAAAGAATATGGCGTACCGATGATTTCTTGGCAGAATGCGTTGAGATTACCTATGATTAATGGTGATATTAAGTGGTCGGATGTTTCACCTGACGAAGTTCATCCCAACAAGATGGGTCATCGAATGTTGGCAGAAATGATGTGGTACTATACAGATTTAGTTTTGCCTACCGCATCGGCTGCAAAAGAACCTGCCGCGTTTAATATCGCCGCAGTAACCGATGATGTTTATAAAAACACAAAGATTCTCAACCGTACGAATTTGAAACCGTCTGATATTGGCAACTTTACTGAGAGTATAGAACACGGTCCGTTTAATAATGGTTGGGCAACTACAAGCGGAGGTTCAATAACATTTAAAGTTACCGCTATGCGTATAGCATTGGCCTACTTATCTACAGAACAATACCCGAACGGCAAGGCAGAAGTTTATGTTGACGGCAAACTCGCATCAACCATAACTATTGCAAGTGCGTCTTTCACATCTATAAGAACGCAACACCTTAAATCTTTTAAAACATTGGAAGAGCATACCGTTACCGTTAAAATTTTAGAAGGCACCAAGGACGATTTCCAAATTTTATCACTCCTTATAGCACAGTAATTTAATACTAAAAGCCTCAACCCATAAAAGTGGGTTGAGGCTTTTTCGTTTAATCATCTGAATAAATGAATTTGTCTCGTCTGTATTTTTTGATTTTGTCGAATAAAATTGCCGCAATCAAAATAACCATAACCGCCGCAACGCAGAAAATTGATGTAGTGTAGTGGGCATTTGCGCGTACCTCAAGCCATAAATCAGTTTGAAGTTTGTTGATTTCTTTATTTAACTCTTTGAAAACTTCACAGTTATCAAGGTTTTCGGGATATGTGGTTTCAACGGCGCGTTCACCAAATTCCGAAAGCAAATATTCCTTATGTGCGTCAACAACCTGTGTTTGCGGTGAAGAATAGCAGATGTATTCTGCGTTTGCAAGAGCAGGTTCATAAGAACAAAGATAGTTGATAAACGCTTCAGCACCTTTTTTGTTCTTAGCACTTTTGGGTATGCACATTGCATCAACAAATAAATTGGTGCCTTCTTTTGGAATAACAAAATCAACATTTTCATTTTCACTCATAATGGTCAGCGCGTCACCGACATAATAGGGGGCAACCGCGGCTTCGCCGCTAATCATCATAGCAAAAATTTGGTCCATAACATAACTGCGGACAACACTCTTTTGTTTTTTAAGTAACTTAGCAGCCTCGGTCCACTCATCTTTATTAAGCGAATTAAACGAATAACCAAGCAACTTTTGTGCAACGCCGAACGCATCGCGTGAGTTGTCAAACATCAGGATTTTGTTTTCGTATTTTTCGTCCCACAAACTTTGCCAACTATCAATATCTTCTTTGACTACCTGCTTATTATATAAAAGGCCAACGCGTCCCCAAGTGTAAGGAACAGAAAATTTATTCTCAGGGTCGTAATCGAACTTTTTAAGAAGCTCTTTGTCTATATACTGATAGTTTGGGATATTTTCAAAATCCAGTGGCAAAAGCATATCCTCGTTAATAAGTTTGGATACCATATAGTCAGAGGGAATAATGACATCGTAATATGCCGAACCGCTTTTGAGTTTGGTGTACATCTCTTCGTTACTGGCGTAGGTGATGTAATTAACCTTTATACCTGTTTTTTTAGTAAAATCTGCAATAACATCAAGTGTGCCGTCATCACCGTTAGAGATATATTCGCCCCAGTTGTAAACAACAATGGTGTTTTTATCAGGCACAATATTTTCTTTATTATCGTTTTGACAACCTAAAACCGAAAGCGCAAGTAAAACACAGGTGAGAAAAATCAATAGTTTCTTCATTGTTTTGCACCTGCCTTATTCTCATCCTTCATTTGACGGATGTTGACTATAAGCATAAGAATGAAGACCGTTATAAACATCAAAGCCGAAAGGGCGTTGATTTTAGGACTAACATTTTTACGTGTCATAGAATAAATCAGAACAGAAAGCGTCTGTGCCGATGTGCCTGATGTGCAGTAACTAATAACAAAATCGTCAAGTGATAGTGTAAACGCCATAAGCATACCTGTCATAATACCTGGCATTATTTCGGGAATAACAACCTTGAAAAACGCCTTTAAAGGATTGCATCCAAGGTCAAGAGCTGCCTCGTAGGAATGTTTATTCATCTGTCGCAATTTTGGCAAAACAGATAAAATTACATAAGGGATATTAAAAGAAATATGCGATAAAATAAGGGTTAAAAGTCCAAATTCAAGTTCAATACCGATCTTAGCGAGAACACCGAACACCGACACAAACAAAAGCATAAGTGACACGCCTGTTACGATTTCTGGATTAACCATTGGAATATTGGTGGCAACCATTACGGCGCTTCTGATTTTGTTTTTCATAGCCGAAATTCCAATAGCACCCAGTGTGCCTATAATTGTGGCAAAAACGGAAGCTACGATAGCAACTAAAAGTGTTGTTTTAAGGGCGTCAATAATGCTTTCATCGTGGAAAAGTTTTGTGTACCAGTCAAAAGTAAAACCGTTCCACACAGAGCGGCTTTTAGAATTGTTAAAGGAAAAAGCAATCATAACAACAATGGGAGCATAAAGAAAAAGGAAAATAAGTCCCATATATATTTTTGAAAATATCTTCATATAATCACCTGCTCCTCATCATCACCGCCGAAAAGATTCATAACGGTCATACAAATCAAAACAAGCACCATAAGTATTAGTGAAAGCGCGGCGCCGAGATAAGGGTTATATGTTGCGCCAAAGAACTGACTTTCAATAATATCACCAATAAGCATTTCGCCGCCGCCAAGCATTTTGGAAATAACAAAAGTACTTACAGCGGGGACAAAAACCATATTGATACCCGAAAGAATGCCGGGAAGACTGAGCGGTAATATTATTTTTTTAAAAACAACAACAGTGTTAGAACCAAGGTCTTGCGCCGCCTCAATAAGCCTTTTATCCATCTTGGTTAGGACGGAATATATAGGCATAATCATAAAGGGCAAAAAATTATATACCATGCCCAAAACAATAGCCCCGTCTGTATTTATAAGACGAACGGTAGGCAAACCAAAGAAGTTTAATATGTTGTTTATAATACCTGTGTCCTCAAGCAAGGTCATCCAAGCATAAGTGCGCAACAAAAAGTTCATCCACATTGGCATCATAATAAGCAAAACCATTGTCTTCTGGGAATTAGAAGAGGTTTTTGCAATAATATACGCAACGGGATAACCGATTAAAAGGCACAAAACAGTGGCAATCATTCCAAGCCATACAGATTGCACAAGAGATGGAATGTATTTTGCGGCTTCCTCAAAATTACTTATTGTGAAAACACCTGCATCAGAGGTGAAGGAAAAGTAAAATACCATTGCAAGTGGCACAAAAGTGAAAATAGCTATCCAAATAAGATAGGGGAAAGCCGTTAATTTTTTGGCTTTCATATTTCATCCTCCACAACAGCATCGTCAGAATAAAGCGGCACAGAAGACTTGTGCATAATGTGTATGTCAAACGGGTCAACCGAAAGACCAACGCGTTTCCCAACCTCTGCAAGTTTGGTGGTGTGAATCAACCATTTGCAGTCGCCTATGTCAACAAGGATTTCGTAATGAACACCCTTAAATATAACCGATTCAACCGTTCCCGACACCTGTCCGTCCTTTTCCTCTGATACAATTACATCTTCGGGTCTTATAACAACATCAATAGGCTCATTCTTTTCAAAGCCTTTGTCAACGCAGGGGAAATCAATGCCACAGAAGTGAACAAGTTCATCCTTTAGCATTATTCCGTCAATAATATTTGACTCACCGATAAAATCAGCCACGAAGGCGTTTTTCGGCTCGTTATAAATATCTTCAGGTGTGCCTATTTGCTGAATTTCACCGTTGTTCATTACAACAACAGTGTCAGACATAGTAAGCGCTTCCTCCTGGTCATGAGTTACATAAATAAATGTAATGCCAAGATTTTGCTGCATCTTTTTAAGTTCTGTCTGCATTTCTTTACGGAGTTTAAGGTCAAGTGCGGCAAGAGGCTCATCAAGCAGAAGAACCTTCGGTTTATTTACAAGCGCACGTGCAATAGCAACGCGTTGTTGCTGACCGCCCGAAAGCAGATTGATATTTTTTCTTTCAAATCCCGAAAGGTTAACAAGAGAAAGCATTTCTTTAACCTTTTCCTTTATTTCCTTTTCGGGTAATTTTTTAAGACGAAGACCGAAAGCAACATTTTCGTAAACGTTAAGGTGAGGGAAGAGCGCATAACGCTGAAAAATGGTGTTAACCTGTCTTTTGTAGGCGGGAACATCGTTAATTCTTTTACCCTCAAAAAAAACATCCCCGTCATCAGGCTCTACAAAACCTGCGATAATGCGCAAAGTAGTTGTCTTACCGCAACCCGAAGGCCCCAGCAAAGTGACAAACTCCTTATCCTTAATATAAAGGTCAATACCTTTAAGGACAGGCTCATCATCGAATGACACAAAGATGTTTCTTAAATCAATAATATTTTCTTTTGACATTTAAGCATCCCCCTTTGCGGACACAAAGTGCCGCGAAAGCTAAAAATAGCCCTGCGCGATACCCGCGGCTTCTCTGCACATAGCCCCGCAAAGAGTTTTTCATAGCCTGAAAATTACTGTTCAGACTACAGCTGTGTGGTTGAAACCGCTCGTGGCACAGATGCGTTAAACCGATAGATATAAATATAGGGCAAAATACATTAAAAGTCAAGTTATTTTTGCAAAATTCTAAATTATTTTTAGCATTTTTTATAGTCTTCTTTCAAAAACTCACATTTGCTCTTGTTTTCTCCGATTTCCTCGTTTTTTGTTACGAAAAATATTTTTCGTAAAAACGGGTTGTTAATTTATATATTATTAAATATTTTATTTATTAAAATGGTTGATACATGAAAAAATTTGTGGTATACTGTATTAAATATTTATATGTTAGTGTGGTGTTTTAGTGCTTATATTGGGAATAGACCCTGGATATGCCATAATTGGCTACGGTGTGGTGCGTTATGAAAATTATAAATTCATCCCTGTGGAATATGGTGCGGTTACCACACCCGCAAAGACAAGTTTCCCTAAAAGGCTTGAAATGATATATGATGGCATTGAAAGTATTTTGAAGAAATATTCTATTGATGCTGTTGCCATTGAAAAGCTTTATTTTAACACTAACACTACTACCGCTATTGATGTTGCACAGGCAAGGGGTGCCATACTACTTTCTATTCAAAAAAACGGTGTGCCGATGTTTGAATATACACCGCTTCAGGTTAAACAGTCTGTAACGGGCTATGGCAGAGCCGAGAAAAAACAGGTTATGGAAATGACGCGACAATTTTTGGGACTGTCTGCTGTACCAAAACCTGACGATACAGCCGATGCGTTGGCACTTGCTATTTGTCACGGCTACAGCGCAAGATTTTCCAACATATTAGGAGAAGAGGGGAATATCAAATGATTGCTTCGCTTAGAGGAAAATTGATATATTCAGATACACAGTCGGTAATAATCGAATGTGGCGGCGTAGGTATGAAATGTTTTACAAGCCTTAAAACCATTGCTGCATTACCCAAAATTGATAACGAGGTTTTTTTGCATACATATCTTTCTGTCAGAGAGGATGCACTTGATTTATACGGATTTATAAGTGAGGATGAACTTCGCACATTTAAGTTGATAACATCTGTTAACGGAGTTGGCTCAAAAATCGGTATTGCAATTTTATCAGAATTCACACCTGAACAGGTAGCCCTTATAATTGCAAGTGCAGACAGTAAAACACTTTCAAAAGCTAATGGCGTGGGCGCAAAACTTGCCAACCGTATAATTCTAGAACTTAAGGATAAGGTTGACGCATCGGGCAGCAGCGTACCGTTAAATGCAGTTTCACAGGCGGCAGAACATACAAATTCCCGCGATGCTATTGATGCATTGATTTCTCTTGGCTTTACAAGAAGTGAGGCCTCGTTGGCTGTCGGCAAATTCAACCCCGAAGAAAGCACAGAAGTGCTTATTCGCGAAGCGTTAAAAATACTTGCAAAGTAGGTGAACAGAATGGACGATTTTGATTTTGAAAACAGAATAGTTGCCCCTCAGTATGTTAATCACGAGGATGAATCGGAGTTTTCGTTGCGTCCGCGTTCACTATCTGAATATATCGGACAAGAGCAGGTAAAAGAAAACTTAAGCATTTGTATACAGGCGGCTAAAGCCCGTAGGGAGCCTATCGACCATGTTTTACTCTACGGCCCCCCAGGACTTGGAAAAACGACTCTTGCGGGTATAATTGCGCGTGAGATGGGTGTTAACATTCGTATAACATCGGGTCCGGCAATTAAAATACCCGGTGATTTGGTTGCACTTCTTACAGGACTTGAAGAGGGCGATGTACTCTTTATTGACGAAATCCATCGCCTTCCAAGCACGGTTGAAGAGGTTTTGTATCCCGCTATGGAGGATAACGTTATCGACTTTGTGTTCGGCAAAGGTGCGGCAGCCCGTTCAATTCGTCTTGATGTTAAACCGTTTACATTGATAGGTGCAACCACCCGTTCTGGACAACTTACTGCGCCGCTGCGTGATAGATTTGGCGTTCTTGCACGTTTAGAACTTTACAATGTGGAAGAACTTGCCGAAATCGTTACGCGTTCAGCAGGAATATTGGGTATAGAAATTGAGAGTGACGGTGCTTTGGAAATTGCTTCCCGTTCACGAGGTACACCGCGTATTGCAAACCGTCTGCTCAAGCGTGTGCGCGATATAGCACAGGTGAAATATGACGGCGTTATAACCGAAGAGATTGCACGTACTGCACTTGAACGCTTTCAAATTGACGAACTGGGACTTGATGATTTTGACCGTAAAATGCTCTCTACAATTATCAATAATTATGCGGGTGGTCCTGTAGGACTTGATACACTTGCTGCTGCTCTTGGCGAAGAGGCTATTACGGTTGAAGATGTGTATGAACCATATTTGATGCAGATTGGATTTTTAACTCGTACAGCACGCGGTAGATGCGTAACACCTGCGGCGTACAATCATCTTAATATTGAAATACCTGGTCAACAAACAATTTTTTAGTTTAGGATAGAGTAATGAGATTTTGTAAGAATTTTAAGGATTATGAACTTATAGACGCTGTTTCGGGAGAAAGGCTTGAACGCTGGGGAAATATAATTCTTATTCGTCCCGACCCACAGGTAATATGGCAGGGCGAAAGGAAAAATCCTCTTTGGCGCAGTCCTCACGCAATATACCACCGTTCAAATAGCGGTGGCGGTTATTGGGAAACGCGAAAAAATGTGCCTGATGTTTGGTCTATACAGTTTGAAAAATTAAAATTTAATCTAAAACCAATGGGTTTTAAGCATACGGGACTTTTCCCTGAACAATCGGTCAACTGGCAGATGTGCGCCGATGTTATAAAATCTGCAAACCGAGAACTCAAGGTACTCAACCTTTTTGCATACACAGGTGGCGCGACTATTTCTGCGCTTTCTGCAGGTGCTGCTGTTACACATGTTGACGCATCGAAAGGTATGGTAGGTTGGGCGAAGGAAAATGCTAATGTTTCAGGTCTCGCCGATAAGCCTGTCCGTTGGCTTGTTGATGATTGTCTTAAGTTTGTACAGCGTGAAATCCGCCGCGGAAACAAATATGATGGAATAATTATGGACCCACCATCATATGGGCGCGGACCAAACGGTGAGGTTTGGAAGCTAGAACAAAGCCTTGCAGAACTGCTTTCTGCTGTGGGAGAGGTTTTGAGTGAAGATGCAGAGTTTTTCTTACTTAACTCCTATACAGGCGGTCTTTCGCCTACAATACTTAATTATATGGTAAAAGAGTATGTTATAAAGCACCGCAAAGGACAGATAATCACCGATGAAATCGGTCTTAAAGTGACCGACAGGGATATTGTCTTGCCCTGCGGTAATACAACTTATTGGATAAAGGATATTTAATGGATAGCATAATTGATATTTCTAATGTTACATTTGAATATACAGATAACGACAATGTTTCAACCGTTCTAAAAAGTCTTTCGCTTTCGGTTGAAAGAGGCAGTTTTACTGTTATTCTCGGTCATAACGGAAGCGGTAAATCAACCCTTGCCAAACTAATGTCGGGACTTCTTAAACCCGATAGCGGCACGGTTACCGTTGACGGAATGACCACAACTGACGAGCAGAACGAAATTGAAGTTCATAGACGCGTGGGAATGGTTTTCCAAAACCCAGATAACCAGATTGTCGCAACCATTGTTGAAGAGGATGTAGCTTTCGGCCCCGAAAATTTGGGCCTTTCGCCTACAGTTATACGGGAACGGGTAGATAGTGCGCTTAAGACGGTTGATATGTATGATTATCGGCTTCACGCACCGCATAAATTATCGGGCGGACAAAAACAGCGCGTTGCAATTGCGGGTATAATCGCAATGGAACCGCAGTGTATTGTATTTGATGAGCCTACCTCAATGCTCGACCCAAAGGGCAGACGAGAGGTAATGGAAACAATTTATCGTCTAAATAAAGAAAAAAATATTACAATAGTACTCATAACTCATTATATGGAAGAGGTTGAAAAGGCGGACAGGGTTGTCGTTATGGATAGCGGAGAAATTTTGCTTGACGGCACACCGAGTGATGTTTTTTCACAGGTCGAGAGAATTAAAGAAATCGGTCTTGATGTACCGCAAACGACAGAACTTTTGTATGCGCTTAAACAAAACGGATACGAACTGCCAAACGGTGTTATAAGCACTGAAGACTGTGTTTCAGAGCTTTTTACATTATTAAGGAGAGAAAACTGTGGCAACACTGAGTGTTGAAAATTTAACATACATCTACGGCGAAAAATCGCCTTTCCAAAAAACCGCTATAAAAAACATTACTTTTTCGGCAAAAAGCGGTGAAATAATTGGTCTTATCGGACACACAGGCTCTGGTAAATCCACATTGGTACAGCATTTTAACGGTTTGCTTAAAGCAAATTCGGGTAAAGTGTTGCTTGATGGTGTGGATATTTGGGAAAATCCAAAGGAAATTCGCAAAATCAGGTTTAGGATAGGAATGGTTTTTCAGTATCCCGAATATCAGTTGTTTGAAGAAACGGTTTATAAGGATATTGCTTTTGGCCCCTCTAATATGGGACTGACCGGAGAAGAAATCGAAAAACGCGTCACAGAGACAGCATTAATGCTTGGCATAAGTGCTGATATGTTGCAGAAATCGCCTTTCGATTTGTCAGGCGGTGAAAAACGCCGTGTTGCTATTGCAGGTGTTATGGCGATGCAACCCGAAATAATTATTTTTGACGAGCCAACCTCAGGTCTTGACCCCGCAGGACGCGATGTTGTTTTGAGTAAAATAAAGGAATACCGCGACCGTACGGGCGCTCTTGTTTTCATAGTTTCGCACAGTATGGAAGATATGGCGCGTGTCGCTGATAAACTACTTGTTATGAACGGCGGAAGCCTTTGTATGTTTGATACTGTTAAAAAGATTTTTTCAAATCCCAAGAAGTTAAAAGAGATAGGCCTTAATGTTCCGCAGATTACAAAAGTCTTTTCGGCGTTAAAGGAAAAAGGAATACCTGTTGATGATAACGTATTTACAGTTAATGATGGAGTTTCCGTTTTGCTTTCTTACTTGAAAGGGGGAAATACCTGTGATTAAAGATATAACTTTCGGACAGTATTTTCCCGGTAATTCCATTATACATCGGCTTGACCCGCGCATTAAACTTGTGCTGTCGGTTGTGTTTATTATTTTTATTTTTGTGGCACAAAATGCAGTTTCTTTAGCTTTTATCGGCGCGTTGACAGTGCTTTTTGTATTAATATCACGCGTACCCGTTTCGCTGTTCCTCAAAAATATAAAAGCAATTTTGTTTGTTATAATTTTAACTTCGGTACTTAATGCGCTGTATGTTGGAACGGGCGAAGTGCTTGTAGAGTTTTGGATAATTAAAATTACTACGGACGGCATTAAACGCGCACTGTTTATGTCGGCAAGAATTATAATTTTAATAATTTCAAGTTCGCTTTTAACATATACTACAACGCCAACAGAGCTTACTGATGCTATTGAAAGGCTTTTGAAACCGCTTCGCTATATCGGTCTTGGGGAAGCAGTGCATATTATGGCAATGATGATAACAATTGCGCTGCGTTTTATACCTACACTTATCGAAGAAACAGATAAAATTATGTCTGCCCAAAAGGCAAGAGGTGCAGATTTGGAATCAGGAACACTCATAGAGCGTGTTAAAGCGCTTATTCCTATTTTAGTGCCGCTGCTTATTTCTTCTGTGCGCAGGGCATACGACCTTGCCGAAGCAATGGAATGCCGTTGCTATAACGGCGGTAGCGGAAGACAGCGAATGAAACAACTGCGCCTTTGCAAACTTGATTATTTTTGTGTTGCAGTTTTGGTTGTTTGTATGACCGCAATAATTGCTTTTAATATTGTATTTTAAGGTGTTTTTATGCGAAAATTACTACTTAAAATTTGTTATGACGGAACGGCTTATTGCGGCTGGCAGGTGCAGTCTAACGGGGTTACTGTGCAACAAAAACTCTGTGAAGCACTTTTTGATTTATTGTCGGTAAAAACCGATGTTACAGGTTGCAGCCGTACCGATTCGGGTGTTCACGCTAACGAATTTTACTGCCATTTTATTACAGATAACGAAACTATTACGAATAAGGGATTTGTTGGCGCGCTCAATGTGCGTCTGCCTAATGATATATCGGTGCTTGACTGTTTTAATGTCTGTGACGATTTTCACGCAAGATATGACGCACTTGGAAAACAATATCAATATAAATTTTATCTATCCGATGTGCGCAATCCCTTTTTAGATGGTTACGCACTTCGAATACACCATCCGATTTGTATGGATGCGGTTAGAGAATTTTGTGATAATATTGTAGGTACACACGATTTCGCCGCATTCTCTGCGTCAGGCAGAGAATATGAATCTACTGTCCGCACGATAACAGAATGTAAAATTGAACACAATGATAATATGTATACACTGTCTGTAACTGGCGATGGTTTTCTATATAATATGGTTAGAATTATTGCAGGAACCGCTTTGGCTGTTTCTGAGGGGAGAATATTACCGCAATCTATAAACACTATTTTAGAACAAAAAAATCGCGCCCTCGCAGGTGCTACATTGTCACCGCATGGGCTGTATCTAAATAAAGTATTTTATAAGGAAGGGGCGCTTACCGTTGGCAGAATATAAAAAGAAAACTGTAAAAAAACGCACAACTAAAAAGGTTACACGCCCCGTCACAAAAAAACCTTTAAGGGATAGAAATGACGATATTGTAATGCGTCCTATGACGCGAAAACCGCATACTGAAACACCAAAAAAAACTGCACATAGAAAAACAGAAAACGGTATGCGCGTTATACTCGGTACAAAATTCCTTAAACAGAAAAAACGAATTATAACTTTTTCTATTGTTTTGGTTTTGTTGGTAGCTGTTGTTATTTTTTCTGCGCTGACACCAACGGGTCCGTTTGAATATTTTAAAAACAAATTGCTCTCACTTGGTAACGGCAGTTATCCCGCTTCTATATCGGGTAATGAATTAATTAATGCAAATAGCGCTGATTCGCTAACATATACGCTGACCGATACCCACGCTGAGATTTATAATAAATCCGGCAAACAGCTTTTTTCGCGTCAGCACGAATTTAATTCGCCTTCACTCAGCGTATCATCACAACGCGCCCTTATATATGATAGGGGCGGTAAACAGCTTTATATATATAATCATTCAGATGTTGTGCACGATATTAAAGTTAAAAACGATATATATTGTGCTGCAATAGGACGTAACGGCGCCTTTGCTGTTGCAACTAAATCAACAGGCTACGCTTCGCAGGTTACGGTTTATAATAAGAATGCTAAAACAAAGTTTATATGGTATTCTTCTGATGAACTTATAAACGCAGTTGCACTTTCAAACAACGGAAGGCGAATTGCAGTTTCGACTGTTAACGTAGTTGGCGGTCAGTATAAATCAAAGGTTTACGTTTTCAAGTTTTCAAATCCAAATCCGCTCTTTACGCTGGAATATGACGATGTCGTATATTCTTTGGAAACAGTATCATCGTCAAGGTTTGTTGTTGTCACAAACTCTTCTGTTGATTATGTTAAATGGAATAAAGGCGATAAGTTGCAGATTGAAAATAAATATTCTCTGAACGTTTTCAGACATCGTGTTGGCTCTGTGTGTGCAGTTGTAACAGGTAATAATTCAAGCAATAATATCCTTGTGTTAAATAAACGTGGAAAACAACTGTCAAAATTTGATTTTGATGGGCCTGTTTCTGATATTACTGTTTATAATAAAACTATTTTTGTTTTAAGTGATTGTTATTTGTTTGCTTTTGACTTTGAGGGGAAACAACTTTCTCCTATGGAAAATCTATCAAGTTATCACCGAGTTTTTGCGCTTGATAAAAAAAGTGTTGTAGCGCTCGGTAATTTCGGTCTTGATAAAATCAGTATTGATTGAGGTGTGTGTCTGTGGGTATAGTTTTGGATTTAATTTTGGTTGCAATTGTGGCACTGTGTGTTATAATTTCAGTTAAACGCGGTTTTATGAAAACGGCAATAGAACTTGTAGGATTTGCTCTAGCGATATATGTCGCCTTTAGTTTTGGCCCCGTTTTATCTGGTGCTACATATGATAAACTTGTTAAACCTGCCATCTCAAAGGAAATTTCCAAAACAGTGAGCGAGGTTTCAGGAGAAGGCGCCGTACAAATAACAAATAATCTGTGGGAAGAATTGCCCGACTTTCTAACAAAAAACGCTGATAAGTTTGGTGTTTCGCTTGAAAAAATACAGTCGGATATTACTCTTGATAAGGTTGCAGATACAAATGCAATTGCAGAAAATATTACTGACAGTGTTGTAAAACCTGTTGCAACAACGGCTTTCAACGCGGTTTACAGTATATTGCTGTTTTTAATAATTGCTGTACTTACAAAATTCCTTGCCAGGCCTATAAATAAACTGTTTTCAATTTCATTTATTGGTAAAATCAATAAATTGCTTGGCGGTGTTTTAGGTCTTGGAAAGGGAATTGTATTTTCAATATTCTTCTGCGTACTTGTTTCATCTATTGTGATTTTTACAAAATCAGGATTTTTAATTTTTACAAACGAGAACATAGAGGCATCTACGCTCTTTAAATTGCTTTGCAAAATTAATCCTATATATTAACGCTTGGGGGCGAGGATGTGAAAAAAGTTTTTACAATACCGAATATTATCTCAATGTTTAGAATTTTACTGATACCGCTATTTTGTGTGTTATATTTCAGTAGTTTGGATAAAGGCTATATTTATGCCTTTGCTGTGATAATTTTATC
>JAZRZS010000091.1:0-8464 GCA_045601505.1 Acutalibacteraceae bacterium
AAATTCTAAAGAACAAAGCGAGTGTGTAACACCCTCTCTGGCATCTGAAAGCGGATGTGCAAAGTCGTACATCGGGTACACACACCACTTGTCACCTGTGCGGTGGTGGTGCGCTTTCATAACGCGGTATATAACAGGGTCGCGCATATTCATATTGGGCGATGCCATATCAATTTTGGCACGAAGCACCAAACTGCCGTTTTCGAATTCACCCTCGGTCATACGGCGGAAAAGGTCGCGCGTTTCGGATACAGGACGGTTGCGGTAGGGACTTTCTTTACCCGGCTCTGTAAGAGTTCCGCGATATTCGCGGATTTCGTCAGCCGAAAGCTCATCAACATACGCTAACCCTAAATCAATAAGTTTAAGTGCGCATTCATAGATGTAATCGAAATAATCCGAAGCGTAAAAAACATTGTCCCACTTAAAACCAAGCCACTCTATATCTTCTTTAATGGCATCAACATATTCAACGTCTTCTTTGGTGGGGTTGGTGTCATCAAGACGAAGATTACATTTGCCGCCATACTTTTCAGCCGTACCGAAATCAATGCATATGGCCTTGGCGTGACCAATGTGCAGATATCCGTTCGGCTCGGGCGGAAATCTTGTCTGAACCTTTTGATACACGCCGTCTGCTAGGTCGCTGTCAACGGCATCAAATATAAAGTTAGAGGGGGTGGTATTCAAAATTTCTTCCATTTTTATTTTTCCTCCAAAAAGTCTGCTGCGGCAGCAAGTCTCTCAATACACTTGTCATAGCCCAAAACATTCATAATACTGCAAAGGTCGGGCGTTTGCTGTCTGCCTGTAAGAGCAATGCGTATAACGGTACTCGCATCGCCGGGATTACCCCTGTAAGCATCGGGGTTTTGCTTATATTCTTTGGTGTCGGTTGCGAAATTAGCGGCAGGGCAAATATCTTTAATTTGCTGGAACCACTCATTTTTATCATCTGTAGGCTTGTACGCTTTTATATATTCACGCAACACTGTAACACAGTCAGCCTTTTTAAGTTTTTCAGGCATTGTATAATCGGGCGTATAAAGCTCATCAAACATATAAGAGCAGTAACCCTTAGCGTCACTCCATTTTGCAATATCTTTTCGCGGTTTAGGACAGTCGCGGTCAATGGCGAACACGCGCTGTGCATAGTCACAGTCACGCGTGAGTAAAGTATAAAACTCACCGTCAAATTCTTTTGCCCAGTCACAAAGTTTAGAAACAACCTGTGATGAATTCATCTGGCTCACTACGCGTTTGCTGACGTCAAGCAATTTGTCGGCGTCAAAAAGTGCGCCCGATACGCTCATCTTTTTAAGGTTAAGAGTAAATTCTTTGCGGTCGGCAACGGGATTAGCACGGCGCCAATCCTCGAAATCGGACGAAGCAACAGTCATAAGATATTCAATGACGCTGTCAGCATCGTAACCCTGTTCAATAAAGTAACGAACGGCGGCTTCGGGGTCTTTGCGCTTAGAAATCTTGCGCTTAGCGCCGTTTTCGGTCTTCATAATGGGAGAAACGTGTGCGTATTTCGGTGCCTTAAAACCAAGTATTGAAAAGAGTTCAATGTGTTTGGGTACGGAAGAAATCCACTCGTCACCGCGTATAACGTGGGTTGTGTGCATAAGGTGGTCGTCTACGGCGTGTGCAAAATGATATGTGGGAATTCCGTCCGATTTAAGCAAAACAAAATCTTCATCGTTTTGTGGCATTTCAATCTTACCCTTAATGCCATCAACGAAGGTAATGCGTTTCTCTTCGTCACCTTGTGAGCGAAGACGGATAACAAAAGGTTTGCCCTCAGTTATGAGTGCCTTTGCTTCTTCGAAAGTAATGTCACGGTGACGCGCCCACTTGCCATGATAGCCTGTGCGTACCTTGAGCGCGTTTTGCTCCTCGCGCGTTGCGGCAAGTTCGTCCTCAGTGCAGAAGCAGGGATAGGCAAGTCCTCTCTTTATTAAATCTTTTACATACGCTTTGTAAATATCGGCGCGAAGACTTTGCTTATAGGGTCCGTAATCACCTTTTTCTTCTGTTCCTGTGATGTAACCTTCGTCAATCTTAATTCCAAAATAATTAAGACCGTCAATAATATCAGCAATGCCGCCCTCAACCTCACGCTTTTTGTCGGTATCCTCAATTCTTGTGAAGAAAACGCCGTTGCCATTTATGGCAGTGCGGTTAACAAGAGATGTAAAAAGTGTACCAAGGTGAAGATATCCTGTGGGGCTGGGCGCAATACGTGTAACGCGCGCATCTTCAGGTAATTCGCGCGCGGGATACATATTTTCATAATATTCGGGTGTTTTATCTATTTGCGGCAGCAAAAGTTCCGCCATTTTGCAGTTATCTGTCATTTTCGCACCTCTAAAAAGTAAATATATCTCAACTATATATTATTACAGATTTTCCCTTAAATTACAACAAAAATTTTAATTATTTTATATATTTAATAATAATATATAAGAAAAAGCCCCCGACAACTGTCGGGGGGGAACAAAAAATTATTGTTTAATAAGTTTGTTAAGCTCGGACATAAATGTGTCAATATCCTTAAACTGACGGTAAACCGAGGCGAAGCGAACATACGCAACCTCGTCAACCTCTTTGAGTTTATCCATAACAAGTTCACCGATTTTTTCGGAGGTAACCTCTCGATCGAGTGAGTTTTGTAAATTGGCCTCAATATCATCAATAATATGCTCAAGCATATCAATAGAGACGGGGCGCTTTTCACATGCGCGCATAAGACCGCCAAGCACTTTGTCGCGGTTAAATGGCTCACGCGAGTTATCCTTTTTAATTACAATGACGGGAAGATTTTCAATAATTTCATATGTAGTGAAACGCTTTTGACATTTAAGACATTCTCTGCGGCGGCGGATTCGCTCACCCTCGTCTGTGGGACGCGAATCTATAACACGACTTTCTTCATAAGCACAAAATGGGCACTTCATAAGTAATCCCCCTAACAATATTTTGTGTTATTATATCATATTGTGCAGATAAATGCAAGAAAATAAATAATAGTTGCCAAATATGGAAATAACTGTTAATATATAAAAAAATATATATTAAGTAAAAGGGAGAAAAAATTATGAGTTATCAGACAACTAAACCCACACAAAAGGATAAACCCGCCACAATTTATACTACTATGGGTAAAATTTCAGTCCGTCTTTTTGAAAAGGAAGCGCCCAAGGCGGTAGAAAATTTTGAAACCCACGCGAAAAACGGCTATTATAACGGAATAATTTTCCATAGAGTTATAAAGGATTTTATGATTCAAGGCGGCGACCCACAGGGTACAGGAATGGGCGGCGAAAGCATCTGGGGCAAACCCTTTGAGGATGAATTTGACCCCGCACTTCACAATATTCGCGGCGCACTTTCAATGGCAAATGCAGGTCCTGGCACCAATGGAAGTCAGTTCTTTATAGTACAGGCAAAGTCGGTGCCTGAGCAGATGCTTTCTCAGATGAAAGACCTCGAGGACAGAGGTTTTCCGCGTGAGTGTGCTGAAGATTATAAAACTCTCGGCGGCACCCCTTGGCTTGACTATCGTCATACCGTTTTCGGTCAGGTTTTCGAGGGGATGGATATCGTTGATGCAATTGCAGAGGCACCCGTAGGAGCAAATGACCGCCCAAAAACCGATATTGTTATTGAAAAGATTGAGATAAATAACTAATAAACCAAAACTTGCTCAACATCGTGCATGTGTTGTATGAGCATAAGACAAATCGCGTTTTCGGCAAGGAAAAGCGCAGTATCACCGCTTTTTGCAAGGATGTCGTGCCGCGTTACCGCTTCGCCGATTTCGTCTATCACACCGCGGTTTATGAAAACCGTAAGTAGTTTTTCGTTTCTTTCCCAATGTGATTTTGCAGCCGTGGCTTTTTCTGCCGCGGCTTGACTTTTTCCCTGTTTGTAAAGGTCGGCGCTTTCGGTTATAAGCGCCGCCATTTTTTTATAATGATGCTCAGTAATAATAAAACATGCCGTTGTAACGCCTATTACAACAATAAGCAACAATGCCGCCGCAATCAGCCTTTTCATATATCATTTCTCCTGCCGATTATTTTATAGTTTTTAAATCTGTCCATTGTCATAAGAAAAACAGAGCACACATTTTTACCCTGACTTGATAATATACTGTAAATGTCATTTTGATTTATGCTAAGTGCCGAAAGTGATTCGGAAAGAATTTTACCATCACATATAACGGGCAGAAAAAGTCCCTGTTTTTCGGGTGGAACATCTAAATCTTTGAGGGTTACAGGGTTGTGTTCGGGTTTTAGCATAACGCTTAAATTTCCGTTGACTTCAAGCACCGCAAAATACACCTCGCTGATGTCAAAACAGTCATTTTGCCTAAGCAGTTCAATAAGGTCAAGCGTTGTCATTCGTACCTGTTTCATAGCGTCCTCGTCAATGAGTCCGTTTTTAATAATCACGACCGATTTTCCGCTCATTAGCTTTCGTACTTTTATAGATTTCATTGCAATAACCGAAATTACAATTTCTAAAATAATGAGTATAAAAATTGCAAGGGCGCCGTTAAGAATAGGTTGTGAGGGGTCTTGCAATGGTATTGCCGCAATTTCAGATATAAGCAGAGTTATAACAAGTTCATTCGGTTGCATATCACCAATCTGCCGTTTACCCATAAGCCGTATCGCAAGGGTTACAAAAAAGTACATAATAACAGTTCTTAAAATCGTACTAAGCATAAAAAAATCACCGCACATATTATGTGCGGTAATCTTGTTTTTATGTTATTTAATTCGGTAACGCAGTGTCATAAGACTGTCGCCAAAATGCACGTTTTCAACCGAAACATCGGGGTGCTTGACGGCAATATCTTCGTGACTGAAGTTCCAAAATCCGCGTACACCCAGGTTGATAAGTTGTTCAGCAATCGGCATCGCATCTTCTTTAGGAATGCAAAGAATTGCAACATCGGGCAGATTTTCTCTGCAAAATTCGTCCATAACAGCAGTGTTTCTGACGGGCAGATTTCTTACAATATCGCCTGTTAAGGATTCTTTTTTGTCAAAAATTCCGATAAGTTGAAACCCTAGTTGCTCAAACCTAATGTGATTTGCAATAGCGCGGCCCAAATTACCAACGCCAATTAAAATGGCTTTTTGTTTGCGGTCAAGTCCTAATATATGACCGATTTCCTCGTGTAACTGTTCAACATTATAACCGTAACCCTGTTGACCAAAACCGCCAAAGCAGTTAAGGTCCTGACGAATTTGACTTGCTGTAAGGCCCATTTTTTCGGCCAGTTCACGCGAGGATATGCGACTCACACCTGAATTCCTAAGTTCTCCCAAAAACCTGTAATAGCGCGGCAAACGCTTTATTACAAGGTCGGAGATATGACGGGAAGTGTCCATAAAAATCCTCCATATATAATATGTATTACCTAACTATTATCACCTAAAAATATAAATTTGTCAACAAATAAAAAATTTTTTTAAAAAGTGTTGACAAATGAAAAACTATGTGTTATAGTATGGTTGTAAATAGGAATGATTACTACTTAAGGAGGGCGCACAAATGGCAAGATATTCACCTCAGCGTGAACTGATACTTGAGATTTTGCACGAAACAAATGCGCATCCTTCTGCGGCAAGTGTCTATGAAGAGGCGCGCAAGAAAATGCCAAATATAAGTCTCGGCACTGTTTACAGAAATCTTGAAAAAATGTCAAAAGAGGGGATAATTGAAAACTTTATTTTTAAAGATATTTCACATTTTGACGGAAATTCAAAACCTCATCCGCACTTTTGCTGCAAGGTATGCGGCAGGGTGACAGATCTATCGTGTGACGGTAACAAACTACACAAATTGATAGACGGTCTTGACGGGTGCGAGATAGAGGGAGAAACCCTGTTATTCCGCGGCGTGTGCCGTGAATGTATAAACAAATAAAAAATAAAAAAATAATTTTTAAAGGAGAAAATATTATGAAAAAGTATGTATGTTTAGTATGCGGTTATGTTCACGAGGGTGATACACCCCCTGCAGAGTGCCCCATTTGCCACGCACCTGCCGCTAAGTTCCAAGAGCAGTCGGGCGAGAAAAGCTGGGCAGCAGAACATGTTGTAGGCATAGCAAAAGGCGTTGACGAAAGAATTATAGAAGGTCTTCGCGAAAACTTTAACGGTGAGTGTTCAGAGGTTGGAATGTACCTTGCAATGTCACGCGTAGCACACAGAGAGGGATATCCCGAAATCGGACTTTATTGGGAAAAGGCAGCGCTTGAAGAGGCAGAACACGCTGCAAAATTTGCAGAACTTTTAGGTGAAGTGCTTACCGATTCCACAAAGAAAAACCTTGAAATGCGCGTAGATGCAGAGTGCGGCGCAACCGCAGGAAAGTTCGAACTTGCTAAACTTGCAAAGGAATTAGGTTTAGATGCTATTCACGATACAGTACACGAAATGGCCCGCGACGAGGCTCGTCACGGCAAAGCTTTTGAGGGGCTTCTTAACCGCTACTTTCGCTAAAGACGAGATAAACGAAGACCCCGCAGCGCTATATAGATTAAGTTACGGAATGTTTGTGCTTACAGCCAAGGACGCTGAAAAAGACAATGGCTGTATCACAAACACCGCAATTCAGGTGGCATCTATGCCGACTCGCATATCTGTTTCGGTGCAAAAGGGCAACCTAACGCGTGAGATGATTGAAAAAACAGGTAAATTTAATGTATCTGTCCTCACAGAAGAGGTCCCTTATGATGTTATACACCATTTTGGAATGCAGTCGGGCAGAGATGTAAATAAATTTGAAAATTGCAAAATAGCGGCGCGTTCTTCTAACGGACTTTTGTATATTCCAAAATATACAAACGCATATTTTTCGGCAAAGGTTGTGGGTACGGAAGACTTGGGTACACATATACAGTTTATTGGTGAAGTGACCGAATCTAAGGTGCTTTCAGATAAACCTTCTTGCACCTATGCACACTACCACGCCGAAATAAAGCCGAAGGCTTAAACAACAAAAAGACGGAGGCTTACCTCCGTCTTTTTAGCATTATTATTTCTCAAATAACGAATCAATAGAAACATTTAGAATTTTTGCTATTACAAATAGCTCTTTATCGGTTGCGATACGTACTTGCCCTTCAAGTTTAGAGTAACTTGTTGGATTAATATCACATCCTAGTACTTGCATTTTAGATATAAAATCTTTTTGTTTTATGCCTTTTTCTTTTCTAATGCGCTCAATATTCTTTCCAACAGCGTTGCAATTTCCGTATTCTGACTTGCGGATTCTCAAAGCACATCACCTCTAATATTATTCTCTAAAAGAATTATATTAGGCAACAATGTTGACATAATTCTGTAATGGAATTATAATAAAAATAATTCATATATGGAATTATGGGTGGTGTAATGGATAAAAGAATAGTTGTAGCGGGATGTAGGGACTATAATAACTACAATGAGGCAAAGCAACATATTGATTTATATATAAGTGAAATTAGAAAAACAAACACATTGATTTTTGTTTCAGGTTGTTGTCATGGAGCTGATATGTTGGGTGAACGATACGCACAAGAAAACGGATTTACAATCGAGCGCTATCCTGCTAACTGGCAAAAGTACGGGCGTAGTGCCGGTCCTATGCGTAATAGGAAAATGGCGGAGATTTGTGACTATGTTATTTGTTTTTGGGACGGAAAAAGTAGGGGAACAAGAACGATGATTAAATATGCCAATGAATTTCAAAGACCGATAAGGATAAAAATGATTGACTTACTATAATTTGGTATTGTAGTTTTCCAAAACTGAGAGTATAATAATAAAAAAATTATTTTTGGAGGTATTAATATGAAAAAATATATCTGCCCCTGCGGCTATGTTTATGATGAAGCAGTAGGTGACGAAGAGAACGGCATTGCTCCCGGAACGGCTTGGGAAGATGTGCCTGAAGATTGGGTTTGCCCCGTCTGCGGACTCGGCAAAGACGCATTTGAAGAAGAATAAGAAAAAACGGGACCGAGAGGTCCCGTTTTTTTAGGTAATAAGTAATAGTGAATAAGTAATGTGTCGGCAAAGCCCACAGTTATAGCCGACAGTTATAAATGTGCCAACGGCAGACCTAACCTCTTCACTTTTAATTCTTACCTACTACTTAAAAAAGGGACGAATTTCGTCCCTTTTTTATTGACCTAACGGATAATAAAATATATAATGTAATTGTGTTAATAATATAAAAGGCGGTGAATGTGTTGATAAGACAGGCTACGCTTTATGACCTGCCGAAACTTATGCTCATATATGAACGCGCAAGAAAATATATGGTGCAAAACGGCAATAAAAACCAATGGACAGGCGGCTACCCACAGGAAAGTGTTTTGCGTGAGGATATAAATAAAAATCGGCTTTTCGTTTTAGAAAACGCTGAATATATTGATGCTGTTTTTGTGTTTTTT
>JAZRZS010000092.1:0-9146 GCA_045601505.1 Acutalibacteraceae bacterium
CTGTGTCATACTTTCTCGGCATATAAGGCGGTTGTTCTTATCAAATCCGATAAAGGTACGTTTTAGTCCGTCACTCCACACCATTTTGCCGCCTGCATAGGTAAGTCCCATAGGTCTTGCGCCGTTGCCGACACCGCCTGCGTCCAAAAATTCTCCCGCATTAATAGCGGCAACCGCATTATATTTTGCAGCAATATCAAACACCCTCATACCTGCTGTTGCGGATTTGAAGTTAGAGGATGACACGCCAACCGTAACGCGCGCAGGGTCTTTTACAAGCAACAAGTAGGCTTTATACTTCGGTTCTCTTATAAATATAAGTTTCATACCGTCAATAGCATCTTTCCACTCGTCTTCATCAGCTACATCGGCATAATCACTGCTGTCAACGCTATCTATATTAAGTTTTTGACTGTTTTCCATTATGCTGTCGACAGTATCTTTCGATAGGAAAAGTCCCGGCACCCATTTAGTTGCACTTGCCTGTTTTGCCGAGATTACCAGCATATCTCTAAGACTCGGACTGGGTCCGTAGCAGATAACAACACAAGCGGTAATTACGGTGACTAACACCATGCCGATTGCCGTACCGACAGATAAAAGCGAACGCCTTACTATCTTGCCGACTGTAAGTTTTTCCGACTGTTTTGCTTTGCGCTTTTGAGGTTTCTTCCTACTCTTTTTGTCCGAGAACACCCAAGCTTGCTGTATTCGGTAACTTAAGAAGAACAGCACCGTATCAACAATTATCTTAATAAGCGTACTGCCACCCGCTCCTGTTGAAAAAAGCGCGGATAACAATGTGACTAACCCTGCCGATATGAGCATTTGCGGAATGGCAAGTGTATAGTATTTTATAAGAGTTTGTTTGCCGGGCGCGTCACTTTTGAAAACTTTTTTGCGGTTTATTGAATAATTTACAAAGGAAGAAATTGCACGGGCTAAAGCGGTTGATACAGCCTCTGTAAATCCTGAAAGCAATGACAATAGCAGACGGCAAAAAACATAAAATGCCGCTATATCGGTAACAAACGAAACTATAGAACTAATGAAATATGAGAGAACGAATTTATATATTCTGATAGAATCTTTTATTGGGTGGAAGTGAGAGGTTTTGTTTTCCTCGATATAAACTGTGTCAATTTTAACCTCTTTCCACTTTATTCCCTTTTGCCCGAATTTTAAGAGCATATTGGTTTCATATTCGAAACGCGAACCCTCTGTTTTTATCAAAAGGGGAAGCATAGAAGCAGGAAAGGCGCGAAGTCCCGTTTGGGTATCGGAAATATTCATTCCGCACAAAAGTTTGAATACAAGCGATGTGCTTTTATTGCCGAAACGGCTTCTTGCGGGGACATCGGGGAGTGAAAAATCACGGCAACCCAAAATTGCCGTATCTTTTTCAGAAAGTAACGCTTCTTTACAGGCAAGAACATCCACAGGCAGATGCTGACCGTCACCGTCAACCGTTATGACACCCGCTACATCGTCACAATTGTGTATCAAATATCTGAACGCCGTTTTGAGCGCGGCGCCCTTGCCCCTGTTGGACGAAAGGCGCAAAAGTGTCAGCCCCTCTTCCGCAGACGGAAAGAACCTTCTGTTTTGCTTTTTGCTTCCGTCATCTACAAGCAAGAAACGGTCAAACCCAACAGCTTTTAAGCCGTCAACCGTTTTTTGCAGTTTCTCATCAGGGTCGAGTGACGGAATTACAATATAAACCTTACCCTCCACATATTTCACCCCTAAATTTTCTCGTACTAATTATTTTATTACTATTCAGTTAGAATTTCAAGTAACAATACTGTTATATATTACTTAATATAGGCTTCAAGTCTGTAAATCGGTTTACCGAGAGCTGTGAATTGTGCCTCATACTCGGTCATAATGTTTCCCTCAAACCCACTTTGATGTAAATCAAGACTTACATTTTTAAGGGAAAATCCGCAAGACGAAAAACACTCAAGCGAATATTCAAAAAAGTGCATATTATCGGTCTTTTGATGGATTTCTGCATCCTTTTTCAATATGTCTTTATATATCTCTAAAAAGCGCGGATTTGTAAGACGGTGGGCGGCGTATGCTTTTTTTGGGAAAGGACAGGAAAAATTGAGATATATCCTGTCCACCGATGCATCTCTTATAAACTTTTTAAGATACTCTGCGCCGCCTAACATAAAGTAAAGATTATCTATCCCCTTACCCTGTTCACACGCGGTTACCAGAACGTTTGCGGTTTTTTCGACCGCAAGAACATTAATATTTGGATTTTGCTGTGCCAGTTCTTTCGCAAAACCACCCTTTCCGCATCCTATTTCAAGATATACAGGGTTATCGTTTCCAAAAATCTCTTTTGTGTTTATATACTCTTTTTCCTCGCCTAACATACGGTAGTCGCGTTCTTTCGTTTCCATATAAAACAGATTTTCGCAACACGACAGGCGTTCTTCCAGGTTTTTCTTTTTGCGCATTCGCATATAATCGCCTCATTTCTGCCCTTTAGTATAACATATTACATAAGATTTTGAAAGAGCGAGGATAATACTTGTTATTTTTTCGACAATGTTTGTAATTTTCTCTTGTGTTTTGGCTTTATTTTATGTATAATAATCTGTGGATTATTACCGAAAGGAGTAATGATATGATTTATTCAAAAGAAGTAGAAGAAATGTGCCCTGTCGCACAGGGCGTTCACCACGGCGCTGCTCCCATTCCGGAAGAAGCACTTTGGGTGAAATCAAAGGAAGTTAAGGATATTTCCGGTTTTACACACGGAATCGGTTGGTGCGCACCCCAGCAGGGCGCCTGTAAACTCACCCTTAACGTAAAAGACGGTATTATTGAAGAGGCTTTGGTTGAAACCATCGGTTGCTCGGGTATGACTCACTCTGCCGCTATGGCTTCCGAAATTCTGCCCGGTCTTACAGTGCTTGAGGCACTTAATACCGACCTTGTTTGTGATGCTATCAACACCGCTATGCGTGAACTTTTCTTGCAGATTGTTTACGGCAGAACACAGAGCGCTTTCTCTGAAAACGGTTTGGCTGTCGGCGCAGGACTTGAAGACCTTGGTAAAGGACTTCGTTCACAGGTTGGTACAATGTACGGCACTCGCGTTAAAGGTCCCCGCTATCTTGAAATGGCAGAGGGCTATGTTACCGGTATTGCTCTTGATGAAGAGGGCCTTATTATCGGCTACAAATTCGTAAACCTCGGCAAAATGACCGACTTTATCAAAAAAGGCGATGACCCGAACACCGCTTGGGAAAAAGCACAGGGTCAGTACGGACGCGTTGATGATGCTGCAAAAATCATCGACCCCCGTAAAGAATAAGGAGGTATTACGATGGCTTTATTTGAATCTTACGAGAGAAGAATTGATAAAATTAACGAAGTTCTCGCATCATACGGTATTGCTTCGATTGAAGAGGCTGAAAAGATTACTAAAGACGCAGGACTTGACATCTATAATCAGGTTAAGAAAATTCAGCCGATTTGCTTTGAGAACGCTTGTTGGGCTTACATAGTCGGCTGCGCTATCGCAATTAAAAAGGGTTGCACACGCGCTGCAGACGCTGCTGCCGCTATCGGTGAAGGTTTACAGGCTTTCTGCATTCCAGGTTCTGTTGCAGACCAGAGAAAAGTTGGCCTCGGTCACGGAAACCTCGGCAAAATGTTGCTTGAAGAAGAAACCGAATGCTTTGCTTTCCTCGCAGGTCACGAATCTTTTGCCGCAGCAGAGGGCGCTATCGGTATTGCCGAAAAGGCAAACAAGGTTCGTAAAAAACCGCTTCGCGTAATTCTTAACGGTCTTGGCAAAGATGCCGCACAGATAATTTCCCGTATCAACGGATTTACCTATGTTGAAACCGAGATGGATTACTACACAGGCGAGGTTAAGGAAGTTTTCCGTAAAGCCTATTCAACAGGTCTTCGTGCAAAGGTTAACTGCTACGGCGCAAATGACGTTCGCGAGGGCGTTGCTATTATGCATAAAGAGGGCGTTGATGTTTCCATCACGGGTAACTCTACCAACCCCACCCGCTTCCAGCACCCCGTTGCAGGTACTTACAAGAAAGAATGCACCGAACAGGGCAAAAACTACTTCTCTGTTGCTTCGGGCGGCGGTACAGGTCGTACTCTCCACCCCGACAATATGGCTGCTGGTCCCGCTTCCTACGGTATGACCGACACAATGGGACGTATGCACTCAGACGCTCAGTTCGCAGGTTCTTCTTCTGTTCCTGCTCACGTTGAGATGATGGGACTTATCGGTATGGGTAACAACCCGATGGTTGGCGCCACCGTTGCTTGTGCAGTTGCTATTGAAGAGGCGCTGAGTAAGTAAATATATTTATAGGGGAGGGTTTTCCTCTTCCGTTCAATAACGATTAAAGGACTCGGAGAAATCCAAGTCCTTTTTTGTTGGGCGCGATTCGCTACGGCGGTGAAACCTATTCACTTCTTCACTCTTACTTATTACTTTCCAAAAATCCCGAATGTAAATTTAGTGAAGAGTGAAAAGTGAAGAGTGAAAAAGTAAAAATCCCGCCCTCTTACGAGAACGGGATTTTTGGTGACCCGGACGGGATTCGCTACGGCGCAACGCGCCTACACGCCCATGTCGGCAAAAACAGTTCACCGAACTGTTTTCTTCCGCTGTCGCTCCCTCCTTTTCGAATGCCTGTTTTTGATAAAAATAAAAATACCACACCTCTTGGTGTGGTATTTTCGTTTTGGTGACCCGGACGGGATTCGAACCCGTGTTACCGCCGTGAAAGGGCGGTGTCTTAGGCCTCTTGACCACCGGGCCTGGTAGCGGCAATTGGACTTGAACCAACGACACTCCGGGTATGAACCGAATGCTCTAGCCAACTGAGCTATACCGCCATTTGTCAGGGACCGATTCATTATAATATATCAAACCTGTTTTGTCAACACTTTTTTTACACTATTTATTCCTTGTCCCTATTTTTTTATTTTCTCTAAATCTCACAACTCAACAATTCCCTATAAATTTATCAAAAATTTTTGGTTTTGTGTTATTTTTTCTGTTTTTTTATTTGTTTTCTATTGACTTTTATGTGGTTTTAGGGTAAAATTAGTGTAGATTATTATCGGGAGGTATCCACATGAGTGAATTTTACACAGGGGATATAAAAAAATCCGAAAGAATAGATAAATTAAAGGAAGCGCTTTTTAGCACTTTTCCTGAGATTGAGGTTGACCGCGCAGTACTTTTGACCGAGTCTTACAAACAGACAGAAGACCAGCCGATGATTCTGCGCCGTGCACTTGCTTTCTACCACATTCTTGAAAACATTCCCGTAACCATTCGTCCTAATGAATTGGTTGTTGGAAGTGCCACCAAGAAGTCACGCAGCTGCCAGGTCTTCCCCGAATATTCTTTTGAATGGTTAGAAGAAGAGTTTGACACTATTGAAACCCGCGCTGCTGACCCGTTCCGTATATCTGAGGAATCTAAGGCAACTTTGCGTGAGGTTTATAAATATTGGAAGGGCAAAACCAACCGCGAACTTGCGGCGGCTTATATGTCGCCTGAGGCGCATTTGGCTGTTGAACATAACATTTTCACTCCCGGCAACTATTATTATAACGGTGTTGGACATGTTACTGTTAACTACGGCAAGGTTTTGGAAATCGGTTTTGACGGTATTAAGATGGAGGCAGCACGCGCTCTGTCTGCGCTTTCGGTTACCGATGCGGATTATTCTCGCCGCCACCACTTCCTTAACGCAGTCATTATAAGCTGCGAAGCTGCAATTGTTTTTGCACAGCGTTACAGCGCTCTTGCTAAAGAAATGGCAGAAAAGGAATCTGACCCCGTTCGCAAAGCAGAACTTCTTAAAATATCCGAGAACTGCGCTCGCGTACCAAAAGGTCCTGCCACCAGTTTTTATGAGGCTTGTCAGTCTTTCTGGTTTGTGCAGATGCTTTTACAGGTTGAATCAAGCGGACACTCCATCTCGCCCGGACGATTTGACCAATATATGTATCCTTATTATAAAAGAGATATGGATGCGGGTAAAATTACGCGCGAGGAAGCGCAGGAGCTTATTGACTGCGTTTGGATTAAACTCAACGATATGAGCAAGGTGCGTGACGCCGAATCTGCCGCAGGTTTTGCAGGATACAGTATGTTCCAAAACCTTATTGCAGGTGGACAGGACAAGAACGGCAACGATGCCACCAACGACCTTTCGTTTATGTGCATTGAGGCTACTATGCATGTGTTGCTTCCACAGCCCTCGTTCTCTGTTCGCGTTTGGAACGGCACACCGCACGAATTTCTTGTAAAAGCGGCAAAACTTACCCGTACAGGTGTTGGTCTTCCCGCATATTACAATGATGAAGTTATTGTTCCCGCACTTCAAAGCCGCGGACTTACCATTGAGGATGCAAGAGATTACAACATTATCGGCTGTGTTGAACCGCAAAAATCGGGCAAGACAGACGGTTGGCATGACGCAGCATTCTTTAATATGTGCCGTCCGCTTGAAATGGTATTCTCCAACGGCGTTGACAAGGGCGTTCAGGTTGGTGTTAAAACGGGCGAACTTTCGTCCTTCAAGACCTTTGAACAGTTTTATGACGCTTACAAAAAGCAGACCGAATATTTTATTGAGCTTATGGTTAACGCCGACAACGCTATTGATATTGCCCATGCTGAGCGTTGTCCGCTTCCATTTGAGTCTTCTATGATTGAGGACTGCATAGGACGCGGAATGAGCGCACAGGAAGGCGGCGCTATATACAACTTTACAGGACCGCAAGGTTTTGGTATTGCTAATATGGCAGATGCGCTGTGGGCTGTACGCAAACTCGTATTTGAAGATAAAAAACTAACGCTTGAGGAATTTAAACAGGCGCTCGACTGCAACTTTGGACGCGACCTTGATGCCCATATGGCAGAAAAACTGACAGGTCAGGTTGCACGTGAACTTATAAATTCGGGCAAGAAATTAACCGAAGACGACATACATAATATATATAATGTAGTTAAGGCAAGTAAATGCACACCCGAACAGAAATCCCGTTATGATGCTTTGCTTTCTGAAATTGAGGCTTTGCCTAAGTTTGGAAACGACATTAAAGAAATTGATATGTTCGCACGTGATATCGCATACACCTACACAAAGCCTGTGGAAAAATACAAAAACCCACGTGGCGGCGTTTATCAAGCAGGTCTTTACCCTGTTTCTGCCAATGTTCCGCTCGGCGCACAGACAGGTGCCACACCTGACGGACGTCTTGCGTTCACACCTATTGCAGACGGTGTTTCCCCTGCTGCAGGACGCGATGTCAACGGACCGACCGCTGCGGCAAACTCGGTTTCTAAGCTTGACCACTTCATTGCATCCAACGGAACGCTTTATAATATGAAGTTCCATCCGTCCGCACTTGCGGGTGACAGCGGAATCGAAAGTTTCATTTCGCTCGTTCGTGGATTCTTCGACCAAAAGGGCAGTCATATGCAGTTCAATGTTGTTTCCCGCGAAACCTTGCGTGATGCACAGAAGAATCCCGACAAATATCGTTCGCTTGTTGTTCGTGTTGCGGGTTACAGCGCACTCTTTACAACGCTTTCACGCTCTTTGCAGGAAGACATTATTAACCGTACCGAGCAGGGAGGATTTTAATGGCGGACATTCTGAATGTTACGGGAAGAATTTTCGACATTCAGCGTTTTTCCGTACATGACGGACCGGGCATCCGCACTATTGTTTTTCTCAAGGGTTGCCCTCTTCGTTGCCGTTGGTGTTGCAACCCCGAATCACAGTCGTATGAGTTCGAGGAGTTGACACTTGCGGGAAAGACCAAAACAGTTGGCCGTGATGTAACGGTAGGCGAGATTATAGAGACGGTTAAACGCGACCGCATTTATTACAGGCGAAGCGGAGGCGGTCTTACCCTTTCGGGCGGTGAGGCGCTCTTCCAAGCCGACTTTGCGGCAGCACTTTTAGAGGCGGCAAAACAAAACGGTATAAACACCGCTATCGAAACCACCGCTTGTGCGCCTTTCGGAAAAATCGAAAAATTGCTTCCCCACCTTGATTATTGCCTTATGGATATCAAGCATATGGACAGTATTAAACATAAGGAATTCACAAGACAGCCTAACGAACTTATTTTGGAAAACGCCGAGCGCATTGCTAAAAGCGGCGCTAACCTTACAATTCGCACACCCGTTATCCCCACCTTCAACGATACAGAGGAGGAAATTGGTGCTATTGCACGGTTTGCAAGTCGGCTCCCCGGTGTCAAGGAAATGCACATTCTTCCATACCACCGCATAGGACAGGATAAGTACGCGGGACTTGGTAGAGAATATTCCCTTTCTCACCTTGTTCCACCAGAAAACGAAAAAATGCAACAGCTTTTAAAAATCGTACAGTCGTACGGTCTTATAGCTAAGATAGGAGGTTAAACCGATGAATTTTGAACAAATGTCGGGTGACAAGACACGCATCATTCAAGAACTCGTCCCCGGTAAACAGATTACTTTAGCACATATTGTTGCCAATCCCGATGAGGTGCTTTATCAAAAACTCGGTTTAGACCCTGCGGTTGATTACAGCCACTCTGCTATAGGCATTTTAACCTTAAGCCCGAGCGAAACCGCCATTATTGCGGGTGATATCTGCATTAAGGCATCGGGCGCGGTTTTGGGATTTGTCGACCGCTTTAGCGGCACAGTTATTGTGACAGGTACCGTTTCACAAGTTGAGGCTTCCCTTAACGCTGTTGTTGACTACGCACGGGAAAAACTTGGGTTCTCGGTTTGCGAAATTACCAAAACCTGATATGCGTAAACTTATGCTTATGGGGCGAAGCGGTGCTGGTAAAACCACGCTGACACAGGCTCTGCGCGGAGATAGTATTGCTTACAAAAAAACCCAATATGTCGGTTACGGCGACTGGCTTATAGATACGCCGGGGGAATATATTGAAACCTCGCGTCTTGGCAACGCCCTTGCGCTTTACGCGTATGAAGCCGATGTTATTGGTCTTCTGCAGGCGGCAGACGAGCCCTATTCACTCTTTCCGCCCAACATCACATGTATGGTTAACCGAGAGGTTATAGGCATCGTTACCCTGCGTGATGGGGTTTCCCCAGACCGCGC
>JAZRZS010000093.1:0-3785 GCA_045601505.1 Acutalibacteraceae bacterium
AAATCCCCGCTCACAACAGAGTAAATGCCGTAAACTACCGAAACGATAGTGCAAAGTGCAAGTGATAAATCGGTATCGGCACGTTTGCCGAAAAGCAATGCAAAACTTTTAAAGATATCAAAGTTTATAATTGCTGCTGTAACCGTTAAGGCAACATTTGCAATGGCAAATATATCAGCATACTGTGCTTTAAATTCTGCCATAAAAGGCATAAACAATAAGAGCATACAACCTGCAATAATTGCCGTAAATGCAGTTCTCAAACCAATCACAGCATTTTTGCTCTTAAGGTTTTTACGAATACGTTGCGCGTCTTCTACGGTTTCATAATCGTCAAAAATGATGTTATCGTCATCTTCAAGTTCGTCATAGTAATCTTCATCGTCATAATTTTCTTCGATAGAGGACTTAATATCTTTTGTAAAAGACGAAATGTTGTCGTTATTCAGTGCCGTAAAAGGTATAGTACTTTCATCTGCGGTTTCAGGCTCTTCTATTTCCTCATCCGCAAATCTGTATTGATAGTTTTTAACCTCGGTCTCGTGAACCATTGTAATAGTTTCGGGTTCTGTGGATAAATTTATAACCTGTGTTTTTTCAATATTCTCTTCCTGTATGTCTTCGAAAGAAACAGGTTCCTCAAAAACAGGTTCTTCGGTGATTTTGTCTTCACCGAGTTTATTTTCTTCTGCCGACTCAACCGATATGTCTGTCTGTTCGGGCAGGTCATAAGAATGTGAAACAGCCTCGCGTGTTTCTTCTGTTACAGGTGCAATAACAGGTTCGGTGTGCAGTTCTTCAGTTTTGTTATAAATGCTGTTAACGCGTTGCTCAGCACGTTTTTCGGCTTCGGCAATAATATCTTCAATACTGTCAAGTTTATAAAGGGGCTCACTTTCCTCAGCAGGTTTTTGTCCCTCTGTAAACTGTAAACAACGCGAAAGCAAGGACTCGGTTTCTTCCTTAACCTTTTCAGATTCAACGTGGGTTTCGTCCTTTTCCTCGCGCTGCGCATCTATCATGCGTTTGTAAAGCGATTCACCTGCAGATTCCATAGGAATATCTGTAACAGGCTCAATAGGTTCGTTGCCCTTAACTTCGTCAGCCGTCAGCGCGTGTGGTGCAAAGTTAATGTCGGTACGCATTCCGATGGGAATAATTCCCTCATCGTCAAGTATAGGATAACCGATGTTTTTATCGTTTATGTAAGAGTAATCATAATATGATTTTTTATGCTTTTTAGAAAACAGTCCCATATTCTTACTTCCCCCATAATTATTTATGTCGCTGGTCTGCAACTTCATAAATTAAAATTCCTGCGGCAACAGATGCATTTAGCGAGTTGATTTTGCCATACATCGGCAGACTTACAATACCGTCACATTTTTTTGCAACAAGTCGTCCAATACCCTTGCCCTCGTTCCCAATAACAATAGCACAGGGTGATGTAAAATCGAATGAATGTCTGTCAGCCCCATCCATATCAGCGCCAAATACCCAAACACCTTGCGATTTAAGCGAGTCAATAGTATTTGGAATATTAGTAACACGTGCAACTTTCATATATTCAAGTGCGCCCGATGCGGATTTTGCAACCGTCATATTAAGAGATGCACTTCGTCTTTCGGGAATAATAATTCCGTGAACGCCGCCAGCCTCTGCCGTGCGGATAATGGCGCCTAAATTGTGCGGATCTTCAATTTCATCACAAATAACAATAAAAGGCGCTTCGTTTCGTTCTTTTGCAAGGTTTAAAATATCCGCTACTTCGCAGTATTCGTGCGATGCAATCATAACAGCAACGCCCTGATGCACAGCGCCGCCACATAGATAATCCATCTTTTGCGGAGAAACCTCTTTTATAAGAATACCCCTTTGTTTACACTTGGCAATAATTGCCGTCAAAGAGCCACCCTCTGTTCCGTGGCAAATAAGGAGTCTGTCAATTTCCCGACCGCCACGAATAGCCTCTAAAACGGCGTTGCGACCGGCTATTAAGTTGTTGCCGCGAGTGCCATCATTCATCGAAAAATCCCCCAATGTCCATAATTATAAATATTATAACATAAACATTATAAAATTAAAAGCAAAAAACTAATTTTTTTTATTTTATATTTCGTATTAAAAAAGGCACAATAATTTCGGAGGGAATAAAATGAAAACAAAGATTGTAAATATCACAGGTTATCAACTTTTAGATTCAAGAAGCAACCCTACAGTAGCCGCAAGGGTAGAACTTGAGGATGGCTCATACGGTTTTGCTATGTCACCGTCCGGCGCATCAACGGGAGAGTATGAAGCCCATGAACTGCGTGACGGTGATAAAACAAGATATAACGGACGCGGTGTTATAAAAGCAGTCGGTAATATCAATAACGAAATTAACAAGGCACTTTACGGTTTTGACGCCGCCAAACAGGGAAGAATAGACAAAACGCTGTGTCGTCTTGACGGAACAGAAAATAAATCCCGTCTTGGCGCAAATGCAATACTTGCAGTATCCCTTGCTGTTTGTAAGGCGGCGGCAATGTCGCATAGAATGCCGCTTTATCGATACATCGGCGGTTTTTCAGGAAGTTGGATTCCAACGCCGATGATGAATATATTAAACGGCGGCGCACACGCTGCGAATAACATCGATATACAGGAATTTATGATTGTCCCTATCGGCGTTTCCAACCTACAGGACGGTGTGCGTATCTGTAGCGAGGTTTATCACGTCTTAGGCAAAATGTTAAACTCGCGTTCGCTCTCTACGGGCGTTGGGGACGAGGGCGGTTTTGCGCCCAACCTGCCTGATGATATAGCCGCAATAGAACTCATTTTAGAGGCTATAAAAAAAGCGGGTTACGAAAAAGAAATTAAAGTAGCATTGGATGTAGCTGCAAGTGAATGGTGGCAGGGCGATGGAAAATATAAAATGCCTAAACGCCAAAAGGAATTAGACAGCGCCGAAATGATTGCTTGGTACAAAGACCTTATAAAAAAATATCCGATAATATCGATAGAAGACGGACTTGGCGAAAACGACTGGGCAGGGTGGGAGAGAATGACCGATGTCCTTTCAAACGATGTAGCATTAGTAGGAGACGATTTGTTTGTTACAAACGAAGAACGGCTTAAAAAAGGATTAACGTGTAAAGCTGCAAACAGCATACTCATAAAGCCTAATCAAATAGGCACACTAACAGAAACGGTTAATGTAATAAAACTTGCAAAACATCACGGTTATCAAATTGTAGTGTCACACCGTTCGGGCGAAACGGAAGATACCAGTATAGCCGATTTGGCAGTTGCGCTTAACGCAACACGAATAAAAACAGGCGCTCCCGCAAGAAGCGAACGCACCGCAAAATACAACCGCCTTTTGATGATAGAGCAGGAAGTAAGGATATAAAGAAAAAACGCTCTGCTAGTGGCAGAGCGTTTTTTGTGTTTTTATTTCTTATGCAAGTTCAGCGAAGTACTTAATAGTACGAACCATCTGGCTTGTGTAAGAGTTCTCGTTGTCATACCAAGAAACAACCTGTACCTGATAGGTGTCATCATCAATCTTAGCAACCATTGTCTGAGTTGCATCGAAGAGAGAACCATAGGTGATACCGATGATATCGGAAGAAACGAGCTGCTCTTCGGTGTAACCGAAGGAAGCAGAAGAAGCAGCCTTCATAGCAGCATTGATGCCTTCCTTAGTGATATCCTTGCCCTTAACAACAGCTACGAGAAGAGTTGTAGAACCGGTCGGAACGGGAACGCGCTGTGCAGAACCGATGAGCTTGCCGTTG